>JAUYDS010000146.1 GCA_030691735.1 Candidatus Aminicenantota bacterium
CAGGTCGATACCTCCATCCGGCCGGGCTGGTTCTATCACGCCGCGGAGGACAGTCTGGTCAAGTCTTTGCCGCACCTGCTCGATATTTATTACGGCACTGTCGGCGGTAATGCCATGCTCCTGCTCAACGTGCCGCCCGACAAACGGGGCCTGATCCACGAAAACGATGTTCAGCGTTTGAGGTGGATAGGAAATGTCCTCCGGGCGACGTTCGCCGAGAACCTTGCCCAAGGAGCGAAGGCGGCAGCGACCCAAACAAAAAAGGGCGGTTCCTTTAGCCCGGCCAACATTACGGATGGCGACAAAGACAGCTTCTGGACAACGGACGATGGCGTGACCGCCGCCACGATCACATTCGACCTGGGCACCGCCAAAGCATTCAACGAGGCCATGCTTCAGGAACAGATCACGGTCGGCCAGAGGATCGAGGAATTTGTCTTGGACGCTTGGACCGGAGGCGAATGGAAAGAGATCGCCCGCGCGACGACCATCGGTTACAAACGGCTGCTACGCTTTCGCGAAGTTACGGCGTCCAAGGTCCGTGTCAGGATCACACGATCGCGGGCGGCCCCGACGCTGTCGAATTTCGGCCTGTTCCACGCCCCGGAAATTTCTTCTTAATTTCGGTGATAGATATCACAACCCCTAATCCCCCCTGCTCCCCCCTTTAATAAAGGGGGGTGTGGGGGGATTATGGATTGAGTTGACGGTCACCGAAACTTACCTTTGACAGGACGGGATCGAAGCTTTATACTATTGATTCTAGAGGAATAGTATATTTTCGCTCGAACAAGGAGTTCCCCATGACCTACAGACGCGGAACGCTGATCGCTCTGGGATGTGGGCTGACTTTGGTCCTGTTTTCGGCAGCGAGTCCGGCGGCGGTGACGGCCGGATATGTAGCGACCGGTGCCCGGCTTCAAGCCGCCTCCGGCAGCCAGGAGATCGTCTACAAACCGATGCCGAAAACAGGCAAGAAATACGAGCTCGGCGACGGAAACTATGTCGTCTATGACTTCAGTGAAAAGCCGAAGATGGGCACGGTCATCCTCAAGATCCAGGTCTTCAATAAGAAGGGCGAGCAGATCACGCCCTCCCTCATCAAGGGCCGGTCCGACATGCCATCGATGCGCGGCGCCCACGATTCCGGGGACGTGGAGTTCAAGCTGAACCGGAGGAACGATTACCTCATGCCGGTCAATATCGTCATGCCGGGCGACTGGGAAGTCCGGGTGACCTTTTTCAAGGACGGGAAGCCGGTCTATTACGGCAGCATCACTTTTGATGTCTAAGAAAGTCCTTCTCCTAGCCCTGTTTATGCTCGGGGCGGGGACCGATGCTCTCCTCGCCTCAAGCTATCTCTTCTATCTTGAAGCCCAGGCGGTCGCCGGCTGGTCGTCGGCGGCGAAAAAAGCCGTCTTCTTCTCCATGAGCCGCGAAGAGGTCATGCAGAAACCGAGCCTGGGGTTCGATTACGTCCAGCGCTTCTCGGGAGCGGCAGGCGATATCGCGGTCCTCGCCGTGCAGGGGCGGCTGGCGGTCAATTCCGAAGGGGACAAAACCGTAGAGCCCCAGCTCTACAATGCCTTTCTGAAATTCAAGACAAGAGCCGGGGACATCTGGATCGGCCACAACCGTCCGAAGTTCGGCCTCTCCTCATATTTCGACAGTCACGCTCAGCTTCTCCAGCCGCTGGCCATGAACGGCTTCGGTTTCGACCGCGACTGGGGCGTCGGAGTCGAACGCGACACGGCCTGGGGAAATGCCGGCCTGTCTCTGACCACGGGATCGGGCATGCCGCTCCATTTCAATGGCAATTTTTTTCTGGCGGCGCGAGTCTCCAAGGGCGTTCTTAACCGGGAGAACTACAACATCGGCTTCTCGGCCGGATATGGAAAGCTTCTCGATGTCATGGGCTATCACCTCGTTTCTGAAGAACCGATGGAATCCGCGCTGGCCGCTCTTGACGCAGCTTGGCTCTGGAACAACGTGGAAAATCGAATCGAACTGATCGCCGGAAAAAAAGGCGGACAGAGCACGTATGCCCTGTTTTGGCGCTCCGGACTGAACCTGCTTGAGGAAGGCCGGCTGAAACTCGAAGTCCAGCCCGTCGTGTTCAGGACGATGGGCATGACCCAGGTCCAGTTCTCGGCCGGCGCGACGTACCTGGCCCATCCGGATTGGACGCTTCGGGCGATGTATATGTATGATAAAGAAACGAAGGATTCGCGCATGATCTTCCAGGTCTACACCTACAAAGGAATACGGTTTTAACATGAAAAATTTCTTGGCCGTGATTCTTATCCTCATGATCGCCGGGGCGCCCCTTTTCGCCGCGGTAGGCTGCGAGCTCAACGACCCGGACCGGGACGTCAAGCGTCTTTTCCCCGAATCTACGGGCTACAAGACTCTCTACGTCTCGATCGCCCAGAAAGGCGGCGAGGCGCTGCAGCGGCGGGTCGAGGAGCGCCTCGGCGATAAGTTCAAGGGGCTCTTCGAGACCGCCGACGTCCCTTACACTATGTACCAGATCCTCAAGGGGAAAAAGATCATCGGCTATATCCACGGCGTCAACCAGAAAGGCCAGTACGGCGGCGTCCAGGTTGTCCTGGCCATCGACCTCGGGGGCAACATCCGGGCCTTTTACTTCCAAAAGTTGACGAACCAATATGCCAAGCTCCTCAACGACCCGGCCTTCGGCAAGCAGTTCGTCGGGCTGAACTTGAAGGATTTCGGCGATTACGACGTCGCTTTAGCCCAGGCCAAGCCGGGCAGCCGCGTAGCGGCTATCAAGAATCCGGCCCCTCAGGCCGAGGAGGACTTCCGCGCCGCCCTCCGGGCGACCAAGAAGAACCTGATCCTCTGCGATGAATTCCTGCTCGGGAATAAATATTTGAACGATCTAAAGGATTAACCATATGGCCAAAAAGATCAACATTTACCAGGTCGCGTATAAGAACCTGCTCCGCAAGAAAACGCGGACCGC
>JAUYDS010000152.1 GCA_030691735.1 Candidatus Aminicenantota bacterium
AAAATGAGGGCCTGATGATCCTGGTGGACACGTCTGTCTTGATCGATTATTTAAAAGGAACGGAGAATCCGGCGGCTCAGGCGTTCCATTCGATTCTCGAAAAGAAGATTCCTTATGGAATCCACGATGTTATTTATTTGGAAGTTCTTCAGGGAAGTAAGACGGAAAAAGATTTTAAAGAGTTAAAAACCTATCTTGAGACTCAGACATTTTATGATGTTCGAAACGGCCATGAATCCTATGCCGAGGCCGCTCAGATGTTCATGGCTCTGAAAAAAAAGGGAGTCACGGTCCGAAGCACCGTCGATTGTCTCATCGCTCTGGTCGCCATGGAGAATGATTTATTCCTTCTTCACAACGACGAAGATTTCGCTCGAATCAGCGATCATTTTCCTCTGAAAATATGGAAAACCGGTCTCGAATAGTTCTTGTGATTCCGCCGCGGCGTTCCAAGGCTTACGGCTTTTGAATTCAGGAGCGATTTGACTCTTCCCTCGCTCCTTGCTATTCTCTAGCCAAATTTAACAGCAGATAAGCCATGACCGTCCAATGCCCGAAATGTCAGACTGAGAATCCCGAGTCGAAGCCGTTCTGCGCGGACTGCGGCACACAGCTGCCACCTTCCAAGGACTTTCATCCCGAGGTCACGGCGGAAACCCTTAAAACATCCGCCCGCGAGCTGACCACGGGCGCGACCTTCGCCGGCCGCTACCAGATTGTCGAAGAATTAGGCCATGGCGGCATGGGCCGGGTTTATAAAGTCCACGATACCAAGATCGGCGAGAAGATCGCCCTGAAGCTCATCCGGCCCGAAGCGCTCCTCGATAGAAAAACAGTCGAGCGCTTCACGAACGAGCTCAAGCTCGCCCGCAAGATTCGGCACAAGAATATCTGCCAGATGTTTGATTTGGGTGAAGATCAGGGCACGCATTACATCACCATGGAATACATCCACGGCGAAGACCTCAAACAGCTCATCCGGAAGGTGGGCCGGCTGAGCCCCGGCCAGGCGATCGGGATCGCGAGACAGGTCTGCGACGGGCTGGAAGAAGCCCATAATCTGGGCGTTGTCCATCGGGACCTCAAACCCCAGAACATCATGATCGACGAGGACGGCAATGCTCGGATCATGGACTTCGGGATCGCCCGCTCGCTCTCGGGAAAAGGCATCACCGGGGCCGGAGTCATGATCGGAACGCCTGAATACATGTCCCCCGAACAGGTGGAAGGCAAGGAAACGGACCAACGCTCGGATATTTATTCGCTGGGCGTGATCCTTTATGAAATGACGACGGGCCGGGTGCCGTTCGAAGGCGATACGCCGTTCACGGTCGGGGTCAAGCACAAGAGCGAGCCGCCTAAGGACCCGCGCGAACTCAACGCCCAGCTCCCCCAGGACCTGAGCCGGCTCATCCTCCGCTGCCTGGAGAAGGATAAGAACGCGAGATATCAGACGGCGGCGGAGGTAGGGGAGGAGCTCGAGAGGATCGAACAGGGAATTCCCACGGCGACCCGTCTCGTTCCCGAACGAAAGACGCGCGCCTCCCGCGAGATCACCGTCAAATTCACCCTGCGAAAGCTCGCTGTCCCGCTTTCCCTTCTCATCGCGGCCGTAGCCGTCGCCGGGATCGTCTGGCAGATTCTGCCCCGGAAAACGGCCGTCCTGTCGTCCGGCGGCGAACCGATCCTTTCGATCGCCGTCCTGCCCTTTGGATACACCGGAACCAACGCCAATCTGGAGTACCTCAGCGAAGGGATGCCGGAAAGCATCATCAGCAGTCTCCAGCAGCTGTCCAGCTTGAAGACAGTCATAGCCCTGAGCTCGGTGATGCGGTACAAGGGAAAAGACGCAGACCCCCAGGTGGTAAAACAAGAGCTTGGTGTTGACGCCGTGCTCATCAGCAAAATCATTCAGGTCGAAGATGAGCTTTCCATTCGGGTTGAGCTCGTGAGAACGGCCGATAACAGCCGGATCTGGGGCGATACCTACAAACGAAAGGCTTCTGAAATTTTTAACGTCCAGGAGGAGATTTCGAGTGCCATTGCCGAGAATCTGAGACTGAAGTTGGGCGGAGAAGAGAAAAAGCGACTGGCCAAGCGTAATACGGAGAATCCGGCCGCCTATAAAGACTACCTTACCGGCCGGTTTTATTGGAATAAAAGAACAAAGGAGGGGATCGCAAAAAGCCTGGAATATTTTAATAAAGCGATTGAAAAAGACCCGAGTTATGCCCTGGCCTATGCCGGGCTGGCAGATTCCTATTGCCTGATGGGGCGCTATAGCTATGTTTCTCCCATAGAGGCCTATCCAAAAGGGATCCGGGCCGCGGAGAAAGCGCTGGAGATCGATAAAACATTGGGCGAGGCTCATACCTCGCTGGCGTATATCAAGGCGCATTATAACTTCGATTGGACAGCCGCCGAGAGAGAATTCAAACTGGCTATTGAGTTCAACCCGAACTACGCGACCGCTCATCATTGGTATGCGCTTATTCTGTCTGCGTTGGGGCGGGACAACGAAGCTTTGGCCGAGATCAAGAGAGCCGTCGAGCTCGATCCCCTCTCCCTTCAAATCAACACGAATGCTGCCTGGGTTCATTATTTTGCCCGCGACTACGACCGAGCTATCGAAATCTTTAAAAAAACGTTGGAGATGGACCCCAATTATGCTCTCGCCCACGGGCGACTTGGGCTAGCTTATCTGGAAAAAAGATTGTTTGCGGAGGCCATCGCAGAGCTGGAAAAAGCCGTTGATTTCTCACCCGGGAATACGGAAATACTGGCCGCTCTTGGACATGCCCTGGCCGTATCCGGTAAAAGAGCACGAGCTGAAAAAATACTGGCCATGCTGAACGAGTTATCCGGGGATTCATATGTATCGGCGTATGACAAGGCGACGATCTATTTAGGGCTCGGCGACGATGCTAAGGCCTTGGAATATCTGGAAAAAGCCTACGAGGAACGGGCAGGTTATATGAGCTTCATCAAGGCGGATCCCCGGTTCGAAAGATTGCACGCGAATCCGATATTTATCGCCCTGCTCAAAAAAATTAATTTGTAAGGGATAGCTATTTTTTCCGGGTCGCCCTCTTTTTATAATTATGGTGACAGACAACTCAATCCCTATATAATCCCCCCCTTTAGAAAAGGGGGCTGAGGGAGATTTACTTAGGGAAATACCGTTCTTACCAAATTGACAGCCGGTTTGGTTCTGTGGGATAAATCTAGCGATGAAAATAAATAAAGTCGTGGTCATATTTTCATATCTGCTCTTCACGGCCTTATCCGTTGCCCTTCTGGTTCCCGCTCAGACCGGGACGAAAAACGCCGAGATCAAGGCCGCCAACGGCATGGTGGCGTCCGCCCATCCGCTGGCCTCGCAGGCGGGGATCGAGGTCCTGAAAGCCGGCGGGAACGCCGTGGACGCGGCGGTCGCGGCGGCGTTTGCCGTGGGCGTCGCGGAACCGAACGCGAGCGGTATCGGCGGGGAAGGGATGATGGTCATCTACCTAGCCAAGACCGGCACCGCGGTCGCCGTCGATTACCGCTCCTCGTCTCCGGCTTCGGCGATGTTCCCCAAGGGCTTTCCCTCGACCGGCCCCGCGGCCGTGGCGATTCCGGGAACGGTGGCCGGATTGACGCTGGCCCTCGAAAAATACGGGACGATGAAGCTCGGCCGGGTCTTGGCGCCGTCGATCAAGATCGCCGAAGAAGGATTTGCCGTCAGTTCGACCCTGGCTACGATCATCCGCGACAACTACGAAGAGATCCTGAAAAACCGGCCGCTGGCCAAGATCTTCTGTCCTGAGGAATTGCCGCTCGAGACCGGCGACGTTCTCAAGAATCCCGACCTCGCCGAAAGCCTGCGGAAGATCGCGGCCGGCGGCCGCGACGCGTTTTATCGCGGCGAGCTGGCCGATAAAATCGCCGCAGAGATGAAGGAGGGCGGCGGCTTCATGACCAAAGACGACCTCGGCGCCTACCGGGCCGTCGAGCGCCGGCCGGTCATGGGCTCGTATCGCGGATATGATATCATCTCGGCGCCGCCGCCGGTGGGCGGGATCGCGGTCGTCGAGACCCTCCAGATCCTCGAAAATTTCGAGCTGAGCAAGATGGAACCGCTCGGGCCGGCGCGGATCCACGTGATGGCCGAGGCCATGAAGCGCGGCGCGGCCGACTGGCGGGCCTTCGTCGGCGACCCGGACTTCGTCGTGGTCCCCGTGGCAGAGATGCTGGCCAAGGCGTATGCGAAGGCGCGCGCGGCCGAGATCGATCCCGCCAAGGTGACCGAGAAGATCACGGCGGGCAAGCCCGGAAAAGAAGAAAGCCCGAGCACGACCTCGCTCTCCGTGATCGACAAAGAGGGCAATATGGTCGCCCTGACCCAGACGATCTCCGACTTTTTCGGAGCCAAGGTCGTTGTCGCCGGGACCGGGATCATCCTCAACAACGAGATGAAGAACTTCTCGGCGAGCGGCGTCAACGCCCTGGCCGCGGGCAAGAGGATGAGGACCACGGTCTCGCCGACGATCGTGATCAAGGACGGGAAGGCCTTCGCGACCTTGGGGACGCCGGGGGCGGCCCGCATTCTGACGACGATGCCGATCCTCATCTCGAACCTGATCGATTATGGGCTGGGCATCCAAGAGGCGATCGAGATGCCCCGGTTCTTCCCGAGCGGCAAGGAGCTTTCCATTGAGCCGAGGCTTCCGGAAGGGACGGTCGCGGCGCTGGCCAAGCTTGGATATGCGATCAAGCCTCTGGGCAAGTTCGATCTTTTCTTCGGCGGCGCGCAAGGGATCGTCGTCGAGGCCAAGACGGGCATGAGGATCGGCGGGGCCGATCCGAGAAGAGACGGCGCCGTGGTGGGGTATTGATGATCATCGACGGCGGCCGGGGCGGCGGCAGGGGCCCCAGGCTTTGTCTGGGGATCCGTTTCCGCCGTACTCAGCCGCGTATTTACATCGCGGGTGAGTGCCCCGGGCATTGCCCGGGGGTCCACTTCCGCCGCGAAGGCTCGTCCCTTG
>JAUYDS010000047.1 GCA_030691735.1 Candidatus Aminicenantota bacterium
GGAGGATTTTATGCGCATCGACAGGATCGAGATCCGCCATACGAAAATGGAGCTGGTGACCTCGTTCGAGACGTCCATGGGCGTCGAGACCCACGAGGAACACATCATCGTCCGGGTCGACGGCGAAGGGGTGACGGGCTGGGGAGAGTGCGTCGTCGAAGACACGCCGCTCTATTCTTCCGAGACGGTCCAGACCGCCTGGCATGTCCTGAGGGACTGCTTGATCCCGGCCGTCCTGGGCCGGAAAACCGCCAAGACCGAGGAGGCCATCGCCCTGTGGACGAAGTTCCGGGGCCATCGCATGGCCAAGGCGGGGCTGGAATCGGCCCTCTGGGACGCGCTGGCCAAGGCGAAAGGCCTATCTCTGGCCAAAATGCTGGGCGGGACGCGCGACCGGGTGGCCGTCGGAGTCAGCGTCGGACTTCAAGCGACACCGGAGGCCCTGGTTAAAAAGGTCGGGGCGCATCTGGACGAAGGATATCGCCGGATCAAGATCAAGATCGCGCCCGGACGCGACGTCGAACTGGTCAAGGCGCTCCGCAAGGCGTATCCGAAGGTCCTCCTCCAAGTGGACGCCAATTCCGCTTACGAGCTGAGCGACATCGATGTTTTTCGGGCGATGGACGACGCCGGCCTGCTCTTGATCGAACAGCCCTTGAGCTACGAGGACATCTACGATCATTCCAAATTGCAGCGCGAGCTCAAAACGGCCATCTGTCTCGACGAGAGCATTCACACCCTGGCGGACGCGCGCGCGGCGTTGGAATTGAACAGCTGCCGCGTGATCAACATCAAGCCCGGCCGCGTCGGGGGTTTTACGGAATCGGTGGCCATCCATGATTATTGCGCGTCGAAAAAGATCCCCGTTTGGCATGGGGGGATGCTGGAATCGGGGATCGGACGCGCCGGAAACGTCGCTTTGGCCTCGCTGCCGAACTTCACCCTGCCCGGCGATATCTCGGCCAGTAAGCGCTATTACCGGGAAGACATCGTCGAGCCCGAATTCGTCCTCAATGCCGATTCGACCTTGACCGTGCCGACCGGACCGGGGATCGGGGTCACGGTGTTGATGGACAGGCTGGACCGGGTCACGGTCCGCCGCGAGGAGTTCAGGCCGGGCTGAGGTTTCGGCGCGTCATTTCTTCCGTTTGATCTCGTCGACCAGCTTTTGGATGGAATCCTGCTTGGGATTGATCTCCAGAGATCTTTCCCAGGCGGCCAGGGCTTCTTTCAAGTTCCCCTGTCGATAATAACAGTCTCCGAGCGAATTGAGGACCGGCAAGCTCGTGCCGGCCTGGGCCAGATATTTCGTATAGGCGGAGATCGCTTCCTCATAATCGCCCAGGGCCTGGCAGGCCGCGCCCATGAGGGAGAGAAGACGGTCGGAGGCCTCCGGTTTCTCCATGAAAGGACGCAGGACCTCTTTGACCTTCAGATAATCCTTCATTTTCAACAGGACCTGAGCGTGGCCTAAAGCATACTTCAGGGAAGCGGGGTTGCCGCGGGCGGCGGTTCCCAGTCGGCGCTCCGCGTCTTCCAATCGGTTAATGTTCATCCACTGCGTTCCGAGAATGTATTGGTATTCGAGATCGCTCGAGGAAGGCATGACCTTGGAGACGATCCAAGGCCGGGGCAGAGCGGCGAGCGGCGAAACGCCGAAATTCTCCTGCGCCGCAAGGAGCTCTTTCCGTCCTCCGTCGACCACCGCCACTTTGAGCCGGTAATTCCCTGGAGGAAGGCCGCCCAGAGGCAGATCTTCCAGGATGTTGAGCCGGTCCGCGTCCTTGAGGTCTTTGGTCTTCGTCGCGACCTCCCGCCCATCTTTGAGGACGGTGTAGCGGACATGGGCCGTTCGAGCCAGGTCCGGCTTCAGACCGAAGAGCTGAAAGGCTACGGTCAAGGTTTCCTTGGGATGAAAGATGTTTTCCGGTTGGCAGGCGATCTGGTCGCGGCCGATCTTGAACGGCTTGTTGAAACCGGCCGCCGCAGCGACGGGTTTTCTCTGGTATCCCAGAAGAAGGGGACCCATCCGCAAAGCGGCCTCCACGTCGGGCGGGATCGAGATCCTTCCTTCGAACGAGGTGAACTCTTTCGAGGCCGTGTTCTTCAAGAGCAGGCTGAACCGGTAGTCGCCCTCGATGAGAGGGACCATGTCCTGCACGGCGAGCGATGTCTTTCCGATGGCCTCGATCTGGTCTTTGCCGAAATCCAGGGGAATGTTCTTTTCATATTGAAAAACGACGCGGTTCTGCGGATCGGTGACAATCCCGTTGAGGACGAAATTCAGGCTGTATGAGTCCTCCCCGGTCAGGACCGAGAGTCGTTTGGGCTCGATCGCGTAGTGTATAAAGAACAGGCCCGATTCGTCCTGGAAGACCTTCAACATCGCCTCGCTGTCGATGTAGTTCGCGCTATATTCGACATCGACCATGTCCTTGAACTTGAGCAGGGCCTCGGCATAGGTCGAGTTGACCATCTTTTCCGGAAGGGAGTTGATCCTGGAGAGGAGCTGTTCGGAGGCCAGGGAGACCTGGCCGGTGAACGTCGAGTCATCGGGGATCATGGACAGCGAGGCCTCGGCCAGCCTGGAATCGTATTTTCGAAGCCGTAGATAGGCCTCCTCCCGGTTGGTGAAATTGCCCCGGTAATTCACCAGGAGACGGGCGGGCCCGTCCTGGGCCGGGCTGTAGAGAATGTATTCTCCGAAGCCGTCCTTTTTGTAGAAGACCAGGTTGAAATGGGCGGGGAGGCCGTATAGCGATTTTGTCTCGTATGACCAGATGAGGCAGGGATGGACCGTCCCTCCGCCCTGGATGCTGACGGTGTCAAGCGGCGGGCCGAGAAGGATGGACATCCGCCCCCGGTCGGTCTGCCAGCCGGGCCGCGTCGTTTCCCGGCCATAATATTGATTCGCGTAGGCGATCCTCCGGTAGTGCTCCTGCTTGAACTCGTTTTCGGGCGTCCCGGGGGTCGGGTCCCGCTGTTTCCAAAAAGCATCGATGAAGATGTCCCGCTCCTTGTCCGTTTGAAGGGCGAGGAAAACGTCCCGTTCTTTGGCCGTGATGATATACGCGACCTCATTGTTCAGCCAGTTTTGATAGGTGGGAGGAAGGGCGGGCTTGGGTTTTTGTTGTCCCGCGATGCCAGCGGCCAGAAGTGCGGTGAGGGCAAGAATCCCGAAACGGACGCTGTTTTTTCGATCCATCATGAATGCGCCTTTCCTCCGATCTCTTTTTTGAGCCGTTCGATGACGCCCCGGACCTCGTCCAGGTCTTTCTGATATTTCTGGGCCGGAGCCGTCCGCACAAAAAGCTCGAAGAATTTCAGGGCTTCCTTTTTATGTCCAAGCCGGAGGTGGACGCGCCCCAGATTATAGGAGGTGTCCGGCTGCCGGGGGTCCAATTCCAGCGATTTTTCCCAATGGGAAAGAGCTTCGTCCGTGAGGCCTTTCCGGTAGGAGGCGGCGCCCCAGCCGTTGTAGGCCGCGGCCAGAGCCGGGTCGACGGCGATCGCCTGTTTGTAAGTCTGCTCGGAGGAATCATAGTCCTGCAAGGCCAGATAGCCGTTGCCCAGATTGTTCAGCGCCAGGGCATAGTCGGGATCCAGAGCAATGGCCTTCTTGAAGGAGGCGACGGCGTCCGCGGTCCGGCCGTTTTTGAAATAGCTGACGCCGAGATAATTGTAGGCTTCGGCATAATTCGGGTCCTGTTTGATGGCCTTTTCCAGGATCGCGATGGACTCTTCTAAGCGCCCGGCCTCCTGATCGTAGAGTCCGAGCCTCGAGATCAGGGATGTCGTCGTCAGGTTCTGGGCCAAAGCCTTTTTCAAGAGCGCGATCGCCTCGTCCAGCTTTCCCATCTTGTACAAATTGTAAGCGGCATATTCGTACCCGACGGTGAAAGTCGGCTGTTTTTTGAGGACGTCCTGATAGATCCGCTCCGCCGTCTCCAGATTCCCGGTCTCGGAAGCGTTGATCGCCTCGTTGAAGAGATTGTCCAGGGCGATCATGGTCTTGGGATCCGGCCGGGACTCGCCGCTGCCGGTGGTCCTTCCCGAAACATAGCCCAGGGAAGCCAGCTTGTCCCGCGTCTCCTTGTCCACCGCCGATTGGAGAACCTTCGAGGCGGCGGGAGAGGATGAGCTCCGGATGAGATCCTGCAGAGTTTCGCGCATGCGGCGCGCCTGGTCGGTGTTCCGGTCGTAGACATTCTTCGTTTCCCCTGGATCGTTCCGAAGGTCGTAGAGCTCGGGCTGTGGGGCGTCGATATATTTCCACTCTTCGGTCCTGATCCCCTGGAGCGGAGCCCAATTGCGGTCCATCATGGCCGCCACGGATTCGATATATTGGGCGCCCCCGGGCCGGGATGTCCTCTTTTTCATCACAGATGCCAGAGACATTCCCTGCATCTTGGGCTCGGCGGGCAGCCGCAGCAGCTCCAGGACCGTGGGCGCGATGTCGATCAGACCGGCCTGGCCGGAGACGACCCCATGGGCCGGCCAGAGGCTCGGATTGAAAAAGATCAATGGCACATAGAGCGTCGCGTCATAGATGAAGATCCCGTGTGTCGCCTCTTGATGCTCTCCAAGGGCCTCGCCGTGGTCGGCCGTGAGGATGATGATCGTCCGGTCGGTCAATCTCCATTCATCCAGTTTGGCCAAAAGCTTCCCGATCACGGAATCGGTGTAGGCGATCTCGCCGTCATATTCGCGGCCTCTGTATTCCTCCTTGAAAGAGGAAGGCGGCTCATAGGGGGCGTGCGGATCGAAATAATGGATCCAGGCGAAAAACTTATCGTTCCGGCGGCCGCCGATCCAATCCAGGGCCTTGCGGTTGACGTCGTCCGCTTTCCGCTCGACGAACGACAGGTCCCGGACCGCGTTTTTGCTGCCGTAAAGGTCATCATACACGTCGAATCCCCGGTCCAGACCGAAACGCGAGTCCAGGGGAAAAGCTCCGACGAAAGCTCCCGTCCGGTAGCCGCTTTTTTTCAGGATCTCGGCCAGCGTCGCCGTAGCGGCGGGCAGGCGGTAGCCGTTATCCCGGACGCCGTGATATAGGGGGAGAGTCCCGGTCAAAAGCGAACAGTGCGAAGGCAGGGTGAGCGGAACGTGGGAAAAGGCGCGGGAAAAGAGCATTCCGCCTTGTCCCAAGCGGTCGATGGCCGGCGTTTTTATCGCGTTATAGCCATAGACGCCCAGATGATCGGCCCGCAGCGTGTCGACGGTGATGAGGAGCAGGTTGTACGCCTCGGACGCTGCGGGGAACACCGGCCTTCCACTCGGGAGAAGAAAAAAGAAAAGGGCGAACAGGGAAAGCCATCCGGGAAAACGATGTGGTCCTGCCCCGTGGGATGCTTTCATGCCGTTCAGATAAATTATGATAGCGGAAAAAACCATCCTTTGAAAGACGGCTAAAAAAAAGGGGGGAACCCGTTTCGGGTTCCCCCTCTGCGTTCTGCGTGTTCTATCCGCGCTGTTTCAGAAACCCCATTTGATGCCGAGGCGGACGATTCTGGGAGACAGGACCTGGGTGATGAAATGATAGGTGCCGCTGGATTGAGCGTTCCAACCCAGGGTCGTCACCGAATTGAGGATGTTAAACCCGTCGAGCATTAATTCGATCTTTCCGATGGTGCCGAAGTTGAAGACCTTGCTCAGCCTCAGGTCGAGGATGGCGATGTCGGGATAGCGGCTGGTGCCGATTTTCCCGGTTGTGACGCTGATCCGGCCTTGATAAAGGAGGCTGGTGCTGGTGTTGAAGTACCGTGTGGTCGGATAGCCGGAGCGGTAGTTGAAGAACGCGCCGACGTAGAAGCCCCAGGGTAGGTCATAGCTCCCGCTGGCTTTGATGATGACGGGGGCGTCGTTCGAATCCACCACGTTATCGTTGAAGACCCGATTGTTGGGGTCATCCACGGCTTCGATCGGCAGCTTCACGTTTGTCTTGCCCAAAGTCACCGAGCCCATGAACTGCCACTTGTCCGCGTACCTCTTGTTTAAGGTGAGCTCCACACCCCGGTAGGATGTCATATAGCCCGGTCTCTGCTTGACATAAGGTTGGGAAACGCCCACCTTGGCCGAGGCCAGATTGTAGATCGTGATCGTCCCGCCGTCGTCGCTCGTTCCCAAAATCCCGTCGGGACCGGGGTCTTGGACGTTGACGGGCGTGTAATCCAGTTGCGGATCCACGGCCTGGTTGTCCGACCACCAGAACCTTTGCGTGTCCCGGTAGATGAAGTTCAGGCTGAGGCCCATATCCCGGGCGAGCTTCTTTTCGAATCCGGCCACGACTTCGTTCGTATAGGGCGATTTCAGATCGGGGTTGATCTTGACGGCCTGCCCGATATTGGTATAGACGATCTTGCCGAACTCACTCGTCTGGGGCAGCTTGTCGCCGTTGGTGTCGGTCCAGTTGTAATCCACTTCCCAATATCCCGTCGTGATGCCCTGGTCCACCGGGCCGTAGCTGACCTGATAGGAATAGCGGGCGTAATGGGCCTTGAGGATATTTTTCCCGTCGTTGAAAAGATCGTAGGTCAGACCGATCCGCGGAGAGAGCAAGGTGAAGGAAACTACGTTCTTCTGTTCAGCCTGATGATAGATCGGCGTGGCCGTCGACCGGCTCGCGTAATAATACTCCGTCCAGGGCGAGCTGGCGACGTCCGTCGCATTGACGTGCATGTGCGTGCTGTCGAGCCGCAGGCCCAGGTTGATCGTCAGGTTCTTTTTCAAGCTGAAGACGTCGTGGAAATAGGCGGAGTACACTTCGTCGGTCTGGTTCCAGACCTCCTGCCGGAAAGTCCAGACCTGATAGGCGCCGGTGTGGTCGGGATTGTCGAAATAGAGGAGGATGTTGCCGGGATGTTTCCGGGTGGTGTGGAACGGCGAATTCTGGTATTCGAAACCGACCTTGATCTCGTGGTTTCCGCCGAGAAAATCGTCCTTGAAATAGTCGGCGAAGGCGTTGAACTGGTAGCGGTCGGAATAGTACCAGGTGTAGTTGTAATAAGCGTTCTCATACCCGCCGGTCACGGGCGTGGTGTAATAGATCCTGATCGCCGGCTGGTTCATGTCCACTTCAGGCTGATTGCTGGTCTGATACCACATATTGTTGAAGCCGAACTTGAAATTCAGGATGAGGTTCGATCCCAGCGTCCAAGTGTCTTCCAAATGGTAGAAATACGATGGGGAATCCTGAAGAGCCGTCGTCACCGGGGGCCGTGTGATCGAGGCCGCGCGGTGGGGCATGTATTTATTGTCATAATTGAACCAGCCCATGAGTTTATTGTTGTTTGTGAGCTGGAAGCTCAGTTTTAACGTGCCGTGCGTCAGCGACGCATATTCGGTCTGGGGAACGCCGTTCAGCGTATAGCCAATGATAAAGCGGTTGATGACCGTGTTGCGGAAAGCGCCGTAAAACCAGAGTTTGTCCTTAATGATCGGTCCGCCGAAGTCGCCGCCCCATTCATAATAATAGTCCAAGGGATTGCCCGATCCGGAGTTGGCGTATTGGGGATTTTTGGTCTTGTCCGGGATGTTGGCCGACTGCAGCTTGTCATTCTCGCCGTAGAGGCTGATCCCGCCGCTGAACTTATTGCCGCCGGATTTAGTGATCATGTTGAGGACAAGGCCGCCGACCTGGATGTCGGCGGTATGGGCGCCGGTCTCGATCTGGATCTCCTCGAAGGAGTCGAAGTCAAAGTACATGGCCGTGGCGCCGTTCGCGGCAGCGTCCGTCATGTTGACGCCGTCGATATTGTAACTGGTCTGGTTCCTCATGGTCCCATGAGCGTAGGCGCTGCTCTGACTGCCGGATGTGCTCCCTCCGACATTCTGCCGGTCCATCACGACGCCCGGGGTCATTTCCATGATGACCCACGGATCGCGCGCGCTGGGCAGCTTTTGGAGCATGGCCTGGGTGAAGTTCGTCTGGATGGTGCTGGTTTTGATGTCGACGACGGGAGATTCTCCGATGACCGTGACAGTTTCTTCGAGCGCCGAGACTTCCATTGTGACTCTCATAGATGTCGTTTTTCTAATGGATATTTCCACGCCTGTTTTCTTTACGGTCTTGAATCCGGACAAGGTGAATGTCATTTCGTAGGATCCGGGTGAAAGAAAAGAGAATCGGAACGCGCCCGTCGGCGAAGTCGTTGTGGAAGCCGTTCCTTTGAGGAGAGCAGCACTGGTAATAGTGATGGTCACGCCGGGCAACGCATTTCCTTCCGCGTCAATGACCGTCCCGGAGATGTTTCCTGTTTGAAGAGTATCCTGGGCGGCCAGGATCCCTGCCAGAAACGCGAAGAAGAATAGGAAGACACCCAGCTTTGCTTTACGCATGTTATCCCTCCTTGCGGAATTTATAATAATGAAAAAAATATTTCATCATTAAAAAATATGTATTCTATCTTTCATTTAGAAAAACACAATTTCGCGCTTTTGTCAAGTTTTTTTTCGGGCTGTTCCCGACAGAAAATCCCCTTCAAAGAATTGATTGATGAGGTCGATGTCCGCCACGACGCGCTTCTTGTTGAGGAGGGCGATTTCCGTGGCCACGGCGTTGATCAGCATGGCCACGGCGGAGACGGAGTTCGTGAACATCAGGTTCCGGGTCTTGACCAGAAGAGTCTCCTGGGAACAGCGGGCGATCGGCGCAGTCGTCCTGTCCGTGACGGCCAGGCACATGACTCCCCGCTCCTGGCAGAATTTCACGGCCCGGACCGTCTCCTTGGAATAGGGCGGAAAGGAGAACGCCAGAAGGACGTCTTTAGGCGTCAGGTGGATCAGTTTTTCCAGAAACGAGTGTTCGTCCTTGGCGCAGAACTGGGTCGTCAGGCCAGCCTGGTTCAATTGATACGCGGACAGCCGGGCCAGCAAAGAGCTGATCCCGATGCCGAGGGAGTAAACGCAGCGGCCCTTGTTCAAACCGGCGATGAACCTCTCGAAGGCGGCCCGGTCGAGCTGGTGGAGCGTGTCATTGATATTCTTCACTTCGAGCTCGGCGATCTTCAGGACCGTCGAGATTTGATTCTCCTTAGGGGAGAGCAGCTTGAAGCGGTCCTCGGGCATCATCTCTTCCTTCGCTTCGTTCAGCATGTGCGACCGGAATTGCCGGAAGCCCGTAAAACCGAGATGCTGGGCGAATCGCACGATCGTGGCCGAGCTCGTTCCCGTCTGTCCGGCCAGATGGGCGGCCGAAAGGGCGAAGGCGGCCGGAAAATTCTGGAGGATGAAATCGGCGATCTTCTTTTCTTTGCGGGACAGCGAAGGATACTTTTCGGAGATCTGCTGGTTTAGAGAGATGCCTTTTTCCTTTTCGTTGCCGTTCATGGGCCCGTGTTTTCATTATCCATCGACGGCCCCGGGGCGTCAAGCCTATTCGCCTACACAGACCGAATTCAGAAATAATAAAGAACAGGGAGGAGAAGAATGAAGAATTCTCAGAATGGGCCCCAACGGCTGAGGACGGGAGGGATGAGCGCGATTAAGCTGAACAGGATGAGGACGATCATCAGCGGGACGAACCACTTGGCCCATTTCTCCCATGGGATCTTGGCCACGCCGAGCACGCCCATCGTGACGGCCGAGGTCGGCAGGATCGGGTTGATGACCTCGCAGAGCTGAAAGGCGAGGACCGTCGTCTGCCGGGTGATCCCGACGAGATCGCTCAAAGGGGCCATGATCGGCATGGTCAGCGCCGCCTGGGCGGTTCCGGAGTGAATGAAGAAATTGATGATGCCCTGGGTAATAAACATCATGTGCGCCGTGACCAGGCTGGGCACGACCGAGATAACGCCTGCCGTGAATTGGAGGACAGTGTCGAGCACGACCGCTTCTTTGAGGATGATCAGAATGGCTCGGCCGCCGGCGATGATGAGCGTGACGTTCATAACGTCTTTGGCCCCGGCGATGAACGTCGCGGCGATCTCCGATGGCCGGAGCCTGGCGATGAACCCCGAGATCAGGCCGATGCCGAGAAAAAGGGCGGCGATCTCTTCCATATACCAGCCTTTGGCCAGGATCCCGTAGACGAGGAGCGCGACTCCCAGGCCGAGGACAAGGAGGATGAGCTTCTGCGCGGCGCCCCACGGGAGGCGTTTGTCGGGATCGAGCGAGGGCGTCAAGCCGCGGCTTCGATCGATCTCGAAGACGGGGCTCTTGGTCGGGTCCTTGGTGATCCTTGCGGCATAAACCATGACGAAGACGATGGCGATGGTCGTCGCGATCACCCACAGGATTAGCCGATAAGGCAGGCCGGAATAAAGCGGGAGGTCCGACAGTCCCTGGGCGATCCCGACGGTGAAGGGATTGAAGAAAGCCGCCGAAAAGCCGACGGCCGAACCGAGGAAGGGAATGGCGACGCCGACGATGGAGTCGTACCCGAGCGATAAGGCCAGCGGAATGAAGATCAGGACAAAGGGGATCGATTCCTCGGCCATGCCATAGATCCCGCCGGCCAGGGAAAAGACGATCATCAGAACGGGGATGACGAATTTTTTTGATCGGGGGTTTCGGGAGAAGAACAGGGCCAATTTTTGAATGCCGGCTTCGATAGCCCCGGTCTTCCCCAAGATGGCGAACGCTCCGCCGAAAATAAAGATCAGGAAGATGATGAGCGCGCCGTCTTGAAAGCCTCGGATCGGCGCGATCAGGAGCCAGTGCGGTCCCAGCGTTTTTTTGGCCAGCGGTTGATACGTGCCCGGGAGGGTGACCACCCGCGTTTGGCCCTGGACCGTCTTTTCGACACGTTTGAATTCTCCGGAGGGGACAACCAGACTGAGGAAATAGACCGCGATCACCAGCAGATAGATCAACACCAGGGTGTGCGGGAGTTTGAAGGCGCGCCTTTTTTTCATCCGTGTTATTCCTCCCATACGGCGGGCATTATTCTATAATAGGTTCGGGATCAACCGGAACAGAAATTATCAAGAGGACATCCGCCCTTGACGGCGGACGAGTTCGCCGACTAGAATAGGGCATGATTCATCTCGTCGGAAGCGAGATCTCCGGCGGTTCTTTTGAGAACCGTTCGGGCCTTGTTCTTTTCCTGAACCGTTTCAGCGGCCTATAATCCGTCCCTCTCTTCGGCACAAAACCCCCGGGTATTCTGTCCTGCCATTATCTTGCTTAATCGAAGGAGGAAAACGTGAAGATCATCATCCTTGGAGCCGGCCTCGTCGGGGGGCCGATGGCTGTCGATCTGGCCGCGGATCCTTTTTTCAACGTTTCCGTCGCGGATATCAATCCGGAGTCGCTGAAGAGGCTGGAAAAAAAGCAGCGCGTAACAACCGTCCAGGAGGACTTCTCCCGGCCGGGAGCCGTGAAAGATCTCGTTGCAGAGTTCGATTTCGTCCTCAGCGCGGTCCCGGGTTTCATGGGATTTCAAGTTCTCAAGGCCGTCATCGAGGCTAAGAAGAACGTCGTCGATATCGCCTTCTTTCCTGAGGACCCATTCGAACTCGAAGAATTTGCCGCCAAAAAAGGGGTCACGGCCATCGTCGATTGCGGTGTCGCGCCTGGCATGTCCAACATTTTGACCGGACTGGTCTGTCACCGTCTGGAGGAGATCTATTCTGTCATGATCTTTGTCGGCGGTCTACCGGAGATCCGGGAATGGCCGTACGATTACAAAGCGGTCTTCTCTCCGGCCGACGTGATCGAGGAATATGTCCGCCCTGCCCGCTACGTCGAGAACGGAGTTCCGGTCGTCCGGCCGGCGCTCTCGGACCCGGAGTTCTTGTATGTCCCGGGGATCGGGACCTTGGAGGCTTTTAACACCGATGGCTTGAGGACTCTGGCTAGAACTATCCCGGCACCGAACATGAAGGAAAAGACCCTCCGCTATCCCGGGCACATCGAAAAGATGGCCGTGCTCAGGGAAAGCGGTTTTTTCAGTCAAGACGAAGTGGACGTTAACGGAGTCCGGATCCGCCCTTTGGACGTCACCTCGAAGCTTCTCTTCTCCAAATGGAAATTGCATGAGAATGACCGGGATATCACGGTGATGAAGATCATTGTAGAAGGCCATGCGGCCGGCGACCGGTGGCGCACCACCTATGATCTTTTCGACCGCTATGATCCGTCGAGCCGGACCCATTCCATGGCCCGGACTACCGGCTATACGGCTACGATGGTCTTGCGGATGGTGGCGCAGGGATTATATGATCGGAAGGGGCTCTCCGTTCCGGAATATATCGGCGCTCGTCCGGAATGTGTGGCGTTCTTGCTGGACGGGTTGAAAAAGCGGGGCATCGTCTATCAGGAGACGGTCAAGCGGATCGAGGAATAACGCGTTCGGACCGTCACATCCTTATCTTGGCTCGATGATCCGGCCGTCTCCAAAAGCGAGAACGGTCTCCAGGACGTCCGCGGTTGTCAGCGATGTGCCGTCCCGCGGCGAATCGATGATGCGGTAATCGAAGAAGGCGTTGTCGCCTTCATACCAGGGCGGCCCCGCGGGCCGGCCCGCGGCGGTCCTTTTTTCCATCTCTTTCCGATTGAGACGAGCCCCCAGTCCTTTCAAATGGATCCGGCGATCCGGGTCAACGCCGAGGATGAACCTGTCCTCCCCGAACTTGGTCATCAAAAAACCGAACCCCAGACCGTCCGGAGGATGCTCGCGGTCGCGGCGCGCCCATTCCTTGAGCAGGAAACTGCGCGGATTGGACACGACTAACCCGTCCACGTCCACGCCGGACCGGCCATGGACCGCCGGAATCCGGAGGCGCAGGATCCGGCCCCGGTCGAGGTCGGCTAAATAGCTGGAATAATCGCCCTCGACCTTGTGGACGGCCCGCTCGTAGCGGTCGATGCCGACGAAGAGCCTCTGGTTTTCGACGATATCCTGGCCTTCCGCCGCTCTCGAATAGAGAAAGCGCATGAACCTCCCGCCCTCTTCGGCCCTCCGCCGGTTGATCTCGTCCTCGCCCTTATTGGACCCCGAAAAGAGGGCCCGAAGAACGGCATAAGGCGTCGCGGCGAGGTCGAGGGAGTTGGGCAGGGCGGCCGAATCCACCATTTTGGCATAGGCTGCGACCTTTTCCATGGCCGGATCGACGCGGCCCGTCTCGAGCAGCTTCAGGACTAGGAAGATCGAGGCCAGGGCGTCGAAGTCGGGAAGCCGGTGAGTGATGAACGTCAGCGGAGGAAGTTCCGCCGCGCTCGCTCCCGTCGTCGACGGACGGATGTGGTCAAGCACGAGATGAGGGTATTTGATGATGAGAGACGCCGTGCATTCGGTTTCGGCGTCGGGGTGATGATGGTCGATGACGCCGGGGACGGTCTTCATCCCGACGTCCAGGACGATTGTCCCGGGCACGGGGTCGAAGCGCTCGCCGTAGTTGACGAATTTATAAGTGATGTCCATGGCGGTCATTCACAAAGGGGACACACAATTGAGTCCCTGGGAACGGAGTATTGTGTCCCCTTTAGAAATATTTTTCAAGGAAATGAATGATCTTGACGCTCCCCGAAGGGAAGGGATATTTTCGCAGATCCTTCAAGGCCACCCATTTCTGCCGGCCCGCTTTCTCTTCGACATCGCCTTTGATTCGGCAGGCGAAGGCATGCAGGTCGACGCGGAACTGCGTATAGGAATGATCGACTTGGATCAGGAATTTCGCCTGCGAGACTTCGGCTCCGAGCTCTTCCTTGATCTCGCGGGCGAGGGCTTTCTCCCGGCTCTCGCCGCGCTTCACTTTGCCTCCCGGAAATTCCCACAGCCCGGCGAGGAGTCCGGCGGGAGGCCTTTGTTGGATCAAGATCCTTCCCTCCCTTTCGATGATGCCGACGACGGCCGTGATGTGCCGGTAACTTCGTTTTTTCGGCTTTGGGATGATCTCCTGCTCGCCGTCATCATAGGCGCGGCAGGCGTGCTGGACCGGACAGAGGAGGCAGAGCGGGTTCCGGGATCGGCAGATGAGCGCTCCCAGTTCCATGAGGGCTTGATTGAAATCACCCGGGGAGCCGGGGGGGATCTCGTCATAAAGCCGTTCGAGGATATTCTTATCCGGCCGTCCGTCCGCTTCGCCGTGGATCCCCATGATCCTCATCATGACCCTCCGAACGTTCGCGTCCAAGGCGGGATACGGCTGGTTAAAAGCCAGGCTGAGGACGGCCGCGGTCGTATAAGGCCCGAAGCCGGGGACGCCGAGCAATGTTTGCTGATCGGACGGGACTTCGCCGCCATGCTCACGGACGAAGATCTTCGCCGCCGCATGCAGATTCCGCGCCCGCTGATAATAGCCGAGCCCCTGCCAGGCGCGAAGGACTTTTCGGAGGGGAGCCCGGGCCAACGCTTCAAGATCCGGGAAGAGTTTCAGCCACTCGGCATAATAGGGAACGACGGCGCCGACCGTCGTCTGCTGGAGCATGATCTCCGAGATCCAGATCCGGTATGGATCCCCTGTTCGGCGCCAGGGGAGATCCCGCCGATGAACCCGATACCATTTGAGGAGCGACCCGCTGAATCGGTCCGCCGTGATCGGCCCGCTATTTTTTTTCAGGTTCCTTTTTCTCCGGCTCCGGGGTTTTCCAGTCCTTCGCTTCCTTGGGGAATTCGGTCAGGAAGGCCGAATCGACTTTGAAGAGATAATCGAGCCTGGCGTTCTTGACCACGGCCTGCTTCTTGTCCTTGTCCTCCTTGCCGACGAGGACCGTGAACGATTTTTCGACCGGTTTTTCTCCGGCTTCTTTCGTCCAGATCGTCACCTCGGCCTGCGGCTTGTCGAGGCCGTATTCGGCCGGGCTTTTAGGCGCGTCGATATATTCAACCGCCTCGAGGCTTTCGATCTTGCGGACGAACGTGTCGACCTTGGACGCGTCGGCCTCTTCTTTTTGAGCGGCGTCGGAATACCATTTGTCGTTCGGGGCCTTGGTCAGGGTCAGGTTCAGCCCGCCCTTTTTGATGGCGACCTTGCTCGCCTGCCAGGCATTGAACGTGATGACCTTGTTCTCCCGGAGATCGGCCGGCTTCTTGTCGAGATCGGCCGAAAGATCGATCTCGGGAACGATGATCTTCGTCGATTGCGAGGTCGTGACGTAGGTCTTGTCGTCGGCTTTATGGAAGGCGAAGGTCAGCTCCTTATTGTCCTTCGGCAGGGACAGGACGACCTGGTATTCGGGCTTGTCCAGCCCGGATTTTTTCAAGTCCTCGGCTTTCTTGGACTCTGTCACAAATTCCTTGGCCCGCTGGTTGGACAGGGAATCGAGGAGAGTCGTGATCTTGCTGTCCTTGGCCAGCGCTTTGAACGGAGCCTGGAGGAACCACTCGCCGTCCTTCTTGCGCGCTTCCCACGATGCGTCCTTGGCCTGGAGCTTGATGCCGGCCACGTCGGCGGTCTCGAACTTGAAGATGTCCTTCTGCCGGAAATCAAACAGCTTTTTCTCGAGCGTCGTCTTGAGCGTGCTCGGGAGAAGGACGACCCGCTTGTCGCCCTCCTTTTGGGCGTAGAATGTGTTGCCGAGCGGATTTTCCTGGCCGATTAAAACCTTGACGGGATTGTCTTGGCCTTTGACCCACAGCGAGATCTCTTTCTGGGGGATCTGGTATTTCTTGAGGTCGGCGTTCTCCTTTTCCACGACGCGCTCGATCTTCAGATCGGCGAAGCCGTCGACGAGCTGTCCGACTTCGGTGTTGTCCGCCTTGACCTCCAAGGGCTCGAGGACCATCCAATCGCCTTTGTCGTCCTTTTTGAAGGTCAGGGTCTCGCTCTCTTTCTTGAAGGTGATTTTTTGGACGTCGGCGGAGGCGAGCGCCACCAGTTTTTCTTCGGGGCCGGCCGCTTTGTCGGCGGGGCCCTTTTTATCCAGGAACAGGATGAAGGCCAAGAGGACGATGAACGCCCCTAAAAGCAGGACCGTGTTCTTGATCTTCACAGCGCCCTCCTTCGGACCCAGATGGAGATGCCGAAGGCCAGGACCAGGAGCGGGAGGATGATGACCGAGACCCAGAAGATGAGCTTGCCCTGCGATGGGGTGAGTTGGACGGCCCGCGGGTTGGACGTCCTGGGCTGGATCGAGATGAGGTCGGATTCCTCGGTCAGCCAGTTGGCCGTATTGAGGAAGAAGTTGCCGTTGCCGGATAAGTTGTAATAGCGATTCGTGGCCATGTCCGAGTCGCCGAACACGGCCATCCGGCCCTCCTTGGACGCCGTCCCGGCCGCGGCGCCCGGTTCGGCCTTCGGCTTGATCGTCGCCACGGCCGCGACGGAGAGAGGCCCGAGCTTGTCCTTGGCCTTGTCGAAAGAGATTTCTTTCAGGGTCATCTTCTCTTTGAGCTTGAAGTCCCGTTTCGACCAGGAATTGGTGCTCGTCCGGCCGAGGACCTGGGAGGTCGAGACGGCTTCGGGTTTGGGGTCGATCGTCTCGACGAGCCGGGCGAAGGGGAAGAACGTGGCGTAGCGGAAGGCCTTGGTGATCTCGTGGGATTCGTACTCGTTCAAAGTCGGGATGAAATAGTCGCCGCCGATCAGCCGCGACATGGAATCGACGATGATGTCGTTCTCCAGGCGGAAGCCGAACTTGGCCAGGTAGGGGACAAGACCGGGCGCGGTCTGGGGGTCGACCATGAAGAACACGCGGCCGCCCTCCCGGAGATAATTTTCGATCGTCTCCAGCTCGTTCGGCAGGAGGTCTTTCACCGGGCCCGGGATGACGAGCAGGGCGCAGTCCTTGGGGAAGTTCTCCGAGAGCGCGAGCTGTTGTTTCTTGATCTCGTAGCCGAGCTTGCCGAGCTCGTCCTTGACGAAAGAGAAGCCGTTCTCCTCGGTGACCTCGGTGCTGTGTTCGCCGTGGCCTTCGAGAAAATAGATGATCTTCTTCTTCTCGCGGGTCACCTTAATGAGAGCGTTAGTCACGTCCTCCTCGGTCGAGGCGGTGATGCGGTTCTCCTTGTCGCCGCATTCGAAGATCGTCGTTCCGTCCTGGGTGATTTCGTAGCGCTTGATCATGGCCGGGTTCTTGTCGGGATCGATGAACTCGTATTTGAGCTTGGGCGAATGGTAGGCGTAGATCTTGAGGAGGTCCTCCATCCGGACGCGGCCCATGTTCCCCTCGCGGAAGAAGCCCTTGATATGGACGTCGTTCTTGAGGGCCTGGGCGACCTTGATCGACTGGTCGGACAGCGAGTGGAGCTTGGATTCGGTGAAATCGAAGCGGTGGTGATGCCGGGCGAAGAAGATGTTGACGAGCGTCAGGATGCCCAGGACGAGGACGACGATGAGGAGGAGGTTTCCGGAATAGAGGAAAGAGCGCCGGCCGAGCCCTTTCTTGAGCTGCCGCGCGTTCAAGCCGATGTAAACGCCGACGGCGGCGATGCCCAGGAGGGCCAGACCCAGGGCGATGGCCTTTTTGAAAGGCCAGACCCGGAAGGCCACGACGGCCAGAAAGATCAGGCCCACGCCGATGGTGTTCAGGTTCTTTTTGATTTTGTCCATGACTTATCTCCACCGCCGGGACTGGATCACGGAGTGGGTCAGGAAGAGCCCGAAGAAAGCTAAGCTGACGTAATAGACCACGTCGGTCGTGTCCAGGATGCCCTGGGTCATGTTGTCGAAGTGCTGGAGGAAGGAGACGTAGTTGAGGATGTCCTTCCACGCTCCGGCGGCCGAGTTCGAGGCCCAGTTGAGGACCCAGAATAGAAGCAGCGCGCCGAAGGTCAGGATGGCCGACACGATCTGATTCTCCGTGAGCGAAGAGAAGAAGATCCCGATGGCGATGAACGCCGCGCCGAGCAGGAACAACCCCAGGTAGCCGTTGAGAATGGGGGCGACCTCCGGATTACCGAAGGCGAAGGAGAAGATCGAGAGCAGCCCGGTCAGGCCGAGCATGGCCAGGAGGACGAGGAGCGAGGCGACGAATTTCCCGAGGATGATCTGGTTGACCGAGATGGGCGACGTGTACAGGAGTTCTTCGGTCCCGATCTTCTTCTCCTCGGAGAACAGGCGCATGGTCAGGAGCGGCAGCATGAGGAGGAGGATGATGCTCATGTTGTTGAAGAGCGGCTGGTAGACCATCTGGTTGATGTTGATCTGCGAATAGTAATACTGGTTCTGGGCCATTTGCATGGCCTGGGCGTTGAACCACATGAGGATGTTGTAATAGAAGAAGCCGACCAGGACCAAGAAGACCACGATGACGACATAGGCGATGGGCGAGGTGAAATAGGTCCGGAGCTCTTTTTTGGCGACGACCCAGACGTTTTTCATTGTTCCGACCCTCCCGAGACGATCTTGAGGTAGAGGTCCTCGATGTTCATGGCCACGGGCCGCATCTCGAGCAGTCCGAAACGCTTCTCGACGAGAAGCCGGACGATATCGTCGCGGAGGTCCAATCCCGGTTTCCATTCGACCTTGAGCTCGCCGTCCGCGGCTTCGACCTTGTCCACGCCCGCGATCTTGCGGATCTCGGCCGCGGCGTCCGGGCTGTCCTTCCGGACCTTGATGAGCAGGCCCTCCTTATGGCGGATCGAGGCGGTCAGGTCCTCGAGCGAGCCCGATGCCATCAGCCGGCCTTCGTTGATGATGACGACGCCGTCGCAGGTCTGAGTGACCTCCGGAAGGATGTGGGTCGAGAGGATGATCGTGTGTTCGCCCCGGAGCGATTTGATCAGGCTCCTGATCTCGATGATCTGGGCCGGGTCGAGGCCGATCGTCGGTTCGTCCAGGATGAGGACAAGCGGATCATGGACAAGGGCCTGGGCAATACCGACCCGCTGCTTAAACCCGCGAGATATGTTTTTGATCAGCCGCCCCTTAACCGACTCCAGCCCGGTGACCTTGACGGCCTTGCCGACGGCTTCCCGGCGTTTGGCCGCCGGGACCTTTTTGATGGCGGCGACGAACTGGAGGTACTCCGTTACGGTCATGTCGGGGTAGAGAGGCAGGACTTCGGGAAGATAACCGAGGATCGTCTTGGCCTCGTTCGGCTGTTCGAAAACGTCGAAGTTCCCGACGGAGGCCTTCCCTTCCGTTGCCGGCAGGAATCCGGTCAGGATGCGCATGGTGGTGGTCTTGCCGGCCGCGTTGGGACCGAGAAGTCCCCAGATCTGGCCTTTTTCGACCTTGAAGCTCAGGTCGCGGACGGCCGTCAGATCACCGAATTTCTTGGTGAGGTGGTCAACGGCAATCATTCATGAACCTCCTTTTTTTCTTTTTTCCATAATTCTTTTTCCGGCGTGCCTTACATTCGGTCCGGAACGGGGATCCCCAGAAGGTCGAGCGATCGGACCAGGACGTCCCGGGCGTAGAGAATCACCAGGATCCGGACGTTCTTGACGGCCGGGTTCCCCTCGGCGAGGACCGGATATTTATGGTAATACCCGTTCAGCTTCTGGCACAGGTTGAACGTGAATTTGGCCAGGTGAGAGAACTCAAGCGAGGCGATCGAATGGAGGACCTCTTCCTCGAACTTGGCGGCGTTGAAGATGAGCTCCCAGAGGTCGGCGCGTTCCTCGGGCGATAACGCGTCCAGGCGGATGTTCCCGCCGGCGGAGAGCTTTTCCAGGTCGGCTGCCGTCGTCCCTTCGCGCTCTTCCATCTTGCGGAAGATGCTGTTGAGCCGGACGCACGAATATTGAAGGTAGGGCCCGGTCTCCCCCTCGAAGCTGAGGGCTTCCTCGAAATCGAAGATAATCAGCGAGTTTCGCGAATACTTGAGCATGAAATAGCGGAGGGCGCCGCGGGCGATCTCGGCGGCGGTGCGCTTTTTCTGCTCGAGAGCGATTTCGGGATTTCTCTTGTCGACCTCGGCGAAGGCCTTCTGCTCGAGCCGGTCGAGCAGGTCGTCCGCCTTGACGCCCAGCCCTTTCCGTCCGGAGACCTCGACGAACGCCCGACCCTCGTCTTCCCGTGACAGCTCCAGGTTCAATTCTTTCAGGCTGCGGGGGGACAGGGCGACCATTTCGTAAGAGAAATGGATCGATTTTTCCGACTGCGCCTCGAAATGGAGGGCGCGCAGGCCCTGGACGACGACCTTCTGCAGATAAGACTGCCGCGTATCGATGACATTGTAAACCTTGGTCGCGGCCCCGAACGAGAGGCCCCTCGCGTTCGGCCGGACCGTGCTGATCCAGACCGTTCGGCCGTTTTCCTCGAGGAACGGCTCATAATAGAAATCCTTCTCCAGGAGGCCGAATTTCCAAAGCTGATAAGCGATGTCCTTGCCGACATAGGTGACCGTCCCGTCCGAGCGGACGATGATTTTCTCCTTGTCGTCCTCATCCTCGAGCTTCATCACCCAACATTTCGCGTTCGGGCCGTCCTCGACATAATAAATACCGTGCTTTTCTTTCAGGAGGGCGTAAGCTCTTTCCCAGAATTTGAGCCCGAGGATGCTGCTTTCGCAAGGGAGGATGTCATAGGCCGCCCCGATGCGTTTCATGGTTGCCAGGTGGGCGCGGAGGATCCGGCGCGAAACATATTGGGCCAGGGAGCCCTCAGGATCCGCGCCGTGCTCGATCCGTTTCAGGATCTCGGATTTTCGCGCCTGGGCCTCGGGATGGGATCCGAGATAGGCCGCCGTCCGGGCGTAGAGGTCCCAGCAGTAAAAATCAAACTTGTCGCGGATGTCCTCGAGGTCGGAAAGCGTCCTCTTCTCCAGCTCGAGCAGGCCGAAGACGACATCGACGACCTGGACCCCCGTATCGTCGATATAGTTCTGGACCTCGACGGTCTCTCCCTTATATCTCAGGCAGCGGACCAGCGTGTCGCCCAGGCAGGCGTTGCGAAGGTGGCCGATGTGGGCGGCCTTGTTGGGGTTGATGTTGGTGTGTTCGACGATGATCTTGCGTTCGTCCGGCCGCAGCGATCGTTCATGGCGGGATTCGAGCCGGCGCTCGAAAAATTCCTTCCGGTCGAGAAAGAGGTTGATGTAGCCGGCGCCGGCGACCTCCATCTTTTCCACGGCGGGAAGAGGACCGATCTTCGTCATCATCTCCTGGGCTATCTGGCGGGGATTGGCCTTGCTCTTTTTGGCCAGTTGGAACGGGAAGGACAGGGCCAGGTCGCCCATCTTCGGCTGGGGCGGATAGATGAAGTCGATGTCGGCTTCCGAGAGGGGGAAAGCGTCCTTGAGCCTCTCGAAGATGATCGTTTTTAGCTGATTCTTGGTTATGATCATGTTGCGGCCGGCTTATTATACAGGAAATATCGTCCGATATTAAACGGAAGGGCCCCGGTCTTATGGAATCTTCCGGGCGAGACAGATGAGGGAGCTGCCCCAGGGTAGGTTGATTTTCTTCGTTAGAAGCGCTTCGAACTTGAGGATGCCGAAAAGGAAGCCGTTGGCAAGCCGCGGGACCGCTTTGAGGTCGGATTCGGGCGCGTTCTTTTTGGCGCCCCGGATCCTCTCCGTCAGCCGGAACATGAAGATGAACGGGAAGAGAAAGAAGTTGTAGTAACTCAGCCGGAGGACCTGAAATCCGGCTTTCTCCAGTTTCTGTCTGAGATCTTTTTTCCGGTAGCGCTCCCGGGCATGGACGGCCAGGTCGTGGCGGCTTTGCAGGACGTTGAAGGCGCTGTCGGAAATGAGAAGGAGGCCTCCCGGCTTCAGCGTTCGATGGACGTCCTTCAAGGCGGCGACGTCGTCGAAGATGTTCTTGTGATAGAGGACATCGAGGAGGGAGGCGGCATCGAACGATCCGTCCTTGTAGGGAAGACGCTGAACGTCGGCGCGCGCCAGTTTTTTGAGGCCTCGCTTCCGGCAGAACGCCAGCGCCTCCTCCGAATAATCGCAGCCGAACACGGGGCCGAACGGGGCGAAGACCGTCATGTTGAATCCGGTGCCGCAGCCCGCATCGAGCCAAACGAGGGGGACGAGCGGCGTCCCCAGCGACCGGAGCAGGCTGAAGAGGATTTTGCGCCGGCCGCGGAACCACCAGAACGATTCTTCGAGCTCGAAATGCTTGTGGTATTCGGCTTTTTCCATGGGGTGCCGCGTATTATATCAATAACAGGGTGTTTCTAGAAGAATTAGGGGGGCCCGAAGGGTCAGATTGACGCGCGGATTTTTCTTATGGCGCAGCAGACCTCTTCGATCTGAGCCTGGGTCAGGGCCAATCCCGACGGCAAATAAAGGCCTTTCTTCGACAGCTCTTCGGAGACGGGAAAGGAGAGCCCTGTATAAGCCCTGTCCTTGGTGAAGACGGGCTGTTCGTGGACGGGGACGAAGAACGTCCGCGTATCGATTCCCGCCTCTTTCAGCCGGCCGGCGAATTCGTCCCTGGACAAGCCGAATTCGTCTTCGACAAGGACCGCGTACATCCAATAGACGCTCCGCGCCCAGGTCATCTCTTCAGGCAAGGTCAGACCGCGAACGCCGGCCAATCCTTTCTTGTAGGCGGCGGCCATCTTCCGCTTGATTGCGATATAGCGATCGATCTCTTCGAGCTGGGCCAGCCCGATGGCGGCCTGGACATTGGTCATCCGGTAATTGAAGGCCAGCTCGGTGTGGAGGAATCTCCGGCCGGAGGCGTGGGCCAGGTCTTTGAGGCGGCGGCACCTGTCGGCGAGCGCATCATCGTTCGTCACGACCATTCCGCCTTCGCCTGTCGTGACGATCTTGTTGGCATAGAAGCTGAAGCAGCCGATATCGCCGAGGGCCCCCGCCTTGAGCGCTTTCTTTTTATCGCCTCCCGGATGGAAACGGGCTCCGTGGGCTTCGGCCGCGTCTTCGACGACCAGCCAACCGAATTCCCGGGAAATGGCCAGGATCTCGTCCATGGGACAAGGGTGTCCGTAGAGATGGACGGGAAGGATCGCCCGGATGACGCCTCCCGTCCTCCGATTGACCCACGCTTTTTTCCGTTGATCGAACCGGCACTTATTGTCGACGAACTCCCTGACCTTGGACGGGTCCAGGTTGAAAAGGATCCGGTCCACGTCCACGAGCGCCGGCTTCGCGCCCGTGTAGAGAACGGCGTATGGGACGGCGATCATGGTCAGGTCCGGGAGGATGACCTCGTCGCCCGGTCCGACGCCGGCCGCCGCCAAGGCCAGATGGAGGGCGGTGGTGCCGCTCGTCGTCGTGACGGCGTGCTTGACGCCGATATATTGGGCGAAGGCGGCCTCGAATTTTCGGATGTATTCGCCGGCCGACGAGATCCAGCCGCTTTTGATGCAGTCGCCGGCGTATTTGAGGGCGTTCTTGGCGATCAGCGGTTCGTTGACGGGGATCATGATCGTCAAAAGAATTCCTTGTCGTCAAATCCGGCGTAGGGGCCCTGCTTGACTTCGATCATCTTGGCGTCCTCCAGGACCTTCACCTTGTGGCCGCCCCTCGCCAGAAGGATGGCGTCGCCCGGCTTCATCAGCAGGGTCTTGAGCTTTTCGCCGTCGTCGTCGAACAGTTCGATCCGGATCCTCCCGTCGAGCAGGACGAGGACCTCCTGTGTCCGGAAGATCTCCCGTTTGACCAGTTTGTGACGATGCCGTTTGACGACCTTTCCCTTCGGATGGATGAGCATTCCCAGCTGTTGGGAAAATTCCCCGGGCGTGAAGAAATTCGGCCCGGGGTGCGAGAACCCCCGGCGCAGAACGATGGCGAAGATGTGGCCGCCCTTGGTGATTTGGTTGAGACCTTTCATTTTATTCGACCCTCGTGAAGCGGAGTTTGATCGTCAGCCAGACGTATTTCCAGCCTTTCATGATGAAGTCGGAAAATCTCTGGCCGGTCTTGCCGACGCCCGTCCGTCGTTCGACGCACATGTACGGGATCTCGGCGACCCTATAGCCCAGCTTCCGGGCCCGGAAGATGAAGTCGATGAAATATTCGCCGTAGCCGCCGCGGAGGGTGATCTTGTCCAGGACCCGGCGCCGGAAGGCGATGAATCCGCTCGTGTAGTCGCCGAAATCCCGGCCGAGGAGGGCGCGGATGAAGCGGTTCAGGGCCACGCTCATGAGGTAGGCGAGGAGGGTGTCGTTGCTGCCGGTGACGATCTGGACGCCGCCGCCTTTGACGTAGCGGCTGCCCACGGCGACGTCGAGACCCCCGGCAATCCCCGCCAGCAGATCCTTGATCTTATGCGGCGGCATGGAGAAATCGCAGTCCGACCAGACGATGACGTCGCCCCGGGAATAGGCGATCCCGTCGCGGAGCGCCGAAGCCAGGCCCTTTTTATCGATCCGGCGCAGCAGATGGAGATCGGGATGATCCTTCTGCATGCCTTCGACGATTTGCCAGGTGCCGTCCGGCGAATTGTCGTCCACGACGATGATTTCGGTGCTGGGAGGGGTGTATTTCAGGACCTCGAGGATGATCGGGCCGATGTTGTCGCGCTCGTTGTAGGTCGGGAAGATGACCGAAACGTCCCGCGCCGGCCGCTCTGTCGTGTTCATGGGCAGTGGTATTTTACCTGTTCTGGCGAAGCGATTCTACAAATAAATCGAAACGGATCGGGGGAAAGAAGACCGGTCGGTCTATCATAGGGCCGTGAATCCGGCGGGTGGGTTCCTTGACTGCCCGCGCGCATTTCCCTATACTCGGGCGGGGAAAAGAGAGCTTATCGGATTCATGGCCGTCGCGTCCCGCGGGTTCCAGGTTTTTGTCAAGCCGGCCGGGGCCGCTTGCAACCTTGCCTGCCGTTACTGCTACTATCTCGGGAAGGAGCGCTTCTACCGGGAGGCCCGGCCGCTCCGCATGCCCGAAGACCTCCTCGAAGAATACATCGCCCAACATATCGCCGCCTCGCCCGACGAGGTGATCCGGTTCTCGTGGCACGGCGGGGAGCCGACCGTCTTGGGGCCGGATTACTTCCGCGGGATTGCGGCTATCCAGCGCAGGCACCTCCCTGCCGGCCGGCTCATCGCCAACGGCATGCAGACCAACGGGACCCTCCTCGACGATGAATGGGGCCGCTTACTCGCGACGGAGGGTTTCGCCGTCGGGCTCAGCCTCGACGGCCCGCGGGAGATGCACGACCGGTGCCGGCTTACCTGGGACGGCCGGCCGAGCTTCGACCAGACCATGCGAGGCTATGAACTCCTGCGGCGGCATCGCGTTCCGACCGACATCCTGTGCGTCGTCGGCGCGCACAACGTCCGGCGCCCTTCCGAGGTCTACGGGTTCTTCAAGCGGATCGGGGCCCCCTACGTGAGCTTCCTGCCCCTGGTCGATCCGCGGCCGGAGGCGCCGGGCGGCGTGAGTCCCGACACCGTACCGGCCGAAGCCTGGGGCGAGTTTCTCTGCGCCGTCTTCGACGAGTGGGTGGCCGGGGACGTCGGGCGGATCAAGGTGCAGATTATCGAAGAGGCGGCCCGGACGGCCTTCGGCCAGGAGCACTCCTTATGCATCTTCCGGCCGATCTGCGGCGACATCCCCGTCGTCGAGCTTAGCGGGGATTTCTATTCCTGCGATCATTTCGTGGATGCGGAGCACCGCCTGGGAAACATCAGCGAAACGCCGCTCGTCGACCTCATCGAGAGCCAAGCCCAGAGAGCGTTCGGGCTGGCCAAACGGGAAAATCTGCCGCACGTCTGCCGAGCTTGCGATGTGCGGATCATGTGCAACGGCGAGTGCCCGAAGAACCGTTTCTCCCGGGCGCCGGACGGGGAGGAGGGGCTGAACTACCTCTGCGCGGGCTACAAGCGGTTTTTCACCCACGCCCGGCCTTTCGTTGCGGAGGTGGCCGCCGAGTGGCGCCGACAAAACCCTAAGTCTTGAGCTTCTCCTTGAGGAAGGCGACCGTGCGCTTCCAGGCTAGCTCGGCCGCCTCCTTGTGATACCGGGTTCCAGTGTCGTTCATGAAAGCGTGTCCCGCGCCCTGGTACGTGTAAATATTATAGTCGATTCCGGCCTTCTTGAGAGCCTCCTCGAAGGCCGGGATACCCGCGTTGATCCGCGCGTCCTCGCCCGCGTAGTGGATGAGCATCGCGGCCTTGATTCTCGGGACGTCCTCGGGCGCGGGCTGACTGCCGTAGAAGGGGACCGCCGCCGCCAGGTCCGGCGAGTTGACGGCCACCTGGTTGGTGACCCCGCCGCCCCAACAGAAGCCCATGCACCCGACCTTCCCCGTCGCCTGGGGATGCGTCTTGAGGTACCTGACCGCGGCGACGTAGTTCTTCGTGTTCGCCTGGCGGTCGAGCTTCTGGAAGAGGGGCGAGGCCTCGCTCGGATTTTCGGGGGTTCCGCCGAACGGTGAAAGGGCATCCGGGGCGATGGCTATGAACCCCTCCAGGGCGACCCGCCTGGCTATGTCTTCGGTGTGGGGGTTGAGGCCCCGGTTTTCGTGGATGACGATGACGCCGGCCAGCTTCGTCCCGCCCTTAGGCCGGGCGGAATAGGCCCGGACTTCTCCGCTTTCGCCGGGATACTTGATGTCTCCCGTCTCGAGGCGAGGGTCGTCCTTGGGGATGACCTGGGCCATGGCCCGGCTGCTTTCCAGGACAGGGAGCAGAGCGGCCGCGGCGGCCGTCCCGCCGGCGAGCCTGGACAGTTTTCTGAAGAACTCGCGGCGGTCGATGGACCCTCGCGCGAACTCTTCGTAGAGGTCGTTCGTTTCAGGGCTCATGGATTCTCCTCCTGCAATCCGCTCCACGGCGGCCGGGGCGGCGGCAGGGGCCCCAGGCTTTGCAGTCCTCATTTGCGAAGCGAATGAGGGCAGGCTTTGTCTGGGGATCCGTTTCCGCCGTACTCAGCCGCGTATTTACATCGCGGGTGAGTGCCCCGGGCTTTG
>JAUYDS010000053.1 GCA_030691735.1 Candidatus Aminicenantota bacterium
CAAAGCCCGGGGCACTCACCCGCGATGTAAATACGCGGCTGAGTACGGCGGAAACGGATCCCCAGACAAAGCCTGCCCTCATTCGCTTCGCAAATGAGGACTGCAAAGCCTGGGGCCCCTGCCGCCGCCCCGGCCGCCGTGACGGCTGCGGAAAAAGTGTAGACGCGACCCCGCTTATTTCTTATAATCAGTCAGGAACGAACCTGGAGAAAGGACCCGCCGATGCCTCAGTCCTCCGACCCCGCCAAGTCCAAGATCACCGCGAGCCTTGGGCCGGAAACGACGTCGCTTCTCGGCCAGACGCTCGTCTGCACGGGACAGATCACCGGCCAGGAAGACCTTCTGATCAAGGGGACGTTCAAGGGGATCATCCGGCTCAAAAACCACAGCCTCGTCATCGATAAGAACGCCCGCGTCGAAGCGGACATCATCGCCGGCAACGTCTCGTTGGCCGGCGACCTGACCGGCAATATCCGGGCTTCGGGAACCGTCTTCGTCTCCGCCGAGGCCAAGATGAAGGGCGACATCACCGCGGCCAAGGTCAGCATCCAGGACGGCGCTCAGTTCCGCGGCAGCATCAAGATGGAAAAGGGCGCCTGAGTCAGGGCGCCTCGTCCGATGAACGCGTTCAGTCTCGAATCCGAATTCACGCCCAAGGGCGATCAATCCGAAGCCATCCGGCAATTGACGAAGGGATTGGATGAGGCCCTCCCCCATCAGGTCCTGATGGGCGTCACGGGCTCCGGTAAGACCTTCACCATAGCCAACCTCATCGAGCGGGCCGGCCGCCCCGTCCTCGTCATTTCCCACAACAAGACCCTGGCCGCCCAGCTCTATCAGGAATTCCGTCGCTTTTTCCCAAAGAACGCCGTCGAATACTTCGTGTCCTATTACGACTATTATCAGCCGGAAGCCTACATCCCGTCCTCGAACACCTATATCGCCAAAGAGGCGACGATCAACGACGAGATCGACCGGATGCGGCTCAACGCCACCAACTCTCTCTTCGCCCGGCGCGACGTCATCATCGTCGCCTCCGTGTCGTGCATCTATGGCCTCGGCGCGCCGGAGACCTATTACGAGATGAGCTTTCCTCTCGCCGTCGGCCAAACGCTTCCGCGCAAGGAGATCCTGCGCAAGCTCGTCGAGATCCAATATGAACGGCAGGAAGCCGATTTTGAGCGCGGCGGCTTCCGGGTCCGCGGCGACGTCGTCGAGGTTTTTCCGGCTTACGCGGATTTCGCTTATCGGATCGAGCTCGACGACGACCGGATCAAGAGGATCTCGTCCATCGACCCCCTCCTCGGGTCCGTTCGCGAAACGTTCGACCGGATCATGATCCATCCGCGGAGGTTCTTCTCCACGCCCAAGGATATCCTCGACGAGTCCGTCCGGGGGATCGAAAAAGAGCTGGTCGAGCGCGTCGCTTTTTTCAAGGCGCAGGGGGAGGTCATCGAGGCCGAGCGCATCGAAGAGCGGACCCTTTACGACCTGGACATGCTCCGCGAGTTCGGCTACTGCCCCGGGATCGAGAACTATTCGCGCTATCTCAGCCGGCGCCGGCCGGGTGAGCCGCCCTACACTCTGCTCGATTACTTCCCCAAGGACTTTCTGACCATCATCGACGAATCCCACGTCACCGTCCCGCAGATCGGCGGGATGTATTTCGGCGACCGCTCGCGCAAGCAGACGCTTGTCGAACACGGCTTCCGCCTGCCCTCTGCCCTGGACAACCGGCCGCTGAACTTCGAGGAATTTGAAGGCCGCGTCGGCCAGGTCATGTACGTCTCCGCGACGCCGGGCCCGTTCGAACTCAAGAAGACGGAGGGCCGGGTCGTCGAACAGGTCATCCGGCCGACCGGCCTCACCGATCCGGAGATCGAGATCCGCCCGGTCCAAGGCCAGGTGGACGACCTGAAGAAGGAGATCGAGGACCGCGCCGGAAGGAACGAACGGACTTTGGTCACGACCCTGACAAAAAAAATGGCCGAGGACCTGACCCGGTATTACCACGAGCTGGGGCTGCGGGTTCGCTACCTCCATTCCGAGATCGAGACGCTCGACCGGGTCAAGATCCTGCGCGATCTGCGTAAGGGCGTCTTCGACGCGCTCATCGGGATCAACCTCCTGCGCGAGGGATTGGACCTGCCCGAAGTCTCGCTGGTGGCCATCCTCGACGCCGACAAGGAAGGCTTTTTGCGGTCGGCCACGGCCCTCATCCAGACATTCGGGCGGGCGGCGCGCAACGTCAACGGCCGAGCCATTCTTTACGCAGAAACGGTCACGGACTCGATGAAGACTGCACTCGCTGAGACGACCCGGCGCCGCAAGATTCAGGAGGAGTTCAATCGGGCGAACGGCATCACCCCCCAATCGATCGTCAAGAGAATCGACGAAGTCCTGACCAGCGTCTACGAGCGCGACTACATGGATTACACGCGCGTCGCCGAGGACAAGGAGATCTATCTCTCGCCGCTGAAACGCAAGCAGAAGATCGACCAGTTGAAAAAAGGCATGCGGGAGGCCGCCAAAAACCTCGAATTCGAGAAAGCGGCCAGGCTCCGTGACGAGATCGCCCGCTTGAAAAAGTTAGAATTGGAATTAGAATAAATGGGGACATATACTTTGGGGACACATGCTTTAGGGACCCAGACTTTTGAATGTGTCCCCAAAGTACGTGTCCCCGTTTTATGCTGATAAGGCTAAGCGATGGAGCACAAGCTTAAGCAAAAAGTCGACGCTCTTCCTAAGAAGCCTGGCATCTATTTCTTTAAGAACTCCGCCGGCCAGGTCGTTTATATCGGCAAAGCCCGTCTCCTCCAGGACCGCGTCCGGTCCTACTTCCAACCGACGGACGACCCGAAGGTCCATAACATCCTCGCCGAGACGGCAGACATCGATTATATCCTAACCGGGTCCGAGCGCGAAGCCGCTTTCCTCGAAAATAACTTCATCCAGCAGCACCAGCCGAAATTCAATTTGCGCCTCAAAGACGACAAGAGCTTTCCCTATCTCAAGCTGACTGTCGGGGACCGTTTTCCCGGCATCTATTTCAGCCGGAAGGTCGGCGAAAAGGGCGCGAAATATTTTGGTCCGTTCAGCCCGGCCCGGGACGCCAGGAAGACCATCCACCTCCTCAGCAAATATTTCCGTGTCCGGAATTGCGAGGAGGCGATCCCAGGCCGAAGGAAGCGGCCGTGCCTTGAATACGATCTGAAGCTTTGCTCCGCGCCGTGCGTCGGGCTCATCGACGAAGCGAAATACCGGGAGAGCGTGGACAACGCTCTCCTCTTCTTGGAGGGAAAGACCGAGCAACTGGCAGGAGCCTTGAGAGTGCCCATGCGCCAGGCCGCGGCGAACGAGAATTTCGAAGAGGCGGCGCGCCTGCGGGACCTCATCCAGACGCTGGACCACATCAAGGTCAAACCGAAGCTGATCTCGGTCCGGCTCGAGAACCAGGACATCTTCGGGACCGCCCGGGACGGCCAGGACACGGCAGTTTACGTTTTTGTCATGCGGGCGGGGAAAGTCCGCGAATCCCGGGAAACCGTGTTCGAAGAGGAAGCGGACTGGACGGACGCCGAGATCCTGAGGGATTTCGTCGCATCTTTTTACGGGGACCGGGAGATCCCGGCCAAGGTCCTCCTGCCGGTCAATCCCGCCCACAAAAAGGAGCTTGAAGAGACACTCTCGGCAAAAGCCGGACGAACGATCAGGGTCCTCATTCCTGTCCGAGGCAAAAACAAGGACCTGATCGAAATGGCGATGAAGAACGCCGAGATGCTCCTCAGGAAAAAGGACGAGGGCTTGGCGCCCCTGCAAGAGGTTCAAAAAGATCTTAAACTGCCCGGTCTGCCCGTCCGGATCGAAGGTTTTGATATTTCCAACACGAGCGGAACGGAGACTGTGGCCTCGATGGTCACGTTCGTCAACGGCCGGCCGGACAAGGACGGGTATAGGAAATACAAGATCAAGACGGTCGCCGGGCCGAACGATGTCGCCAGCCTGGATGAAGTCATCCGCCGGAGATACCGGCGCGTCCTCGAAGAAAGATCGCCTCTGCCCGACCTGGTCCTCGTGGACGGCGGCAAGCCCCAGTTCGGAACCGCCCAAAAAGCCCTGACCGGACTCGGTCTGGACAGGATCCCGCTGGCGTCTTTGGCGAAAAAAGAGGAGATCGTCTTTTTGTCCGATCACGGGGAAGGTTTGCGGTTGGACCCGACCTCGCC
>JAUYDS010000155.1 GCA_030691735.1 Candidatus Aminicenantota bacterium
GGCCAGGCCTTGAGCGAGGATTTCTTCAAGGCAATCACGTTCCGGGATATCGGGCCGTCCCGCCAGGGCGTCCGGTTCACGGACTTCGCCGTCCCTCTCCAACTGCCTTACACCTTCTATGCCGCGACCGCGTCGAGCGGCCTGTTGAAAACCGTGAACAACGGGCAGACGTTCGAATACATCTTCGAGAACGAAAAGGTGATCTCGATCGGCGACATCGCCATCGCCCCTTCCAATCCCAATATCGTATGGGTGGGGACGGGTGAGGCCAACACTTCCCGCAGCACCTACTACGGCGATGGAATATACAAATCCACGGATGCCGGCAAAACCTGGAAAAACATGGGCCTCAAGGAGTCCCATCATATCGGCCGCATCGTCATCCATCCGACGAATCCCGATATCGTCTATGTCGCGGCCCTCGGCCATCTCTATTCCGAGAATCCCGACCGCGGTCTCTACGTGACGCGCGACGGAGGCAAGACCTGGGTCAAATCGCTCGACGTCAAGGTTGGAACCAATGCCGTCGGTGCCGTCGACGTGGTGATGGATCCCAATAATCCCGATGTCCTGTACGCGGCGACCTATGACAAGTTCCGCCAGGACTGGAATTTCCAGCTCGGCGGGCCGAGTAGCGGCATCCATAAATCCACCGACGGCGGCCGGAGCTGGAAAAAGCTCGGCGGCGGCCTTCCCGGCGGAGTGCTCGGCCGCATCGGCCTGACGATTTATCCCAAGAACCCGAACATCCTCTATGCCGTCATCGAGAACGGCAACAAACCCAACATATTGCCCGAGGACCGGATGAAAGAGATCGTCGCCGGCAAGCCGAGCAGCGGCATGATCGACGGCGAGGTCTATCGCACGGACGACGCCGGCGCGACCTGGAAAAAAGTCAGCCCCGAGAAACAGAGCATCGGCTCCGGCCCGGGTTATTATTACTGCGATATCATCGTCGATCCCAATGACGACAAGCACGTCTTCGCCCTCTCGGTCGGCGTCCAGGAATCCAAGGACGGCGGCAAGACCTGGGGCAGCCCCTTCCGCTTCGGCGGCGACAACCACGCCCTGTGGATCGACCCGGCCAATTCCAATCACATGCTCCTCGGCTACGACCACGGCATGGGCGTGACCTTCGACGGAGGCAAAGCCTGGTTCCATCCGGACTTCCTGCCGATGGCCCAGTTCTACGCGGTGGACTACGATATGTCCTATCCGTACCGTGTCGCGGGCGGACTTCAGGACAACGGCTCGCTCATGGGGCCGAGCACCAAGAAGGGAGGAGCGGCGATCCGCTTGGAAGACTGGCAGACGGTCGGCGGCGGCGACGGCATGTACAACGTCTTCGACAAGCGGACCAACCGCTACCTCTATAATGAATCCCAGAACGGCCCGCTCCAGAGGATGGACCTAGTCACGGGCGAATCGAAAAGTATCGCCTATTCCCGGACCAAACCGGCCACGCGCTGGAACTGGAACTCTCCGGTCCTGGTTTCCATCCACGACAGCAGCGTTTACCATGGGGGCAACATCCTGGTGAAATCGACGAACCTCGGCGAGACCTGGACGGAGATCAGCCCCGACCTGACGACCAACAATCCGGTCAAGCTGCCTCAGGGCAAAGGCGGCGACGGCAACATCCAGTACTGCACCCTGACGACCATCGACGAATCGCCCCTCATCCAAGGCCTGCTCTGGGTGGGCACCGACGACGGCAACGTCTGGGTCACGCGCGATGACGGCAAGAACTGGATGAAGCTTAACGATAAGCTCACCGGCAATCCCGGCTACTGGGTGAGCCGCGTGGCCGCTTCCAATTCCGATCCCGGAACGGCCTATGTCTCCTACACCGGCTTGAGGAACGACGACTTCAGGCCTTTCCTCTACAAAACGATGGATTACGGTCAGACCTGGACCTCGATCGCCGGAAACCTGCCGAACGAGTCGATCAACGTCATCCGCGAGGACGTCAAGAACCCCAACCTGCTGTTCGTCGGGACAGACATGGCGGTCTATGTGTCCTTGGACGGCGGCAAAGCCTGGACCAAGATGAAGGGCAACATGCCAACCCAGCCCATCTACGACATGAAGGTCCATCCGCGCGAGAACGACCTGATCGTGGCCACTCACGGCCGGGGCATTTACATCGCGGACATTTCGGCTCTCCAAGATCTGACGCCGCAGGTCCTGAGCGGCAGCGCCTACCTGTGCGCCATCGAACCTAAGTTCCGCTGGTCGGAAAGAGGCCGCTTCAATTCGAGCTCGCTCAATCTCAACGGAAAAAGCGAGCCGGCGGGCGTCGCCATCAACTACTATCTCAAGGCTAAGCCGGCGGGCGAGGTGAAGATCCAGATCTACCAAGGCAATATGCTCATCAACGAGCTCAAGGGGACGGCCAATCCCGGTCTCAATCAAGGCCTTTGGAATATGATGAAGCGTCGTGAACGGACGGAGGCAGAAAAGAAAGCCGTACAGGCTCGGCCCAGCCGCTTCAGCGGCGGGGCAGGGATCGATCTGAGCAGTCTTCCGGCCGATTTGGCGGCCCAGATAAGAAGCCAGCAAGACCCCAATTTCGTGTCCAGCGCGGCCGGGGAGGGCGAGTACGGCGTCGTCCTCATCGTCGACAATCAGCGGTTCACGGGAATCGCGAAGATCCTCCCGGATCCGACAAAGTGACCTTTTAGGTCGTCCTGAGCGTAGCGAAGGATCTCGTACAACCTCGGGATTAACGTATGAGTTCCCTCGAAAGACTCGGGACGACTCAAAGAGTCGCCTGAGCGCAGCGAAGGATCTCGGCCCTCAGCAGGCTGATGCTCTTTCCCCAGCTTGGGATGACCTTTTATGTGGATGGCGAGGTCGCGCGCGCCGCACTAAGAGCTTATTTGAGACGACGGTTAAAAGACCCCCTCCTCTTTCTTTTTTCTTTAGGATTGAACCGTAAAAAAGCTTTACTAGAGGACAGCGTCTCTGATCAGATCGATTAGCGTTGCATCTAGTTTTGCGTCTCAATAACGGCTTTACCATAATCCTGGAACTGTCATTCCCGCGTAAGCGGGAATCCAGATTAAAAAGATGGATTCCGGATCAAGTCCGGAATGACAACATTGTAAAGTCATTGCTCTTACACCACACTAGATATAAAATTGGCATAATAATTGCGGCGACTTCGGATATGCTGGAATTAAAAGGGGTCACCAAGAAGTTCTCGGCTTTTCCCGTCGTCAACGGCGGCCGGGGCGGCGGCAGGGGCCCCAGGCTTTGTCTGGGGATCCGCTTCCGCCGTACTCAGCCGCGTATTTACATCGCGGGTGAGTGCCCCGGGCTTTGCCCGGGGGTCCACTTCCGCCGCGAAGGCTCGTCCCTTG
>JAUYDS010000087.1 GCA_030691735.1 Candidatus Aminicenantota bacterium
TCAGCCTTTCGCCTTTTCCTGCGCGGCCTTTTTCAGCTTATCGTTGGCCAGAACAGCGATATCCACCCGGCGGTTTTTCTGCCGGCCTTCGGGCGTATCGTTCGTCACGATCGGCTGCGTTTCGCCGTAGCCGGCGATCGAGAACCTCGCCGACTTCACCTCGAGTGTCGCCAGGTAAAAAGACACGGACTGAGCGCGGTCCTTCGAAAGGTTCATGTTGTGGTCATCCGTTCCGGTGTCGTCCGTATGGCCTTCGATCAGAATGTTGGTATCGGGATATTTGTTCAGGATTTTGGCCAGATCGGCCAGGTTTGTTTTGCTGACCGGCCGGAGGTCGGATTTGTCAATGTCATAAAGAATCCCGCTGTCAAAGGTGATTTTAATGCCTTCCCCGATGCGCTGGACTTCGGCCCCTTCAAGATCCCGCTGCATTTCCGCGGCCTGTTTGTCCATATAATTCCCGATAATGGCGCCGGCCGCCCCGCCCACGGCCGCCCCGAGAATCGCGCCCAGCAGGGTGTTTCCGGCGGCATGGCCGATCACCCCGCCGAGGACGGCGCCGCCGGCGCCGCCGATCACAGCGCCCTTCGTGGTCTTGTTCCAAGACGCGCAGTTGACGGCCGCCAATAAGAAAACCATCAAGACGAATACCGTCAGAATTCTCTTCATGGGCGATTTCCCTTTGTCCAAATCATTTTGTCCTCCTTCTTATCCTTGGCCTCTCGCTGTCCTGCGCCTATCTTTTTTTGAAAGTACGCTGGGCTTGGGAGAAGCCACCTGATGTTTACGCAGTTTTCATGCCAACATCTTTCCGCATTCGAAGAGTGACCGTCATCAATCGCCGAATCTGGGGTAAAACCAGGTTTTGAGCAGCTGAGTGAGGATCACCTAGCCCGGCAGCATGATCGCTAACAACGGATTTCCTTTTTCGCGCCGCACGCATCCGCCGGCCATAGGGCTTGGAACTGCGGCCCCTCCTCACGATATGATGATACGCCGGTTGCGGGGCGTAGTCAAGGATTCGATCAGAAAATGGCTCAAGGACAGGTAAAAAGCCGCTGAGGAAAAAGAGAGGAGGTTCGGGACTCCCCCCGAGTCCCGTGGGACAACGCGATAATTATTTAAAGAGGAACGAGCCGGTGAAGGCGAATTCGGCCGGCCCCGTCTGATAGACCTTGTCCTTGGTCCATTCGACCAGCACCTGCCCCATGCTGGTCGTGACCCGGACCCTCCTGTCGGTGTAGCCTTTGAGGATGGAGGCGACCGCCGCCGCCGTCGAACCGCTCCCCGACGACAGGGTCTCGCCGACCCCGCGCTCCCAGAACAAGACCTCGATCTCTTCGCGGTTGTGCACCCGGATGAACTCGATGTTCGTCCGGTGGGGGAAGAACGGGTGGGATTCGATCTCCCGGCCGAGCTGGTGCCATGCGATCCGCGCCGGAAAACGGTCGACGAAGATCGCGCAGTGGGGATTGCCCATCGACACGACCGTGATCGGATATCGTTTGCGATTGATCATCAGCGGATAGTCGATGATGCGGTCATGGGGGGTGCCGTCGTCGAAGGGGATCTCCTTCGAGCTCAGTCGGGGAGCGCCGAAATCGATCTTGATCAGGAGCTGACTCCCTTTCTTCTCGATCAGCTCACATTCCCGGTCCCCTGCCGGGGTCTTGAAGAGGATTTTGGGAACGTCGATCTTGCCCTCATCGTAGAGAAAGGCCGCGGCGCAGCGCAGTCCGTTCCCCGAGATCTCCGCTTCGGACCCATCGGCGTTGAAGATCCGGAAGTCGACCACTCCCCGAGCCTTGTCCTTGACCGAGATGAGGAGAAGGCCGTCGGCACCGACGCCCGTATGGCGGTCGCAGATCTTGCGGGCCAGATCCGGGATGTCCGGCAGCGCGGCCACGTCCTCACGGTCGATGATGAGAAAATCGTTGCCCAGGGAGTGGAACTTCGTAAATTTCTTCATTTAGGGGATCTTGATCGTGACGATCGAATCCCGGGACTGTCCATCGCCTTCGCGTCGGATGCGGAGAAGCAGGGCTTCGCCGGATTTCTTATTGCTCAAGAGGCTGTTCCACTGCTCCTCGGTGGTCACGATCTCGCGGTTGACCTCGAGGATGATATCGCCGGGCTGGAGGCCCTTCCGGGCGGCGTCGCTCTCGCCGTCCACGTCCGTGATGAGCAGGCCTTTGGTCGTGCGGATCCCGTACCTCCGGGCGAGGTTGGCCGTTAGAGCGGTGACCGTCAGGCCGACGTCCTTACCGGCGCTCATGGCGCTCGGCTTCTGCCGGTCCTCTTCGAGCTCGGCGATCGTCGCCGGCACGGCTTTTTCCTTGCCGTCGCGGATGACTTTGAACTCGACATTGGTCCCGGGCTGGATGTCGGCGATCTTCATCCGCAGGTCGTTGGAGTTCTCGATCGCCTGGCCGTTGACTTCGACGATGACGTCGTACGGTTTAAATCCGGCCTTTTCGGCGGGGCCGCCCTGGGTGACGTTGTTGATCAGGGCGCCTTTTTTCGATTTGAGGTTCAAGAGCTTTTGAGTGTCCTGGTCGATCGGCAGGGTCGCCACTTCGACGCCCAGCCAGCCCCGGACCACCTTGCCTTTGTCTTTGAGCTGGCCCACGACCTTCTTGGCCATGTCCACGGGAATGGCGAACCCGATGCCGATATTGCCTCCGGTCGGGGTCAGGATGTTGCTGTTGATGCCGATGACCTCGCCTTTCATGTTGACCAGCGGGCCGCCGCTGTTGCCGCGGTTGATGGCCGCATCCGTCTGGATGAAGTCCTCATAGCTGCCGTCGCCGAGGCCGAGCTGACGGCCTTTGGCGCTGACGATCCCCGCCGTGACGGTGTGCTCCATGCCCAGCGGGTTGCCGATGGCCACCACCCATTCGCCGACTTTGACCTGGGCCGAATCGCCCAGCTCGGCGAAGGGGAGGTTCTTGGCCTCGATCTTGATCAGGGCCACGTCGGTGCGGGGATCGGTCCCGATGATCTTGGCCTGATATTCGTCGCCCTGGACGGTGAACACCTTGATCTTCTGGCCGTTCTCGACGATGTGGTTGTTGGTGATGGCGTAGCCGTCGGCGCTGATGAAAAAGCCCGTCCCTTGGACGGTCACTTTTTGGGTCTGGGGCCGCGACTGCGGGCTGCCGAAAAAGCGGTTCCAGAATTCGTCGGAAGGACCGTCCGGGAATCCCATGGTCGATTGCCGTTCGATCTTGTCGCATTCGACCTTAAAGACGGCCGGCCCGACCTTGTCGGAGATCTTGACGAAATCCAGGTCGGGTTTGATGGCCTGAGGGATGTCCGCGAAGAGGCTGGAGCCCAGAGGCGCCGCGGCGTTATCCAAAAAGCTCCGCTGGGGAGCCTTCTTTTCGGGAAGGTAAACGAAAACATATCCGGCCAGCAGGATTCCGAGCAAGAAGCTGGCCAGCGATATCCAGACAACCTTTTTCATCTTAAGACCTCCGTATTTTGTCCTGTCGTTGCGCTATCTGCTGTTTTTAAATTAAGTTAAAAGATAGCATAATTTTCAACTAAATTCAAACCTCGCCCCCCGCCCGAAAAGTTGCATTTCTGCCCGGCACAGGCTAATATCAGGGTCCATGTCGGATAAAGGTGTCCTGATCGTCATCGAAGGCATCGACGGGGCGGGGAAATCCACCCAGACGAAAAGCCTTCTCAGGAAGCTCCGGGCCAAGGGCCTTCCCGCCGTCTATTTCCGGGAACCCTCGCGGGGGAAATGGGGGCGAGAACTCAAACGCTTGGCCCAGCAGGCCGGCTCCTTGACGCCCGAACAGGAGTTGGAGCTCTTTCAAAAGGACCGTCGGGAGAACGTCGAAAAAAACCTGAGGCCGGCCCTCGCCGCGGGAAAAGTCATCGTCCTTGACCGCTATTTTTTCTCGACGATCGCCTACCAGGGGGCCAAGGGGCTCGACCGGGACCGGATCCGGCGCATGAACGAAAGGTTCGCCCCGAAACCGGACCTCGTCTTCATCCTGGATATCCGGGCCGGGGAGGGGTTGGCCCGGATCTCGGGCCGGAGGAAAAAGGACGTCCTTTTCGAGCGCGAATCCTACCTGGCCAAGGTCCGCCGGATCTTCCTCTCTTTCAGGGGCGCCCGATTCGTCCAAATCGACGCCCGCCAGAGCCGGAGGGACGTCGCCCGCCAGATCTACGACAAGACCATGCTCGTCCTTTCGAAAAAGCCATCCTGTTCATAAGAGCGAATTTCTGCTATATTTTTAGCTCATGTCCGAATCCAAAAAGTTATGGCGGATCAGGATCGTCAAGGGCGACAAAAAGCGATTTTGGAAGATCGTCCTGCTCGTCGTCCTGTTCTCGACGGCCCTCGTTCTCGGGGGAATCATGGGGACCTATTTCGCCGTCAAAAAGACCGTCCCCGACATCAGCTCGCTCGAAAAATATGAGCCGAGCATCCTGACCTCCATCTATGCCGACGATGAGAAGATCATCAAGGAGATCGGTCCGGAGAAGCGGATCGTCGTCTCTTACGAGCAGATTCCCGAGGTCCTCAAGAAGGCCATCCTGGCCACGGAGGACCCCCGTTTTTTTAAACATAAAGGGATCGACGTCCGCGGGGTTCTCCGGGCCGTCCGCGAGAACGTCCTGAACGTCTTCAGCCGCAAGAAGCCCGAGGGCGGCAGCACGATCACCCAGCAACTGGCCCGGAAGCTCTTCTTGCATCCTCTCCAGACGATCCAAAGGAAACTGGTCGAATGGTATCTCGCCATCGAGATTGAAAAACGATTCTCGAAGGAAAAGATCTTCGAGATGTATTGCAACCAGTTCGAGTTCGGCAACGGCGCTTTCGGGATCGAGGCCGCCTCGCACCTTTATTTCGGCAAGAGCGTCTCCGAGCTGACCCTCGACGAGGCGGCCGTCATCGCCGGGATCCTGCGCGGGCCGTCGCGGTATTCCCCCTATCGATTTCCGGCCCTAGTGCTGGAACGGCGCAACCATGTCCTCAACCGCATGGCCGAGGAAAAGTTCATTCCGGCGGCCCAGGCCGAAGAAGCCAAGAAGAAACCGCTGAGCGTCCTTCCCCGCGGCCGCGAGGATTCGGATTTCGGGGCTTATCCCTTCGAGGAGATCCGCAAATACATCGTCGAGACCTATGGCGAGGACGCCCTTTACCGGGGAGGCCTGAAAGTCCGTACGACCTTGAACCCGGCCTTCCAGAAGTTCGCCGAGGACGCCCTGGACAAGGGGCTCAGGAAGCTGGACAGGCGCCATGGCTGGCGAAAAGACAAAATCAATCTCCTGGACGACAAGGAATTCCAGCTCAAGGGCGAGAAGCTCGAGGACCATAAGCTCAAGAGTTGGACCACTCCCAGGGTCGAACCCGGGGACATCCTGGACGCCATCGTCTTGACCGTCGGCAAAAAGGACGCTCAGGTCAAAGTGAAAGGCTACCTCGGCAAGATGCTGAGCGATGACATCGCCTGGGCCTTCGCCGATTACCGCGACAAGACCAAATCCCTGGACCGGCTGATCAAGCCGGGCGACGTCATCAAGGTTCGCGTCAAGAGCAAGGTTGAGGACAAGAAGGAGCTCCAGGTCTCGCTGGAGCAGGAGCCGGTCGTCCAGGGCGCTTTCATCGCTATCGACCCCAGGACCGGCCAGATCAAAGCCATGGTCGGCGGTTTTTCTTTTCAGAAGAGCCAACTCAACCGGGTCAGCCAGACGTTCCGGCAGGCCGGCTCGTCGATCAAGCCCATGCTCTACACGGCGGCGCTGGAGAACGGATTCACGGCCGCGAGCCGGATCGTGGACGAACCGACGAATTTCCAGGACAAGTGGCAGAAGACGATCTGGTCGCCCAAAAATTACGACCGCATCTATAAAGGCATGGTCACGCTGCGCAAAGGTCTCGAGGAATCCCGCAACGTCGTCACGGCTAAGATCTTGGACCATATCTCGCCCCAGGTCGGCGTGGATTACTGCCGGAAGTTCGGGCTCACCTCAACCCTCTATCCTTATCTGTCCCTGGCCTTGGGAACGTTCGACGTTAGCTTGACCGAAATGGTCTCGGCCTTTACGACATTCCCGAACAAGGGCGTCCGGATCAAGCCCTACTTCATCACCCGCATCGAGAACAGGGAAGGGAGCATTCTGGAGGAGAGCCGGGTCGAGGTCGAAGAGGTCGTTTCCCCCCAAACGGCCTATCTCATGACCTACCTCATGCAGGGCGTCGTCGAGCGGGGGACGGCGGCGGCGGCGGGCCAGCTTTTGAACGACATCCCCCTGGCCGGAAAGACGGGCACGACGGACAAGTACACGGACGCCTGGTTCATCGGGTTTTCCCCCTCGCTCTGCGCCGGCGTCTGGGTCGGCTACGATGACAATAAGACTCTCGGGCCCAACGAGGCGGGGGCCGTTGCGGCCCTGCCGGTCTGGATCGATTTCTTCCGGAACGTCATCGACGATGGGAAGAAGAAAGCGGCGAAGGCCGGAACGGACATGGCCCGAGAGGAGTTCGAGATCCCCCCCTCCGGGATCCGGTTCGTTCCCATCGATCTTCGGACCGGACTCTTGGCCGCGCCGATCTGCAAGTGGCGATTCATGGAGGCTTTCCTCGACGGCACCGAACCGAATCGATTTTGCTCCTATGAGGATCATCTGCTGACCCTGGATTACACGATATCGATCAGAGCCAAGGAAGAGCGCTAGGTCATTCTCTGATCGAATTGACGTTTCGGCCAGCTTTGATTATCGGGAAGAGCTGAGCGGCTCAGTCTTTTTTGGGGATGTCTCTTTTAAAGATCCTGACCTTGGGGTGGTCAAAGAGCCGAAAAGTCAATTCCGAGCGGTCGTCGTTGATGGTTCTTCCCAAAAAAGCGGGCCGGGCTTCGAAGGTCTTGACGAGCCGGAAGTCCAGTTTTTCCTCGTAGAGTCTATGGAAGAACTGGACCACCGCCGGGTATTCTCGCGATCGGAAGGAAAACTGCTCGGAATTCTCATCGCTCATGATGATGTAGTCCGCATTCTCCATCCTCTCCCGGACATATTTCCTGAATTTGTCGGGCGGGTTGAGGGAGGCGGAGGCGTAGGTGAAGAGGTTCAACACCTTGATCGTATAAAAATCCTTCTTGACATAGTCGTCTTGGCCGAACCCCACCGTATAGCTATCGTAAAATTGGGGATGAAAGAACATGTCGCCCAGCAGCGGGGTGGCATAGGAAATGTTGATCAGGACGGTCGATCCCTGGGGGATATTCTCGTGGATCCAACGGGAAGCCTGGATGCGGACATCGTCCTGTTTGTAGATGTTCAGGTAAGCCAAGGTGTAAAAAACCGATAGGACGCCCACAAGGGCCAGCCCGATCGTGAGGATGATGCGGAGAGCCCTCGGCTTGACAATTTCATAAAGCTCAGTGGCGAATCGCGCGCCGAGAAGACAGAGGAAAGGAAGGAGCGGAATGGCGTAGCGGATGAACTTCATATAGCCGAAGCCGATGCTGCCGAAATAGATCGCTAGGAACGAGAGAACGAGCCCATCCGTCCATTTTCTCTTCCCCAGGGCCCACAGGACGCCCAACAGGCAAACGATCTCAAGGGCCGGGCCCATCCCATAATAGAGCAGATTGGTGAACCAGTACCCGGCGGTCGCGCCGGTGAATTGGAAGCTCCACTGAGGTTGATTCGCGCCTTTGACGAACTCGAAGGTTCTTCCGGACATGTCGAGGAATTTGGCCGGATTCATGACCACAAAAGGATTGGCGATCAGGAAGGCGAGGGCTGTCGTCCCGAGGACGATGGCCAGCTTCTTCAGGGATTCGCTCGATCTGAGGGCCAGCCATCTCTCCTTCAGAGAATGTCCCCGGCCTTTCCAGAGGGACATCAGGTGGGCGATCAGGATCACCGGGATCCCCAGAAGAGCGGTCTGTTTGGTGGCGATGGCGATTCCGGTTACGATCCCGGCGAGGAGATAGGCTTTTTGGTTTTTCTTCTCTACAATGTCGACACAAAGATAAAGAATCAGCACCAGGAAGAATGTCATGGGCACGTCGGTGCAGAAAAAGTGGGAATCCCTGACATGGAGCACCGTGAAGGCCAGGAAGAAGGCGGCCAGCAGGCCGGTGGTTCGCGAATAGAGGCGCGAACCAAGAAAATAAAGGATGAAGACCGTCGCCAAGCCGAACCCGGCGACAATTCCCCTGGCGAGGAGATAGAACAGTTTTAAGCTGGTTGGATCGCTGTGGGAAAAGGGGCGAAACAGGGTGGACGCGGAAACCAGGCCGATATTGAGATACATGAGAACCGGCGGATATAAATAGAATCGGGATTCCTGCTTGATCAGCTGGGCCACCGAGGGAGCCGTCCTCAATTTTTCGGCGTTAGCGGCCAGAAGAAATTCGTCGGAATGAAAGTGATAGGGGAGGCCCCATCCCAGGCCATAGAACCGGACCCCCAGTCCGCCCAACACGACCAAAGCAAAGAGGATGACGGTTTTCTTGCTATTTCGGACCATGTTTGCGTCTCAAGAGCGACCCGAATATACTCTGATACGCCTCGCAGGGGGTCCAACACTGGGGACAGTTGAACTCCCAGATCTCCTCTTGAAGCTGGCGTGAAACTTCCGAATTCCACAACGCCAGCAGATCATAGTCCCATTCACGGATATTCCCGAGAGTGCGATCATACATGCTGCACGGATACACGGCCCCTGTGGCGTCCAAAAAACACGAGGAACTCAAGGCTTGGCAGCGGATGGGGGTTTTCTTGGTTTGGAGGTATTGTCCGACCCTTTTCAAATATTGTTTTTCCAGGTAGGAGACAGGGTCCAGCGGGAATGTTCTCGCTTTCAGATAGTTTTGAACCGTTTCGGCCATGGCCTTCTCGCTGCCGGAGATTAAATCCGTGTCGGTGTTGCTGTAATAATGCGGGGAGATATGGGCGATATTGATGTGGAAATCATTGGTGTTGAGCGGCGGGTATTCAATTTTAGCCGCTTGAAAAGCCCTTTCGAACTGTCCGGCGTTAAGGGCCGAGACGGTCATGCCCAGGACGGTCCGGACGCCGGGCACTTCGCGCAAGCGTTTGAAGGTCTCGATCTGGCGCCGCCATCCTCCGGGAATACCGCGGATCTGATCGTTCAGCCGCTCATCCCCGTCCATGCTGATGGTGAGGATGAGCTTTTCCGGTTTCCATTGGGCGATTCTCCGGACCGAAGAAACGATGGTCTCGGTCAAATAGCCGTTGGTCGGGAAATGAAGGAGCAAGAGATGAGGGCATGAGGCGAGGATGATCTCGACGATATCCAGGAAATCCTTGCGCAAGAAAACTTCTCCGCCCGTCAGGTCGATCCAGGAGAAATCGGGAGCCTTCTTGAACAATCGCTCGATCTCAGCCGCGGAGAGTTCATTTTGGGGACGTTTCTGCCAGATATGGCAGGTCTGACAACGGTAATTGCACTTGGAAGTCAGGGAGAAGGTGAGCTTGTAGGGTTGGTCCAGCCGCCCCAGGTTGGCCTTGACGATATTTTTTGCCAGAAAGGCATATTTTTTAAAATTCAATTTCGAGACTGTTTTAGAATAAGTTCTTGACGGCGCTCCAGATATATCGGAACCAGACTTTTCCGATCCGAATCGTCGACTGTCCATGTTTCCGGGCGTATTCGTGGGCCGGAATTTCATCCACTTTATAACCCTTTTTCAGGCATTTCATGGTCATTTCCTGTTCGATGGTGGTGATGTTTTCTTTGAGATTCAGTTCGCGAGCGGCCTTGGTCCGGATGGCCCGAAATCCGTTCTGACTATCGGTCAGCCGGCAGTTCCAGCGGTAATTGATGGCGATCAGAATGATATCCGAACCGATCATCCGCAGCAATTTCTGGATATCCCCGTGCAGCTCATCACTTCCGCCGCGGCCGCGCGAGCCTACGACCATGTCGGCCCGGCCGTTTTTGATGGGGGCGACCATCTTGGGGATGTCCTGGGGATCGTGCGAACCATCGGCATCGATAAAAACCAAGATGTCGGAATCGATCTTGTCGATGGCTGTGCGAATGCCGTCACCCTTGCCCTTTCCGTTGTCCAGAAGGACCTTGGCGCCTTCGGCCGCGGCGATTTCCCTGGTGCGATCTTTGGAGTGTCCGTCGACGACATAGATGTCATCGACGAACGGTTTGGTCGATCGAATCACGTCGGCGATGCCGCCTTCTTCGTTTCTGGTCAGGATGACCCCGCAGACCGACATTCTCAGGGGGACGTTTTCGTTCATGAGAACATTTTATCAGAGATATATCTGGATTTCAATCAAAGTCCACGGCGGCCGGGGCGGCGGCAGGGGCCCCAGGCTTTGCAGTCCTCATTCGCGAAGCGAATGAGGGCAGGCTTTGTCTGGGGATCCGCTTCCGCCGCACTAAGCCGTGTATTTATCGCGGGTGAGTGCCCCGGGCTTTGCCCGGGGGTCCACGGCGGCAGGGGCCCCAGGCTTTGTCTGGGGATCCGTTTCCGCCGTACTCGCCCGTTGATATAAGAACGGGTGAGTACTTCCGCCGCGAAGGCTCGTCCCTTG
>JAUYDS010000089.1 GCA_030691735.1 Candidatus Aminicenantota bacterium
GTCTCCACTTTCTACTATTTTGGCCTCTCGAAATGTTCGAGCCTTGGCGGAAAGCTCTTCCTCCTGAGTGGAAAGTGGAGACGCGACCCCCGTTTTTCGGGCAAGCGCTTACCTGGCCCGAGTAAATTGTTGCCCGTTTTCTGACCGGCCGGGGTCGCGTCTACAATTTACACTTTTTTTCGGTCAAATGTAGACGCGACCCCAGTCCGTGTATAATGGCCGAGGGCTGTCCCCCTTGAGAACCCACGACCATGGTGAACGTTTTAGGCTTCATCCGGCGCCGGTTGAGCGCGAAGAAGCGGAACGAAGAACTGCCTCTGCTCGTCTTCAAGGAGTTCGAGGGCAGCGTCAACCTCATCGAGGACTCCGACCATATCGCCCGTAACTTCCTGGGAAAGATCCGCGAGGTCGTCCCGCTTCCCAAGCTCATCCTTCTCATCCACGACGCGGATATCGGGCGGTTCGTATATACCGCCTCCGCGAACGCCGTCGAGGACGAGGCCCGGTCCATCTCGTTCCCCCGCAACTCGCGCTTGGTCAAGTGGCTCAAGGTCAATGAAACGTATCTGGAGATCTCGCGGCGATCCGGAGTTCTTGAGTATTTGACGGGCCGGGAGACCGACATCCTCGCCGCGCTCGGCGTCGAGATGTGCTTTCCCCTGATCTCGATGAACAGGCTAATCGGGATCCTGCTCGTCGGGAAGAAACCCCGTGGCGAGCCGTTCACGAAGCTCGAGATCTCTTTTATCTCATCTCTTCTGCCCCATGCCGGTATCGCCCTCGAGAACGCGCTCCTTTTCCGGGAACAGCGCCAGCGCCTTCGGCGCATGTCCCGGGCGGACAAGCTGGCGACCGTCGGTGAGCTGGCGGCGGGGGCGGCCCACGAGATCCGCAATCCTCTGACGGCCATCCGCTCGTCATTGCAATATTTGGAATCCAAGGGCCCGGACGAGACTTCCCGCAAGCTCCTGGCCACCGCGCTCCAGGAGACGGAGCGCATCGATGGGATTGTTTCAGCGCTCCTTGCTTTCTCCCGGCCGTCGGAGATCTCCAAGGAGCGCCACGATCTCTGGGAAACGATCGAAGAGAGCCTGGAACTCGTCTCCTTCCAGGCGAGGACGCAAAAGGTGGCCGTGTCCAAGGCCGTTCCGCCGGCGCCACTGTTCATCCGGGCGGACCGGGCCCAGCTAAAGCAGCTCTTTCTCAATGTCTTTCTCAACGCCATCCAGGCCATGCCGGCCGGAGGAACGATGAACGTCGAAGCGCGGATCAAGGATGAACGGAAGGCGTTCGTCACCGTAACCGATATCGGCGAGGGCATCCCGGAGGAGAACCTCGACCGGATCTTCGATCCTTTTTTCACGACCAAGAAGGGCGGCACAGGCCTCGGGCTGTCGATCTGCTATAATATCGTGAAATCCCACCAGGGCGATATCGAAGTGAAAAGCAAGGCCGGCCAGGGGACGACGATCCTGATCACGCTGCCTCTCTGTTGAAGTGGATTGCTGAGGTTTCCATGAAATTCAAGGTTCTCGTCCTCGACGATGAAAAAAGCATCCGTGACATCTTCACCCTCCTCCTCGAGGAGAAGGGCTACCTCGTAGAAAGCGCGGCGAGCGGGGCCGAGGGACTCGATCGCGCGGCGGCCTTTCGGCCCGATGTTCTCCTGCTGGACATGAACCTGCCGGATATGTCCGGGTTGGATGTCCTGGGCCACATGAGCGCGCGCCTGCCCAAATGCCGGATCATCATCATCACCGCCTTCGGCACGATCAAGAACGCCGTCGAAGCGACGAAGCTGGGGGCTTACGCCTACCTGGAAAAGCCCGTCGACAACGAGGAGCTTCTCCTCATGATCTCCCGCGCCCTCGAGGTCAGGAAACTTGAAGCCGAGGTCGAGGTCTTGAGGATCGAGCTGACGTCCCGCTACAGTTTCGCCAATATCGTCGGGACGAGCGGCCGGATGAACTCGGTCTTCCAGATGATGCACAAGGTCGCCCGCGTGGATGGGACGGTCTTGATCACCGGCGAGAGCGGCACGGGCAAGGAACTGGTCGCGCGGGCCATCCATTTCGCCGGCCCGCGGAAGGACGGCCCTTTCGTCGTGGTGAATTGCGGAGCGATCCCGCGGGACCTGATCGAATCCGAGTTTTTCGGACATATCAAGGGGGCGTTCACGGACGCCAAAACGGAGACCACCGGCAAGTTCGAGCTCGCCCATCGAGGCACGATTTTCCTCGACGAGATCGGCGACCTGTCCCAGGAGGCCCAGGTCAAGCTCCTGCGCGCCCTGGGAGAGAAGGAGATCGTCAAAGTCGGCGGGACGAAGACCATCCCGGTGGACGTCCGAGTGATCGCGGCCACTCACAAAAAGCTGGACGAGGAGATCAAAAAAGGGAATTTCCGAGAGGACCTCTATTTCCGGCTGGCCGTTCTTTCCCTCCGCCTTCCGCCGCTCCGGGAGAGGACGGAGGACATTCCTCTTCTCTGCGAGCATTTCCTGAGAAAATACGGCGCCGAGATGAGGAAGGAGATCAAAAGCTGTTCGGGCGAGGCCTTAGAATATCTCAAGCGCTACCCGTGGCCGGGAAATGTCCGCGAGCTCGAGAACGTGATCTATGAAGCGATGGTTCTTAGTGATGAGGCCTTTGTGGACGCCCCGAACTTGCCGCCGCGGATCCTCGGCAGGGCGTCGAAACCGGACGCGGGCTCGGAACCGGACACGCGGACGGCCGGGGATTCGCTCAAGCGGGCCGCCCAGGCGGCGGCGGAGGAAGTCGAACGAGCTTTGATCGAGAAAGCCCTCCTGGAATCAGGCGGGCGCCGGGCATTGGCGGCCGAAGCTCTGGGCATCAGCCGTAAAACGCTTTTCAATAAAATGAGAACGCTGAAGATCCGGGGCTGAGAGCCCCCATCGATGCTTGGGATGATGCTCCTGGGAAGGATGGCAGGGAGCGAAGCGAGCGTTGGAAGGAAACCCGTCCAAAGGGTTTCCTTCCAAGAGTGACCGGGCGCTCACTTAATCCGGTAGAACCACATCAGGGGCAGCCACAATTGGTGGCCGTAGGGGATCCGCTTGTGGTTGACCAGGACCTCGGTCTTGTCCCAGTCGTTGACGAGGTTGAAAAGCTCGAAGAGGTCGTCGACCTCGGACGGCGTGTAT
>JAUYDS010000095.1 GCA_030691735.1 Candidatus Aminicenantota bacterium
GTTCCCCAGGCGATAATAGCCGCCGCCGAAGCCGACGGCCCAATGGGATCTCGTATGGACGATGATCTCGCCTGAAAGATTCAAACCGCTGGTCAGCTCTTTGTAGGCGCCCGACATCGTCGTCGTCGTATCCCGGATATATTGGTTCTGGCCGGCGACGCCTTTGTTATAATCGTCCCCATTGATCCAGGTCAAACCCCCCGTCAGTTTGAATGAGATGAGCTGGGGGTAGGCCGAGGCCGCGGCGATGAACAGGATCGACAGGAGAAGGACGGCTTTTCTCATGATGCTCCTCGCTATTAAGGGTACATTCTTAAATACTCCCATGGGGAAAGTCAAGGAATCCCGGGGACGGACAAGACCGACGAGGTCATCCGGCTCGGCGCGATACTCCCGCTCCAGACGAAACCGGAATACGACAGGTTCTCGGTCTATTTCAATATCGACAACGGGACAGGCGCCCTGCGCGGTGAATATCTCCAGGGCAACGAGGCCGCCGCGCCGATCTTCCGTGAATGGATGGAGCCGTTCCGCCCATCTCTAAACGAATACATCACCGTCCGAGGACCGCTGTCAAACGTCTCGGGCGGCCCGGGAGGGTCCGCATCCGGGAGGAATCGGTCGAGATAGAGCCCGGGCGGAGAGATTACCGCGCCACGCGCTTCCATATCCGCAGGAAATTGCCGCCCATGATCTTTTTTACGTCTTCGTCGGAATAGCCGCGCCGTTTCAACCCGCGGGTGATGTTTCCGTAATCATGGGCGCCGCGGATCCCTTCGGGCGAAGGGGTCCGCGGATACATGTCCGCCCCGAGGCCGACATGGTCCACCCCGGCGATCTTGACGGCATGGTCGATGTGGTCGAGGAGATCCTCGACGGTCGGCTTGCCCTCGAGCGGCCATTCCCGGCCCTGGTTGAGATGTTCGACGGCGATCCGGAGGTCCATGTCCTCGATCACCGGGACCTTTTGAAAGATCGGGCGGCTGATGGCCCGGAGCTCCTGGGCGGCCTTGGCATACTCCTGCGAGAGGAAGGTCAGCTCGAAGACGATCCCGATGACCCCGCCGTTCTTGGCCAGCGCCCGGAGCATGTCGTCGCTGACGTTCCGCCGGTGGGGATTGACCGCCCGGCATCCGGAATGGGAGAAGATGATCGGGTCCCGGCTCGTTTCGATCACGTCGAAGAACGTCTTGTCCGAGACGTGGGACGCGTCGATGACCATCCCGAGGGCGTTCATCTCGGCGATGACCTTCCGGCCGAGATCGTTGAGGCCGTTCCAGCGGGGCTCACCCGCGCTCGCATCCGCCCAGCCGTGGCTGATGTTGTGCGTGAGCGTCATCGAGGACACGCCCCGCTCGTGGAACGTCCGGAGGAGATCGAGACGGTCTTCGATGGCGTGACCGCCCTCGATGGCGAGCGGCATGGCGATCTTTCCGGCGGCGACGATGCGCTCGATGTCGGCCCCGGTCCGAGCGAGTTCGACGGAGGCGGAGTTCTTCTCGATGTTTCGGGTCATGGCTTCGAGAAGCTGAAAAGCCTGCCGGGCGCCTTTGTCCGGATAGAGGTAGTTCTGAATGAACAGGGCCACGACCTGGACGTCCATGCCGCCCTCCCGCATCCGCGGGATATCGACCTGCCCCCCGGGGAGCCGGTTCCCGATATCCAATCCTTCATAGAGAACGCGGTAGGCGAGGTCGTTGTGACAGTCCCAGACGAGGGCTTCGCGGTGGAGATTCTCTGCGTCCTGGGCTGCGGTGCGGATAGGAGATGGCGGCGCGGTTCGCGTCCCCGCGATCGCGGCGAGAATGAACAGAATGCCGAGAGAGATGGAAATGGTCCGTTTCATGGCTTCCTCCTTTCTCCTCCATCCCGGCCGATGCCGGGACAGTGGTGCTTCAAATCTTCCGTCCGTTCTCGATATCGGCGGGAGTGAGAGAATCGTAGCATTCGAACGGAACCCCGATCTCTGCGGCGAACGCCTTGAGCTTTCCCAAGTGTTCGCCGAACGCCGTCATCGGGTGATTCGAATTGAGGTGCCATTCGATTCGGCCGCACAACCGGATGTACCAGTGGGGCCACTCACCGTTGCATCGGCGCGACCGCTCGCGCCAGACGGCTTCGGTCGGGACGTCGGTGACGCCGCGACCGGCCGCGAGATAGAGCCGATGGTCGCGGTAAGAGAAACGAGCCCAGGTCACGACGCCCGGGACGCGGACGACCACGGAACTCGTCCCGCCGCCGTGCCGGAAATACATCGGCGTCTGCCGCTCTGACCACGATCCCTCGAGGGTGTCGTGGCGCCCGTGGGCGAAGAAGGGGGCAAGGGCCCCAGAATTCACAAACCAGTATAGGCCCTCCTTCGCGTCCCAATAACGGAAATCGTTGAACCCGGCCGGTTCCCCGTCGTTGAGGAGCTTGAGGACCTGCATGGTCAGGGCCGCTCCGTCATCGGCTTCGGTGGCGGCGACGACGGTCTGCCCGTCGGACGCGAAACGGAGCCGGTTGTTGAGCAGGCCGAGGGAGAGGTCGGTCGACGGGTAATGTTCGATCCAGTCGAGCTGGTCCTGGACGCCCAGGAAATCGAGCCCGAACCGGCTTTTCAGCTCGAGGAGGGCGAAATAGACCTTCATCTGGAAGAGGACCATGTCCCGCGTCAGGTGCTTCGCCGGGTCCGTCCCGAACTCGATGCGCATTCCGCGTTCGAGGAGGAACTGGAGGGCCGCCTCGGCCTTGCGGTCGGGGACCTCCTCGGCCATTTTGAGGAGCCGGAGGCCGTCGAACCCTTCCCGGGCGATACCGAAGGTGCTGAGAAAATCCGCCTCGGAGATCTTGTTCCACATCTGCATCGACCGCGGCCCCACGGCGCCGTAGATCATTCCCTTCATCGCCGCCGCGGCCTCTTTCGCTGCGGCCGCGTCCGCGGCTGTGACGGGCACGTCGATCGACTTGGGGGAGGGGAAGGTGTAGACGCCCGTTCTCAGGAACGTCTCAAGGGTGTCGGCGTACGTTTCGGGCTTCTCGAACTCCTCGACGAAGAGGCGCGAGGTCTTGATCCCGACGTGGGCCGTCCCGGCCACGCTGGCCAGGAGCCCGACGTTCCCGGGGAAATCCGGGATCGAGCTGCCGAGCATGAGCTTGGGCACGTCGGGGGGAAGCTGCCACATCGGGCTGACCGAAAAGTCAGGATAGGACCAGCCGGCCATGAGGTCGATGAAACGCTCGCCCTTAGCCCGCTTGATGACCCGCATGCCTTCGGCCACGCTGGCCACGGGCTTGTCGGGATTGAGAACGTTCGGCTCCCAGCCGCATTTGCGGATGACCTTGAGCAGCGCTTCGAGCTGGCGGGTCGCGAAGGGCCAGATCTCGGCGTTCGGGGCGTCCCGGCTGTCCAGGGGCAGATAAATATCGACGATGGAGCTCATCAGCCTCTTCTCCTTGCTCTTCGATCGTTCAACATCTTAGCGGCCCTCCGTGTTCGAATCAAGGCTTTTTCAGCCATTCGCCGCCGGCGGCGATATTCTCCTTCGTAAACACCCGCGAGGACAGGGTGATCTCTTTCGAAACAGTTTCGCCGGCCAGGATCTTCAGGGCCGTCTCGATCGCTTCCCGGCCTCCGGTCGGATATTCGAAGCTGGCCGCTAGGATGCCCTGCTTCACGTAGACCTGGCCTTCGTGGGGGAGTCCGTCGATCCCGACGAAGAGGATCTCCTTGTCCCGCCCGGCCGCCTGCGCCGCCAGGTAGGCGCCGTGGGCGCCCGGGTCGTTGTGGGCGTAAACGAGATCGATTTTAGGGAATCGGGCCAGGGCCGACTCCATCTCTTGCCGGGCGTCGGGCTCGAGCCATTTCATGTCCGCTTCGAACACGATCTCGAGGCCGCTCCCCCGGATCCCCTCGCGGAATCCCGAGTTCCGGTCCTGGCCGGGGGTCGACGTCATCAGGCCCTTGAGCTCGACGATCTTGCCCTTCCCGCCCAGGCGCTGGACGATCCAGGCCCCGGCGGCCCGGCCGATCCGCTTGTTGTCGGCCCCGATGAAACAGGTGAACGCGTCGCCCAGGACGCGCCGGTCGAGGACGATGACCGGGATGCCTTTGGCGAAGGCGGCAGCCACGGGAGCGGTCAGGGGAGCCGCTTCCTTCGGCGAGATGATGATGAGATCGACTCCCGCCCCGACGTACTCCTCGATCTGGGAGCGCTGACGGAGGGAATCGTTCTGGGCGTCCTTGAAAATGACCTTGAGCTCGGGATGCCCGGCCGCGGCGGCCTGGATGTCCTGGTTCATCTGGACGCGCCACGGCTCGCCCAAGTTGCACTGGCTCATCCCGATCGTATATTTCGCGGCTCCGGCGTCCTTAGCCTCGGGCGCGGTCCCTTCGGAGGTCGACTGTTTCGTCCCGCACGCGCCGAGGACGAGGACCGCCCCGGTCAGCGCGGCGATGAAAAAAGTTCTGGCGTTCATGATGGCTCCTTTTCCCCGGGCCGTTTCATTTCCGGACCCTTTGGAACAGTACGGCGCCGACGATGATCAAGCCGGTCAGCATGAGCCGGGTGGCTTCGCCCACGGCGTTGATGCTCAGGATCTTCTCCAGGTACCCGATGGTCATGGCGCCGATCAGGGTCAGGCCGATGCCGCCCTTTCCGCCCATCAGGTTGGTGCCTCCGATGACGACGATGGCGATCGCGGTCAGCTCATAGGTCGATCCCGCCTCCGGGTCCCCCTGCTGCTCCTGGGCGGCCTGGCAGATGCCCGCCACGGCGCAGAGGAGTCCGCTGAGACCATAGGCGAAGAGCTTCGTCCGGCCGACCGGGACCCCGGACAGCCGGGCGGCCTCTTCATTCCCGCCGACGGCGTAGATGTGGCGGCCCCAGCGGAGTTTGGAGAGGATGAGTCCGCCGAGGACGACGCAGGCGAGGAAGATCAGGGTCACGACGGCGATGTTCTCGCCGAGGAGTTTCGAGTTGAGGAAGCGGAACACGCCCGGGACGTCCTTGTATTGATAGCTTCCGTCGGCGAGCTGGACGGCCGTCGAGATTTTCCGCCCGCCCGAGATCCATTTGGCCAGCCCGCGGGCGAAGACCATCATGGCCAGCGTGGCGATGAACGGCTGGAGGCGGAACTTCGCGGTCAGGCTTCCCGAAACGAGGCCGCAGGCGGTCCCGGCGAGAAGGGAAACGGGGACGGCCAGCCAGGGCGACCAGCCCAGCTGGAGCGAGAGAAGGGAGAACAGGACGGCCGTGAATCCCAGGACGCTGCCGACGGAGAGGTCGATCCCGGCCGTGATGATGACCAGGGTCATCCCGCAGGCGAGGATGCCGAAGACCGAGATGTGACGGAACATGTCGCGGTGAGTGTTCCAATGGAAGAACGATCCATCGGCGTTGAACAGGACGCCGAGGAGCAGGACGAAGAGGAGCGCGGCCATGGCGCGAACGGCGGAGGACCGGAAGGCCCGCCGGAATCCACCGTCCAGCCGGGAGGATGCGATGTTCGTCATGCGTTCGCCTCTTTCCCCAAGGCCGCCCGGACGACGCGCTCCTGCGTGGCGTCCGCGCGGTCGATGGCGGATAGGATCCGTCCCCGGTGCATGACCATGATCCGGTCGGACATGGCCAGCAATTCCGGGAGTTCCGAGGTGATGAGGAGGATGCCCTTGCCTTCGGATGTCCAGCGGTTCATCAGCCGGTAGATCTCGTGTTTGGCCCCGACGTCGACGCCGATCGTCGGTTCATCCAGGAGGAGGACCTTCGGCCGGGTCTCGAGCCATTTGGCGAAGACGACCTTCTGCTGGTTCCCTCCGGACAGCGTCCCGACCTCCTGATCGATGGACCGGACTCGGATGTCGAAAGCCCGGACGTCGCGCTCGGCAGCCGCGTTCTCCATCGATTCCCGGATCCAGCCGCCGGGGGAAAAGGCCGGGAGGGAGGCGAGGGAAATATTGCGCGTCACGCTCAGCCCGGAGACGAGCCCCGACCCCTTGCGGTCGTTGGTCATCAGGGCGAGGCCGCGGCGGATCGATTCGGCCGGCGATCGCGGGACGAAGACCGTCCCGCCGAGCTCGACCCGGCCGCGCCCGACCGGTCCGAACGCGCCGAACAATCCGTGGAAGAGCTCGCTTTTCCCGGATCCCTGCAGACCGGCGAAGCCGACGATCTCGCCTTCGTGGAGGTCGAAACTGACCCCCTCTACGGCCCAGGTCTTCAGCCCGGCGGCATCGGGGAGGCTGAAATCCCGGACCTTGAAGAGCGGTTTCCCGCGCCCCGGCTGTCGGGTCGGGAACTGCTGGTCGATTTCCCGGCCGACCATCCAGGCAACCAGCCGGTCCGGCGGAAGATCGACCGCGGCGGCCGTCCCGACGTTCCGGCCGTCCCGCAGGACGGTGATCCGGTCGGCGACCTGGTAGATCTCGTCCAGCCGGTGCGAGATGAAGACGATGGCGCAGCCCCGGTCGCGAAGGGAGCGGATGATCTCGAAGAGCTTGGCGGTTTCGGTCTCGTTCAGGGCGCTCGTCGGCTCGTCCATGATGATGATCCGCGCCTCATAGACGAGGGCCTTGGCGATCTCGACCCTCTGCCGGACCGAGACGGGAAAATCGCCCAGCGGTTCGCTGAGGGCGATGTCGAGGCCGAGCCGGCCGAGAAGCTCGCGCGCTTTCCGGCGTTGGGCGCCGAAGTCCATCCCCGGAGCGCGGGAAAGGATCTCGCGGCCGAGGAAGATATTATCGACGACGTTCATGGAGAGGACGAGTGACGTATCCTGGTGGATGGCCGAGATCCCCTGCCGGGCCGCGTCATGGGGGGAGCGGAACTTCACCGTCCGGCCTTCGAGTCGGATCTCTCCCGCATATTGGGTGTGGACGCCGGCGAGGATCTTGATCAGCGTCGTTTTCCCCGCCCCGTTCTCCCCGGCCAGGATGTGGACCTCACCCGAACGAAGGTCCCAGGCCACGTTTTCGAGCACGGGACCGCCCCCGAACGATTTCCCGATCCCATCCATCCGCAGGATTTCCATGAATCCACCTTGACAAAAGGCGCCAAGGAAGTGTAATAATAGCACAGAACAAATGATTGTGCCAAACGTTTGTTCTAAGAAAAGAAAAAAATCCATGAGTATCAAACGAATCCAGCAAATCACGGGGTTTTCGTATTCGACTATCTCGCGCGTCTTGAACGGGAAAGCCCAGGAGTTCCGCATCTCGGACAAGACCCGCCAGGCGATCTTTAAGGCCGCGGAATCGCTGAACTACCGGCCGAACATCCTGGCCCGGAGCTTGCGGCTGAAGCGAACGTACACGATCGGCCTCATCGTTCCGGACATCAAAAACCCGTTCTTCGGCGAGCTGGCCTCGCGGATCGAAAAGCTTCTCCGGGAGCAAGGGTACAGCACGATCCTCTGCAATACGAACGAGATCCCGGAGAACGAGGAATTTTATCTCAAGGTCCTCGTCGACCGTCAGGTCGACGGGATCATCATCGCTCCCATTCACACGAAGGAATGGGACGCCATGGAGCACATCCGGCGCGAACGGTCCATCGTCCTCATCGACCGCATCTTCTATGAGACCGACATCCCGTGGGTGACGAGCGCCAATGAACAGGCCGCGGACGAAGTGACCTCCGAGCTGATCGCGATCGGGTATCCCCGAATCGCCTATCTCGGCGGAACCGCGGAAACCTATATCAACACCATGCGGTTCTCGGGCTACCGGAAAGCCCTGGAGCGGCACTCCCTGTCCGTGGACGAGCGGATCGTCTTCTTCGAGGGATACTCCCCGGAGGCGGGGGAGGAGATGATGGCGACTCTCCTCGAACGGGAGCCCGACACCCGGGCCGTCTTCTGCGTCAACAACCTGGTCTTCATCGGCGCGATGAAGGTCGTCCAGAAACACGAGATCGAAACAGGGCGGTCGATCATGATGGCGGCCTTCGACATCGACCGCTATTGCGAGATCTTCAAGCGGCCGCTTCTTTGCGCCCGGCAGGACCAGGAGAAGCTTGCCGCCAACGCGGTCGCGCTGCTCATCGAAGGCATCCGGAACACCGTCGGGCCCGACCGTCACCTGATCGTGCCCGTGTGCGTCGGCAGGCACCGAATCCGCTAGACGGGCGCCGGGCGGGATTTCCCGGCCGACCGGGAAACGGCCCGGGCCCGGGGACAACGGAGGACGAGAATGCGGCGAACACAACACGTCGTCATGGCCGCCGGGCTGGGGTTCTTGGTCTTGGGAATGGGGCTGTCCGGGACCGCCATCCGGAGCGAACAGGCCCCGACCATCCGTCATCTCTGGGAGAGATGCCAGGAAACGCTCCTACCTTTTTCTTATAAGGTCCTCAAGGACGAGGTCGTCGTCTCGGATACCGATCCGACGAAGAAATTGCGGCGCATCGAGGTCCGCTTCACGAGCCAGACGATCGGGCAGTGGGAGCGGCGCATGACCCACACCGGCATCATCCACATGCCCGCCGACCCGGCCGTGCTGGCCGATCCGGCGCGCAAGGGAAAGGTCGTCGTCATCGCCAATGCCTTCGGGGACACTCTGATGATCGATAATTACGGGGAGCCGATCGCCGCCCGGACCGGCTATCCGACCATGATCCTCCCGATCCCCGGGGAATACGACGGGCACGACGGCGAGAGCAGTTGGGTGTATTTCCTGCGCGCCCAGCTCGCCGACACCAAGGACCCCATCGAACACCAGTATTTCCGTTTCGCCATTCCCTATCTCACGGCCATCGATGTCTTCGCCGCGATCCTGAACGAGAAGAACGTCCGGGCCGTCATCGGCGGCCACAGCAAACGGGCCCCGGCGGCCTTCAACGCCGCGGCCATGGATCCGGAGAGGGTCGCCGGGGTCGTTTACATGGGGATGGAGTCGACGTTCGCCGGCTACGAGGGCCAGGCCGGACAGCCGATCTCGCCCGTCCACAGCCAGGCGTCCGTCAAGTGCCCCGTCCTCTATCTGGGCGCGACCAACGAGGACGGCTACGAGATGTTCAACATCACCCGCCTCCAGCCGAAAATGACCCCGCCCTGGACGGTCGAGGTCATCCCGAACTACCGGCACGCCACGTCCTCCGAGGTCCAGATCCTCGACTGGCAGATGTGGATCTCCCATGTTTTCGAGGGACGGCCCGTAACCCGCATCAGCGATCTCCGCTTCGAGGAGAACGAGGAGGGGACGGTCTTCCGGGCCCGGATTGATTCGCCGAACAAGATCATCCAGACGAAGGTCTGGTACGTGTATAACGACGACCCGCCGTACTGGCGCGACCTGATGTGGTATCCCTCCTACCTCCAGAAAGCCGGGGACATCTATGAGGCCTTTCTCCCCGGAAAGATCCCCGATGCCTGGCTGGTCGAAGTGAAGGATCTGGCCCGGGGCACGGCCGGATACGTCAGCAGTACGCCGCAGGACATCACCCACAAGGAAACGAAGGAGCGGGTGTCGAGAGGCTGGCGGTCTCGCAACTGGGAACCCAAGCTCAGGCCGAAGAAAAAGCAGGAGTGACCGATGACTTCCGCACAGAACCGCGTAGCCGTGGTGATCGGGTTGGGCTTGATGCTGCTCAGCCTGGGAACGACCATCCGGGTGCAGGAACGCGCACAGGACGCGTCAGGGCCGGGGCCGACCCCGCGCCAGATCTGGGAGCGTTTCCGGGCGACGCTGCCTCCGCTCAATTACAGGATCGAAAAGGACGAGATCGTCCATTCGGATACCGACCCCCGCCTCAAGCTCCGCCGGATCGAGGTGAAATTCTATTCCCAGGAGATCAACGGGCGGGCCTGGGGCCATCCCTGCGTCGTCTTCCTGCCGGCCGACCGGAAGGTCTACAACGCGGCGCGGCGGCGCGGAAAGATCGTCATCGTCGGCCAGCGGAGCTGGGACGGTCTAGCCACGGGTCCCTGGAGGAACTCCTATCTCGGCAACTACGGCGAGCCGATCGCCTCCCGAACGGGTTATCCGACCATGGTCTGTCCCGTCCCGGGCGAATACGACGGAAGCGGCGGCCGCGAGATCTCGATCGGTTTCCTCGAAGAGATGCGGAAGCAGAGCCAGGACCCGGCCGACCATAATTACTTCCGCCTCGCCGTCCCGTATCTGCGGGCCCTCGACGTCATGGCCGGCCTTCTGAAGATCGAGCCCGGACAGGTCCGGGCGATCATCGGCGGCCACAGCAAGCGGGCGACCTCGGCCTATACGGCCGCGGCCATCGACCCCGAGCGGATCGTCGGCGTCGTTTACATGGGGAACGAATTGACGTGGGAGAGCCTCCGGGAACCGCCCTGGTGGCCGATCAGTCCCGCATTCTCCCGGGAATGGGTCAAAGCCCAGGTCCTGTACATCGGGGGAACGAACGAGGACGGCTATAAGATGTACAACATCAACCGGATCCAGGAGATGATGGGCGGCGCCTGGACGATCGCATACGTCCCGAATTACCGGCATTCGTCCATGTCGGAACACCATTTCCTGGATTGGCAGATGTGGGTCGCGCACATTTTCGAGGGTCGTCCCCTGACCGGGATCTCCGACCTGTCTTTCTGCGAGGTCGAGGACGGCTTCGTTTGGGGAGGGCAGCCTGTCGATGCCGGGACCGTCTTCCGGGCCCGGATCGCGTCGCCGAACACGCTCATCCAGGCCAAGGTCTGGTACGTGTACAACGACGACCCGCCCTACTGGCGGGACCTGGTCTGGTATCCCGAATTCATGATCAACACGGGCGGCGATGTCTATGAAGGCTACGTGAAGGGAAAACTCCCCGATGCCTGGCTGATCGAAGTCAAGGACATCGCCCGCGGTTACGCGAGTTATCTCTCCAGCCTTCCCCAGGACATCACGGGAATGCCCACGGCGACGCGCACGTCCCGCGGTTCCCGTTCCCGGCTCTGGGAGCCCAAGAAGAAGGATGAATCGTGCCCCTGAGCTTTCTCCACGACGACGCAATCGAGGCCCATCCGGTATCCGCCCGAGGCGCGAGAATGATCCGCCGTCGCTGCTTGGCCGTGTTCGGAATGGCGGTCCTCCTCGCCGCGTCCGGCGTGTGGGCTCAGGAGCCCTCGCTTCCTTCGCGTCTCGCGGCTTTTGTCCGGCCGTTCTCCGTCGATACGCTCGGCTGGCGGACTCCCGATGTCCGCGTCGAGGAGACAGAAGCGGGGCTTTTTCATATCCGGTTGACCTTCGACCTGGACGCTCCCGTCAACCAGGACGACTGGAAGGTCGTCGTCCGTCCGGCCTTCGCTCCCGACTTCCATTGGGCGCCGCATCTGACGCCCACCGATCAGTTCATCATCGACCAGCATGCTTTTCGCTCCCCGGCCCTGGTCGTCGCGGCGAAGGACAGGGTCCTCGTTCTCGTCCCCGACCTCGACGTCCTCATCCGCGGCACGGCCGTCTGCTGGTACATGGACCTCGATGCCGCGAACAACGCTCTCGTCCTGGGCATGAGCGACAGCCGGGTCGAACCGGGACTTTTCTTCTCGCGAAAACCCGGGGCCGTTTATCCCGCCGGCCGCCACGAGGTCGGGTTCTATCTTTTCATCTCTTCGGACGCGGAGGATGTCCGCGATCCGTGGCGGAAGCCGCTCGCCTTCCTCTGGAAAAAATGGGGCGGCCCGCTGTTCGAATCCGGGGCCCCGCTCGCGCCCGACCTCGAGCCTTATGTCCGCCACGCGTACAACTGGGCCTTCCGGTCCTGGAAGAACGCCGTGTGGCAGGAATTCGACTGGCAGGGAAAGCATCTCGGGGCGCCGGTGTTCATCGTCAATCAGACCCAGAGTCCGAATTATCCCGGTCCGGTCAACGAGCGGGAATTCCGGTCCGTTTGGAACCAGGCTTGGTTCAGCTCGCTGCGTTCGGCCTCGGGCCTGTTCCGTTACGCTAAGCGGACGGGTGACGCCGACCTCCGGGCGAAAGCCCTCCTCACCAAAGAGCTTGCGCTCGCCGCGCCGATGACGGACGGATTGTTCCCCGCCGTCATCGCCACGGAGATGGAGCGCGTCGCCATCAATGGAAAAGAATATAACCGGTCCAAAGGGTGGGCGACGGCTTTTTGGGGCAACTCCGACCGGAATCCCGTCAGCCGGCCGGCCGGAAAACCCCGCAACCGCGACGTCCGGATCGCCCCCTACCATATCCTCGACATGAGCTGGACGGCCCTCTGGATGCTGCGCTGGTACGAGGAGCTCGAGAAGGACGTCCGTCTCCTCGATTACGCGCGGACTTATGCCGACAAACTCCTCAGCCTCCAGGACGCGGAAGGATATTTTCCCGCCTGGCTGGACAAGGACACCTTCAAGCCTCTCGGAATCCTGGACCGTTCGCCGGAGACTTCGATGTCCGTGACCTTCCTGCTGCGGCTGGCGAAGATCACGGGAGAGTCCCGCTATCGGAAGGCCGCGCTCCGGGCGATCGATTCCGTCAGCCGCGATATCGTCCCCGTGGGCCGATGGGAGGATTTTGAGACCTATTGGTCGAGTTCGAGCTACGGGAGCGGCGACCTCATCGGCCGGAAGGTCGTCCGAAACAACATGTTCAAGCAGTGCAATCTTTCGATCTTCTGGACCGCCGAGGCCCTCCTCGACGCCTGGGAGGCCACGAACGAGAAGTCGTATCTCGACCTCGGACGGCGCGTCCTGGATGAGCTGCTGATGACCCAGGCTTCCTGGCAGCCGCCTTATATGTACGTCCCGGTCCTCGGCGGGTTCGGGGTCATGAACGCGGACGGGGAATGGCTGGACGCCCGGCAGAGCCTCTTCGCGGAGGTCGTTCTCCGCTACGGGACGACCCTCGATGTCGAGGAATACATCCAGCGCGGGCTCGCCGCGCTCCGGGCGTCGTTCGCGATGATGTATTGCCCCGAAAACCCCGGCGTCAAGGCGCTCTGGGAAAAGACGCATCCCTTCTTCGGCCCCGCGGATTATGGCTTCACCATGGAGAACTATGCCCACGGCGGGGCCACGAGCCCGGAGGGCGAAGGGATGGGTGTTTTTACGATCTATGACTGGGGGAACGGGGCCGCGGCCGAAGCTTACAATCGTCTTCTCGATCGATACGGGAAGGCGTTCCTGATGCGAAAGAAATAGGACGAAGGAGGAAACCGATGAAAACCACGCAATGGACGGCACGGGCGCTCCTGGCCGGCCTTGTCCTTTTGACCGCGGCCGGTGTTGCCGGCGCCGCGGATTTCCCGCCCATCCTGAAAATGCGGGAGAGAAAGGCGGCGGTGGACGAGGTGACGAAGCTGCGGCTGGACACGCTCCTGCCGCGCGTGATGCGCGAGACCGGCTTCGACATGTGGCTCCTCATCTGCAACGAGGACGCTTATGATCCCGTCTTTCTGACCATGATCCCCGAGGACGCCTGGTGCCCGATCACCCAGATCCTGGTCTATTATGACCCCGGCCCGGGAAAGGCGATCGAACGGCTGAACGTTTCCCGGACGAACATGGAAGGTTTCCATACGACCGCCTGGACTGCCGCTCCGACCGGCGAGGACGAGGGCAAGAGCCAGTGGGAGGCCCTGGCCCGGATCGTCCGGGAAAAAAATCCGAAGAAGATCGGCCTCAACCAGTCGGACACGATCTGGGCCGCCGACGGCTTGAGCGCGTCGCTGAAGGACCGGCTCGTCCGGACTCTCGGCCCGGACCTCGCCTCGCGCCTCCGCCCGGCCGAACCCATGTCCGTGCTTTGGCTCGAGACGCTTCTCGACGATGACATCAAGCTGATGGAGAAAGCCGCGGCCGTTTCCCACGCCATCATCGCCGAGACGTTCTCGGACAAGGTCATTATCCCCGATAAGACGACGATCGACGACCTCGTTTTTCACTATCGCCAGAGAACGGCGGATTTCGGGCTGGACAAGGCTTTCCGGCCGTTCTTCAGGATCATCGGCCGCCATCCCGAGGTCCTCAAGATCCATCCGCTCGAAGATAACATCATCCGTCGCGGCGACGTCCTTCATTGCGACGTCGGGGTGAAGTATCTCCGCTACAATTCCGACCACCAGGAAATGGCCTACGTCCTCCGCCCGGGGGAGACCGACGTGCCCGCGGGATTGAAGGCCGGAATGGCCGAGGGCAACAAGCTCCAGGACATTTATTGCGGAGAGTTCAAGGCCGTGTTGACGGGGAACGAGCTGCTGGGCCGCATTCTGGCCAAGGCAAAGGCGAGCGGGATCGCCAAGCCGCGGGTCTATTCCCATTCCCTGGGTTATTATCTCCATGAGCCCGGGCCTCTCATCGGCCTGCCCTGGGCCCAAGACACGACCGGGCTGCGGGGCGAGGTCAAGCTCGTTCCGAACAGTGCCTTCACCGTGGAGCTGAGCGTCGAGCGCCCCGTCCCGGAATGGGGAGGCCAGGAGTTTCGTTTCCGATTGGAACAGGACGTCGTCTTCACGGGCAAGGCCATGACCTTCCTCGACGGCCGTCAGACGCGCTACCATGTCATCCATTGAGAAAAGAACAATGAAACGCACGGCTTTTTGTGGCGTCATTGCCCCCCTCCTGGCCATTCTGGTCGCGACTCCGGCGGCCGGCCAAACGACAGTCATGCCCGGGATCCTCACCGTCCGGGAGCAGGTCCAGACCGTCAACAGGATCACGACCCAACGGCTGGACAAGATCCTTCCCCAGGCCATGGAAAAGACCGGTTTCGACATGTGGATCATCGTCTCGAACGAGGACAACCTCGATCCGGTCTTTAGAACGATGGTCCCCGTAGATACCTGGTGTCCGATCGTCCAGATCCTCGTCTTCTCCCGGAAGCCCGGCCGGCCGGTCGAGCGGCTGAACCTCTCCCGCACCGACATGCGGGGCCTTCACAAAGACGCCTGGGACTGGCGAGCCTGGGACAGCGAGAAGAAGGAGAGCCAGTGGGACTGCCTGACCCGGATCGTCCGGGAGCGCGACCCGAAGAAAATCGCCATCAACGAATCCGACGAGATCTGGGCGGCGGGCGGTCTGACCGTGGCCCTGAAAAAGAGGCTCGTCCAGGCCATCGGCCCGACCTACGCCGCGCGCTTGCAGTCGGGCGAACCATTGTCCGTCCTCTGGCTCGAGACTCTCCTGGACGAGGAGCTCGAGCTCTACGAGCGCGCCGCTTCCATCGCCCATGCCCTCATCGCCGAGACCTTCTCCAGCCGGGCAATCACACCGGGTGTCACGACGCTCGACGACCTCCTTTATTATTACTGCCAGCGCGTTTCCGACCTCGGGCTCAAGCTCTTCGCCTGGCCCTGGTTCCGCATCCGCGGCCGCGACCCGAAGGTGATCGAACGCTGGGGCGCCAACGACACCGTCGTCCGGCCGGGCGACCTGCTCCAGGTGGACGCCGGCATCGAATACCTCCGTTATTATACCGACCACTGCGAATGGGCCTACGTCCTGCGCCCCGGGGAATTGGACCCGCCGGCGGGCGTGCGGGCCGTGCTCGCCGAAGGCAACCGCCTTCAGGACATCTTCCTCGGCGAGCTCAAGGAAGGCCGTTCGGGGAACGAGATCTTGGCCGCCATCCTCGGGACGGCCAAGGCGAAAGGGATCCCCGGTCCCAGGATCTATTCGCATTCGATCGGGCTGTTCCTCCACGAACCCGGACCGCTCATCGGCCTCCCTTGGGAACAGGTCGACACCGGCATCCGTGGCCAGGTCAGGCTCGTCCCGAACAGCACGTTCACGGCCGAGCTGAGCGTCGCGGCCCCCGTCCCCGAATGGGGCGGCCGGGAATTGAGGCTGGCCTTGGAACAGGTCCTGGCCTATACTTCGCGCGGCGCGTATTTTCTGGACGGCCGGCAGACGCGCTTTCACCTCGTGAAATAGACATCTGAAAGAGACATCTCATGATAGGGAGGAAATCCATGGTCACAGCCAAGAGAACGAAAATCGTCCTTTGGATCCTGGTCCTCGTCGCGGCCGGAACGGCCTGGGCGGCGGCCAAGTCACCGCTCATGGGCGAGAGCGAGAAAGCCTACGCGCTCGCTTCGGAGAACACCGAAGTCCGGGGTCTGGCCTTCGACGATACGTCGCCGCTCGCTCCCCGGCTGTTCGTGCTCGACGCCGCCGGGAAGGTGTTCATCTACGGCGTCCCTGCGGAGTCCGCGGCCGCGACCGGCGAGCTGAAACTCCTCGGCACCGTCGCGCTTCCGGTCCGGGCGAACGGCGCGCCGCTTCAGAGCCCGCGCGGATTGGCCTATAGCCGGGAAAACGGCAAGGACGTCTTCTATGTCCTGAACTGGATCAAGCCCGGCGGCGAAGCCGAATCCGAGCTCTGGCGGTTCGGGCCGGCGGTCGAGAAACCGGTCCCGATCGACCTGTCGCTCTATCCCTACAAGATCGGCGACCGCGAGGTCTTGGGCCTGGCCCATGACAACGGGAAGCTGCTCATCAGCTTCGACGCCTCGGCCTATAAGGACTGCGACCTCCGCGTCCAGCGCGGACTCATCCGGCTCGCCTGGAACCCCGCGGCCGACGGGGTTCTGGATTTCGTCAAGCATATCCCCGATTCGGGGACCAAACCCTCCTACGGCTTGACCTTCATGACCCTGGACGGGGCCCGCTATGTCTGGGGAACGATCGGCCGGGATTATCTCTATTGCGCCGACGCGGAGACGGGACGTGGACTGTTCCATTTCAACTGGCCGGATTCGAAGGGTGAGAATCTCCCGGTTTCGGGGCTGGCCTTCGGCGCCAATGCCCTCTGGGTCCCCGAAGGGACCCGGGGCGCGGACCTCGTCCATCGGGTGAACGTGACCAAGAACCTGGACGCCGCGGTCGAGGGGCCGCGCATCCTCCGGCATCTCCAGATGACCATCTCGACCGAACCCGAGGGGCAGCCGCGGAACCCCGGCAAGGTCTATCATTACTATTCCCGTCCCTACGCCTACAATCAGCTCGGCAATCAGGGAACGTGGCTCGAAACCGAGAAGGTCGTCGATATATCGGCCGTCCCCAACGCCGTAATCAAGATGATCACCATGGACCCGGCCGGCGACGCGGCGAGCCGCCAGACCATGGCCGTCGTCGAATACGGCGAGGCGCCGGCCCGCCCATATTCGTCCCGGTACGACATCGACATCTGGACGAATCCGTCCCGGTCGTACGTCTATCCCCACCGCGTCGACAAGAACAAGAAGGCTCTTCAGGGGACGGACTATCTCGCCGACGACGCGGTCCTCTACAACCTCAAGGACAAGAAGACCTATGACGAGTTCCTGGCCCGCGTCCGCGAACACATCCTAAAAAAATACGGCGTCCCGGCCGACCTGGAGAATCCCTATTGGGCGGCTCGCAACATCGTTGAATACATCCAGGACAGCTATTACTATCCCAGCCGTCCGAAGCGCGTCCCGGCCGCGGTCGATTACGACCGCCAGCACTATGACGCCAATCCCGGCAACCTGAAGATCGAGCTGTCCAACCGTCTCTACGACCGGACGCAGATCATCGCTTGCTCCGGGACGAGCGTCATGGTTGCCGGAGCGTTACGGTATCTCGGGATCCAGGCCCGCTGGCTGGGCACGGGAACGGCCCAGGGCCCCGACGTCTGGGACAAGAACAAGAACGGATTCCTCGACGAGGACGAGACCGCGCCGTGTAGCAACGGCCACCGCTACGACCAGGTCTGGCTCGGGAGCCGCTACGGCTGGGTCTGTTTCGACGCCACGCCGACGCTTCCCGACGACCTCGATTTCGACCCGGTTCCGCCGCTCCAGTCGCAATGGCGATATATGAACCGCGCCGCGGCCGGACATCTCAAGGACCAGCGGATCGTGTTCAACGTCGGCTCGGGATTGATCCCGCAGCTCTACCGCGATTTCGAATACGACGAGGAGCTGAATGTCGATAACAACTGCGGCGGCGACCAGCGCTACAACCTCCAGGGCAAATTCGACAAGCCCGAGCTGTGGAAGCTGGCCCGGAATAACATCGCCGTCCGGAACCTCTGTTTTCTCAAGGACGTGGCGGCGACCGGAACGAAGCCGTCCATGACCGTGAGCTGGACGCTCCAGGGGGCCTGGGCCAAGGACCCGCAGGCCAAGCTTACCGTCATCCTCCAGCAGGTCGACCCGGCGACGAAAAAAGTCAAAGAGGTCACCGTCCTGCGGAAAGATGTTCTGGCCTCGGCGGGTAAGACCGATGTCGACGTTGCCGTGTATAGCGGCAAGTCGTTCCGGATTGCCGTCCGCAAGGTCGGGGATCCGGAGACCGGAGGGCTTTCGCCGCTCTTCGACTTGCAATGAAATGCGCGTAGAATAAACTTGACAAAGGAAAAATAATTCAATATTCTTAGACAATCGATTGAGCCAAACGATTGCACGAACAAAAAATGGCCCCGCGTTTGTGTAATGTCTTCCGACAATCAAGTCTATCATCACCATCATTTCTTTTTCTTCACGCAGGTGGGCGTGAGTTCTTACGGCCAAGACTCGCGTCCGAGGAGGTGACCATAGAGCTTACCGAACGCGAAATCTCCAGGGTTTTTCCAGCCAAGGCAATATCATGGGAGGTCCAATGAGTCGTAACAAATGGTTTATTTTCGCGATGTTCTGTTCTGTCCTTCTCGTGACCGCGGCGGGTCTTCACGCCCAGGCCACGACAGGAACGTTGCGCGGCTTCGTCACCGATGACAAAGGGGAGATCCTCCCCGGCGTGACCCTCGAGATCTCGAGCTCGTCCTTGATGACGCCGCGTTCGACCGTCTCGGACGCCCGAGGCGGCTATCGCTTCATGTATCTTCCTCCGGGCACTTATACGATCTGCGCCAAGCTCCAGAACTTTGAAACCTGCTGGCTCCGGGGCGTCCCGGTCCAGGTCGGGAACACCTCGACGGCGGACGTCCGGCTGAAGCTCGGGACGCTCGAGAACGAGATCCGAGTTACGGCTGAAGCTCCGCTGATCGACCTCGAGAAGAGCCAGAAGAACTACAACCTCCAGGTCGAATTGCTCGAGACTATCCCCCTCGCCCCGCGGGCGACCTACGTCGACGCTTTCTTCGTTCTGCCCGGCGTCGCCGGGGCGTCCCTCAACTCGCCCCTCGTCAACGCCGGGAGCGTCACCCACAACCTCGTCAACTCGACCTACTTCTGGTCCCAGCACAACCAGGACGACGGCTACGAGAACAAGATCCTGGTCGACGGGATGGAGATCAACGACTCCATGAGCGGGACCTCGTACGCGAATTTCAACTACGAGGCCATCCAGGAGATCGACGTCAAGACGGCCGGCGCCGGGGCCGAGTTCGGCAATGCCCGCTCTTCGTTCATGAGCATCGTCACGAAGTCGGGAGGGAACACCTTCCAGGCCTCGCTGTTCGCCCAGATCCAGCCCCGCTCCTTCAACTGGAGCAACGTCCCGGGCGGCGCGGCGGCCATGCGCAGCTACTATATTCCCAACCTCAACCTCAGCGGCCCGATCATCAAGGACAAGCTGTGGTTCATGGCCTCCTATAAGTACAACAACGAGATCTCGCAGTACGCCAACACGATCGTGACCAAGGAGCTGCTGCAGGAGACCAAGGGCCACATGCCCTACTTCAAGCTGACCTGGCAGCCGGCGGCGAAGCACACCATCAGCGCCGTCTACCAGAACGACTATCAAACGGTCGACGGCGGCTCCTATGCCAGTGCGATCTACGGCACCGTGGCCACCGCCCAGCAATACCGCCAGGGCGGCCCGATGTACTCCCTGACGTGGCGCTGGCTGATGTCCGACAGCCTCTATTTGAACTTCATCGCCGGATACGTAACTAAGCCCCGGGACAATTATTCGACGTCGACGGAACCCCGCACCTCCTACACGGAGCGCGCCCAGGGCGGTTCGACCCTTCTTGTCGACAAGGGCTACGGTGAGGACTATTACTCGACGCGGGACAACCTCCTCCTGAGCGGCAGTCTGACCTACTACGCCGAGAACCTCTTCAACTCGGGCGCTCATGAGCTCAAGTTCGGCGCCGACATCCGTCCCTGGAACCACGTCACCCGAACGCGGAAATACTGGATGGACGAGTTCGGGTACTATCAGCTCCGCTACGGCCTGGACTACGCGACTTACGGCCTCAGCGCGCCGTACGTCTACCGCGGCTACAACGTCAAGGCCGCTCCCGGGACCCCCCAGGACCGCTACGACAACGAGGTCGTCGTCTCGAGCGAGAACTTCTTCCTCCAGGACACCTGGGTCGTGAGCAAGAACCTAGCCATTTCGGCCGGCCTGCGGTGGGAACACCAGAAAGAGAACATGTACTACCGCAACGAGATCCCGGCTTGGATGGACGCGATCTACTCGGACATGCGGAACAACATCGAGTTCGACGACTCAGGCTTGGCCCCCCGCATCGGGGTCACCTACAACTGGGAGAAGGTCGGCGTCTTCAAGTTCCACTTCGGCCGCTACTTCGAGTTCGTCGGGACGGGTGACTACAACAACTACTCCCGGGTGATCGCCTTCGGCGAGTACCGGATGAGCACGGCGAACATCGGGAAGGGCAAGGAGTTCATGACCGTCTACAACGATCCTCCGCTCGCCTACGCCCCCGACTACAACAAGAACATGAAGGCCGAGTACAACGACGAGTTCACCGTCTCCTTCGAGCGGGAGATCCTGAAGAACCTGGCCTTCGACACGACGTTCATCTACCGGGCCATCAACACCTCCTACATGGAGGACGTGAACGCCGTTTTCACGAACGGGGCCTTCACCGGACGGGTCTTCCCCGACTTCGACACGATCTGGATGCGGACCTGGCACGAGGGAGATGCCCGGCGATGGAAGTTCGACTACAAGGGTCTCCAGTTCAACATCAAACGGAACTTCACCGGCAATTGGGGCCTGATGGCCAACTACTCCCTGATGTGGAGGACGTACTACAAGCTGGCCTTCGACCCGACCGACGCGAAGCAGTTCGTCTACGCTTCGGCGCGCGATCTCGACATGGTCAACTACGGCATCGGCTGGGTCTTCCATATCTCGACCTTCTACCGGCTCCCCTGGGACATCCTCCTCTCCACCTACATCAGCGGACAAGCCGGGATCTATCAGGCCGACACGACCGGCGATTACGCCTGGGACGCCACGGCCCCGACGATCAAGCTGGCCCCGGGCCAGACGGGCACGGTCCGGACGGTCTCCGACATCGTCTTCCAGGCGAAGAACAACTATTTCGCCGGCAAGAAGTGGGGCGCTCAAGGCCGCTACACCGACAACATCTGGAGCGTCAACGTCCGTCTGGCCAAAGGCGTCAAGATCGGCAAGTACCGGTTCGAATTCGCCTGCGACTTCTACAACGTCTTCAACTGGGCGGGCTATTCGAGCTACGAATCGTCCGATGTCCGCCGCAATTTCGCGGATTCCGCGGGCATCAACCGCTACCTGAACAAGATCGGACCGCAGTCGCCGCGCGCAGCGCAGTTGACGTTCAAGGTCGAGTTCTAAGCGACCGAACGGTCCGCGACAGAGATTCTTGGGCGGGTCATCGCCAGGCCAAAGATCTCGGCGATGACCCGCCGTTTTATTTTAAGGAGAGAGCATGTCCATCCGCCTGAGATCATGGATCCTTCCTGGACTAGGGCTCGGCCTGGTCCTCGTTCTCGCCGCCTGCAGCACCGGTCCGGCCGCTGATCCCGCCTCGCCGGCGGGTGCTCCGCGGACCGTGTCTCTCGCCGAGGCCGAGGCTTGGGCCCAGAAAACCCTCGGGACGCTCTCTCTCGAGCGCAAGATCGGCCAGATGATCTGCGCCGAAATGCGCGGTGAATTCATCGCTGAGGACGATCCCCGCTACCAAAGCTGGCTCAGCCTTGCCCGCGATCACGGGGTCGGAGCATTCGTCCTCTACGGCGGCACGCCCCAGGACACGGCCGCCCTCCTGAACCGCCTCCAGAAAGCGGCTGACTTGCCCCTCCTCATCTCCTCCGATTTCGAGGGCGGCCCGGGCCAGCAGATCGTCGGGGCGACGGAATTCCCGGCCAACATGGCCCTCTCCGCCATCGGCTCCGAGGACCTCGCCTACCAGGTCGGGAAGGCGGGGGCGGCCGAAGGCCGGGCCGTCGGCATCCACATCACATATTCCCCCGTGGTCGATATCCAGACCCGCCCCGACAATCCCGTCCTTGGCGTGCGTTCCTTCGGCGCCGACATGGACCTCCTTGGCCGGATGGCCGGAGCCTATATCCGCGGCTATCAGGAGAACGGGATGCTGGCCACGGCCAAGCACTACCCGGGCCGGGGCGAGGTCGAGTTGATCGCCGGGACGGAATACACCATTAATCGCAAGCCCGCCGACCGTGTCGAGGCCGAGGACTTTCTCGCCTTCAAGAAGGCTATCGACGCGGGCGTGGCCTATATCATGAGCGAACATATCGCCATTCCATCGGTCACCGAAGGCTCGGACCTGCCGGCCAGCGTCGAGAAGCGGCTGGCCACGGACTGGCTCCGCGGCCGCCTCGGCTTCCAGGGCATCCTGACGACCGACGACATGTGGTACGAGAAAGTCGTCCAGAGGTTCGGCGCGGTCGAAGCCTGCGTCCTGGCCGTCGAAGCCGGCCACGACGCCGTCCTCAAGCCCGCCGATCCCGTGGCGACAATCCGCGGATTGGTCGAGGCCGTGAAGTCGGGACGGATCCCCGAGGCCCGGATCGACTCCTCGGTCAAGAAGATCCTGACCTGGAAGGCGCGGCTCGACCTGCCCCGCAACCGGTTCGTGGACGAGAGCCATGTCGCCTCCGTCGTCGGCCGGCAGTCCCACAAAGCCCTCCTCCAGAAGATCGCCGACGAATCCCTAACCCTGGTCAAGAACGACGGCTTCTTCCCCTCCACGGCGGACAAGCTCGGATCGATCGTCCATGTCACGATCCAGAGAAGAGAGGTCGATCCCGTCCCGGCCCTGGTCGATGCCAAGATTAAGGCCGCCTTCCCGAAGACGAGGACTTTTTTCCTCGGCCCCACGACGGCCAAGGAGCGTTACGCCGAAGCTGTGAAAGCAGCGCAGGCGGCGGACACCGTCGTCATTTCTCTCTTCCATCCCCGGACGGCCTATAAAGACAACGGGCCGTTGAAGCCCGCCGACCTGGAATTCCTGAACCGGATCATCGCGGCCAAGCCGAAGACCACAATCGCCGTCGCCTACGGGAATCCCTACCTGGCCGCGGGGCTGAAAAACGCCGCCGCGTTCGCCGTCGGGTACGGGGAGGGAGGCTTCTTCGGCAACCAGATCGTCTATGCCGATTCCTTCATTCGCCTGCTCAAAGGCGAGATCAAGCCGGCCGGAAAGCTCCCCGTGAACGTCTCGGTCGATTTCCCCGTCGGAACCGGGGTTCGCTACTGAACATCGACCGGTCCGGGCGTTACGGACGAACGCCCGCCGGACAGGAGGGACTCTCATGATGCGTCGTATCATCCTCGCCCTGATCATCGCCGGAAGCCTGACCGCCTTCGCCCAGGACCAGCTGAGCGTCATCACCCGCAAGCAGCCCGGGCAACGGATGCGGAATTCGAGCGGCCTCTTCGACCCGGAGTCCAATGCCGACGCCTTCCACATCGACCCGGGCGAGACCGTTGTCCTGGCCGACCTCGACGGACCCGGCGAGATCCAGCACATCTGGTTCACCATCGGCGCGTACGAGCGCCGCTATCCGCGGACCATGGTCTTTCGTATCTATTGGGACGGCGCGGACGTGCCGTCCGTGGAGTCCCCGATCGGCGATTTCTTCGCCGCCGGGAACGGCATGCGGGCCAACGTCAGCACCCTGCCGATCGAGGTGACCTCGTACGGCCGGGCCCTCAACTGCTACTGGAAGATGCCGTTCGCCCGGAAAGCCCGCCTGACCATGACGAACGAAGGCGCCGAGGCCATCACTTCGTGCTACTTTTATATCGACTGGGCCAAGCTCGATACCCTTCCGCCCGAGACTCTGTACTTCCATGCCCGGTATAACCAGGAATGGCCGGTCACGCCGTTCGCCCCGTACACGCTCCTCCAGGTCGACGGCGACGGCCAGTACGTCGGGAGCGTCATCAGCCTTCATTGTTCGGTCGGGAGCTGGTTCGGGGAATCCGACGATCATTTCTATATCGACGGCGAGGAGGAACCGAGCCTGATCGGGACGGGCTTCGAGGACTATTTCTCGGACGCCTGGAATCTCCGCTTATTCAGCAACCTGAACGCCGGGATCACCATCCGCGAATGGAACGGCGAAGACGCCCGGATTACCGGATACAAGTGGCACATCCAGGACCCGGTGATGTTTAAGAAGTCGCTCAAGGTGGATGTGGAGCGCCGGAGCTATGTTGCCGTGACCGATCCGAAGACGGGTCAGGTCGCCCCCGGCGATTTCAAGTACCGGGCCGATTTCTGCTCCTCGGTCGCTTTCTGGTATCAGCGGACGATCGCCGCGCCGTGGAGGCCTTTCCCGAAGCTCCGCGAACGGCTCATGCCCGAGATCTGGGTCGAGCCGCGGGAGATGGCCGAGCTCCCGCTGGAGAAGGCCGTCCTGAGGACGTCCCCCGGTCTCAAGCCCCAGTCCGTATCCAACCGGACCGGTTGGCGGAAGCTGATGTTCTATATGTACAACGACAAGCCGGGCGCCTGGATCGAGATGCCCTTCCAGATCGACGAGGAGGGGCGGTATTCGACCTCGATCCTTCCCATTCTCTTCCGGGAGAACGGGATCTGGAAGGTCAGCCTCAAGGGCCCGGGATTCGATAAGGTCCTTGACCCGAAATTCGACCTCTGGGATCCGTATCTCGCTTGGAAGGAAAACTATCCCGAGAACGAGGTGTTCGGGACGAACATCGAGAAAAAAATGGGCATCTTCGACCTGCGTCCGGGCGATTATGTCTTCCGTTTCGAATGCGTCGGCGCCCATCCCTTCTCCATCGACGCAAAAACGGGGAAAAACGGCTACAGCCTTCGCCTCGACGGCATCTCCGTCCGCCGCCTCCCCTGGGGCGATATGAGCGAATGGTACCGCGATTATCTGAAAAAGGAAGAAGCGCTTTTCGCCCGCAAGATCGCCCAGGCGAAAGCGACCGTGGCCGAGCTGGCCAAGTCCATCCAGGCCTTCCAGAAAGACTGGGGTCGGTATCCCGAGACCCTGGACCTCCTCGTCACCCGGCCCGCGGACCTGAACCGGAGCTGGGCCAGCCGGGCGGGACAGTGGCCGTATTACAAGGGCGACCGCATCCCCCTCGATCCCTGGGGGCAGAAATATCGATTTCTCGATCCGGGCCGCTACAATCCCGGCTCCTTCGACGTCTGGTCCGTCCACGGCAATAGCCGCAATCCGTCGGGTTGGATCGGGAACTGGACACCCCTTCCCTCCAAAAAATAGGAGGTTCACGTGTCCGCTTACGAAATGAAACGCCGCTCGTTCTTCGCCGGGCTCGTCGGCGCATGGATGGCGGGCCCGACCGTGGGAAAGCTCACCGCCCGGTCGGCTCGTCAGGGATCTCCCCGACGCCCGCTCATCGTCACCAGCAAGACGAACCCTTACGTGAAAGAAGCCGTCACCGCCGCCGCTTGGGACGTTCTCCAAAAGGGCGGCACCCCCCTCGACGCGGCCGAGAAAGCCGTCAATGTCGCCGAGCTCGATCCGCGGGACCCGTCGGTCGGCTATGGCGGGGATCCCAATGAAGAGGGTTTCCTCCAGCTTGACGCCGCGGTCATGGACGGAGCCAGGGGGAACATTGCCGGCGCCGTCGCCTCCCTGGAAAACATCAAGACGCCCTGCTCGGTCGCCCGTCTGGTCATGGAGCGGACAGATCACCTCCTCCTTGTCGGTAAGGGCGCCCTGAAATTCGCCAAGATGCACGGTTTCAAGGAGGAGGATTTATTAACCGAGGAGGCCCGCCGACACTGGCGGGACTGGAAGGAAAACCTCAGCGACCGGGATTATTATCTGGCGCCCGACAAGCGCTTCAAGCCCGAGGGCGGGGGGACGATCAACGTCCTCGTCCTCGACGCCAAGGGAGACATGGCCGGCGTGACGAGCACGGTCGGGCACCGCTTCAAGATCGTCGGCCGGGTCGGCGACTCGCCGATCATCGGGGCGGGGCTTTACGTCGACAACGCCGTCGGCGCCGCCGGGGCGACCGGCCACGGGGAAGAATCGATCAAGGTCTGCGCGAGCTTCCTGGCCGTCGAGAAGATGCGCGAAGGCCGTTCTCCCCTGGAGGCCTGCCGATACGTCTGCCAACGGATCATCGACCGCCACAAAGGTCGGCCGCTGTTCGGTTTTAAGATCGTCGCTTTGAATAAAAACGGAGATCACGGCTGCTGTTCCATCCGCGGACAGATCGACGCCGCAACGAATAAAGTCGTCGGGCTCGGTTTCGCCGTCCACGATGAGAAGGGACACCGGATCGAGCCCGGACTGGCCCTCCTCCCTCCCATGAGCGCCGCGGAGCGGAGCTCCGTACCGTGGCGTTGAACTTCCCGAAGGAGATCCCATGAAAGATCAGATGATTAAACGCAGATCGATCCTCTTCGTCGGCGTGCTGCTTGCCGCCGCCGCGCTGGTCCTTTCTTACGCCGCCGGCCGCCAGGCCGGGCTCGGCCAGGCCCCCCCGTTCCATACCGGCGGAACTCTCTTTCCGGAGCCTGGCCCGGCCGTAGCGCCTGCCGGTCCGGTTCAGGCCGATACGCCGATGATGCTCCTGGCCCGGCCGAAGAATTTCTCGGCCGCCCGGGTCAGCTCCTTCGCCCGGAACGGCCTCAACCTGGACACGCTCCCCGTCCCGGCCGATGGCCAGGAGGTGACGCTCGCCGACCTCAAGGGCCCCGGCGCCATCACCCACATCTGGATGACCTACCGCGGCGGGAGCGAGAATCTCATCCTCCGCATCTACTGGGACGGGAATCCCAATCCCAGCGTCGAAGCGCCCCTAGGGGATTTCTTCGGCGTGGGCATGGGCATCACGGTCCCCATCTCCAGCCAGCCCATCCAGTGCACCTCCGGCGGCCAGTCCAAGAACTGCTGGTGGTACATGCCCTACAACTCCTCTGCCCGAGTCACCTTGACGAACCTTCGTTCGCCGGACTTTTTCAAGAACACGAACGTCAACCTCCGTCACCAGAACCGTTTCTATTATCACGTGGAATACCAATCCTACAGCCAACCGGTGAAGGATCTCCGGTACTTCCATGCCCGCTTCCTCGAGACCGATCCCCCGGACCGCGGCAAGCCCGTGACGCTCCTCGACGTCGAAGGAGACGGCCATTTCGTCGGTGTCGTCCTGGGCAACCGCTCCCGGACGCCCGGCTGGTTCGGCGAGGGCGACGACATTTTCACCGTGGACGGCCGCCTGTCCATGGTCGGCACCGGGACCGAGGATTATTTTTGCGACGCTTGGGGCCTACGCGTGTTCAGCGAGCAATTCTTCGGCTGTCCGGTCTTCGAGGGCCGCGAGATCGGCCACCGCACCAGCCTCTACCGCTTCCACATCAACGATCCCATCCCGTTCCGCAAATCGTTCAAGTTCGAGATCGAGCATTGGCCCTGGATCAGCGAGTTCCCCAACACCGGGCGGGACTATTTCTCCAGCCTCGGGTTCTGGTATCAGAAGGGCTTCCATAAGCCCTGGCCGCGCCTGGGCAAGCTCATCCAGGCTGAGCCGTGGGATCCGGCGAAAGGACGTTGGCACGTCGCCGACGCTCTCGAAGCGGAGGACCTGGCCATCCTGGGCTACAAGAGCGCCAAAGGCGAGGCCGGCCGGCCCGAGCGGCAGCTCCTCATGCCGAACCAGAGCGGCGACCACATGCTCCTCTTCGACTCCGGCGGCTCGGGCGAAGTCTCGCTCGCCGTGCCCGCGGAGCGGGAAGGCCTGTACACGGTCAAGATCCACTTCCTCCGGGCCCCGGACTACGGGATCGTCCGCCTGGCCGTCAACGGTGCGCCCACCGGAGAGCCGATCGACCTGCACCGGGCCTTTGTCGAGATGTTCCCCCGCGAAGTCTGGCCGCCCCAGGAATATGTCTTTAAGGATGTTCCGCTCAAGGCGGGCCTGAACACGTTCATCTTCGCGGTCAACGAGAAGAATGCCGAAGCGACTGGATCCAAGCTCGGAATCGACTGCCTGGTCCTGGGCCCGGCCCGCTGAGAGCGGTTCCCGGTCCGGAGGACGACCTTCATCGGATAAGGAGAGACGAACCATGAAACGCAGCCTGATTGCGGCGGCCGCGCTGGCGGCCATCCACTGCCTGGCCATTCCCCTGGCCTCCCAGTCCCTGTCCGTCCTGACTCTGCCCCAGGAGGGCCGGTCCATGCGGGCCTCGAGCGGGAACACGGGCAACAACGACGACGCCATCGACCTGGCCAAGGGCGAGACGAAGACGATCGCCGTGCTCGAAGGGCCCGGGAAGATCACCCACTTCTGGCTCGTCCCCTGGTCCCAGGATATCCGGTTCACCTGCGCCCTGGTCCTGCGCATCTACTGGGATGGCGCCGCCGTCCCCTCGGTCGAGGTCCCTCTCGGCGATTTCTTCGCCGCCGGGAACGGGATGCGGGCCGAGGTCAATTCGCTTCCGGTCAAAGTCAGCTCGTTCGGACGCGGCTATAACTGCTACTGGGAGATGCCGTTCAGGAAGCGGGCTCGGATCACCATTACCAACGAATCGGACAAGGAGACGGCCGGGACCTACTACCAGATCGATTGGGTCAAGTACGACCAACCGCCGCCCGCGGTCATGTATTTCCATGCCCGCTACCACCAGGAATATCCGGCCGAGATGGGCAAGCCCTACACGGTCTTCATCGGCAAGGGCCGCGGCCATTACGTCGGCACGGTCCTCTCCTCGCAGAACGGCATCGGCCACTGGTTCGGGGAGGGGGACGACAACTTCACCATCGACGGCGAAACGACGCCCTCCATCCTCGGCACCGGGACCGAGGACTACATCAACGAGGCCTGGAACATGCGCGTCCATACCGGGCTCTATACCGGCTGCACGATCTTCGAGCCCCGGTCCCCGGACGCCCGGGTGACGGCCTACCGCTGGCACATCCAAGACGCCGTCTTGTTCCGCAAATCGCTCAAGTTCACCATCGAGCGGCGCGGCTACGTCATGAACGCCAAGGGCGAGGTCGTCGCCCAGTCGGGTTCGCGCCCGGACAACTGGTCGTCGGTCTCGTACTGGTACCAGGACGCCGTCGCCGAGCCCTGGTGCCCCTTCCCGCCATATAAAGAGCGGGTTAATCCGGAGATCGTGCTGCATCTCCCGGAAGTGATCAAGACCATGACCCACTCGGCCGGGGTCGAGCTCCGCATCCTGCCCTACAGCCGGGCGACCTGGACCAAGCCCTGGTTCCATGTCAAGAACGAGACCGTCGGCTCCTGGGTCGAAATCCCCTTCACCATCCCCGAGAAGGGCCGCTACTCCATGTCCCTCTTCCAAACGCTCCGGACGGACGAAGGCATCTGGAAAGTCCTGGTCGATGGAAAGGAGATCTATGAGGTCGGCGAATCGCACATCCCCGGCGGCTACGACGTGGACATGGTCACCCAGCAGCCGCTCAACCGGATCAATACGACCCTCGACTTCTTCAACGTCTTCCGCAAGGACGAGCACGAGGACATCATCTACGGCCAGCGCCGGGAGGCCAAGATCGGCTTGTTCGAATTCGGCCCCGGAAAACACACCCTCCGCCTCGTCTGCGTCGGGGCGAACCCCTTGTCCGTCGATCCGTTGACCGGGAAGCCCGGCTATAACATGGCCGCCGACGTTCTGTCCCTCCGGAAGTTCCCCTTCGAGAACATGGACGCCTGGATCGACAAGATGCTCGAGATGGAGAAAAGGAAGAAGTGACCATGAACGCGAAGAGACTTCGGATCGCTCGCTCTGGACTGGCTGCCCTCGCCGCCGCGGCATTCGCTCTCCCCGCCGCCGGCCAGGACCTCAACGACCTCATGCGGGCCCGGGAAGGGATCAGCGCGAGAGCATCGACGAGCAAGCTCACCGAGAACGGCGACTCCATCCGCCTGGAGAAGGGCGAGAGCCGCACGGTCGCCGTCCTCAAGGGCCCCGGAAAGATCGCCCACATCTGGCTCATCGCCAATTCGATGGACATCCGCTATCCCCGCGCGGTCGTCCTGCGCATCTACTGGGACGGCGCCGCCGTTCCGTCGGTCGAAACGCCCGTCGGCGACTTCTTCGCGGCCGGGAACGGGATGCGGGCCGACATCGACTCGCTCCCGGTCAAGTCCAGCTCCTACGGACGCGGCTACAACTGCTACTGGCCGATGCCGTTCCGGAAGGAGGCCCGGATCGTCATCGCCAACGAGTCGGACAAGGAATCGGCCGGCATCTTCTACTATATCGACTGGGTCAAGCTCGACGCCGTCCCCGACGACATGATGTACTTCCACGCCCGCTATCACCAGGAATATCCTCCGGTGATGGGCGAGCCGTACACCGCCTTCGTCGGGAAAGGACGGGGCCACTACGTCGGGACCGTCCTGTCTTCTCAGAACGCCATCGGTCACTGGTTCGGGGAGGGGGACGACTTCTTTTACATCGACGGCGAGACGACGCCTTCCATCCTCGGGACCGGGACGGAGGACTATTTCAACGATGCCTGGAACATGCGCGTCCACACGACCCTGTTCACCGGCTGCACCATCTTCGAGCCGCGCGGGATCGACGCGCGGATCACCGCCTACCGCTGGCACATCGCCGACCCGGTCATTTTCAAAAAGTCCCTCAAGTTCGAGATCGAGCGCCGCGGCTTCGCCATGAATTCGAAAGGTGTGGTTATCGACAGCTTCAAGCCCCGTCCGGATTACTGGTCGTCGGTGTCCTACTGGTACCTCGACCGGATCGCCGAGCCGTGGTGCCCCTTCCCGCCCTACAAGGACCGGGTCAATCCCGAGATCGTCCTCCACCTGCCCCAGGTCGTCAAGACCATGCGCCATTCGGCCGGGGTCGAGATCCAGGTCCTGCCCTACAACCGGGCGACCTGGACCAAGCCCTGGTTCCGGGTCAAGAACGAGACGATCGGGTCCTGGATCGAGATCCCCTTCGAGGTCAAGGAGAAGGGCCGATACTCCATGTCGATCTTCCAGACGCTCCGCGAGGACCAGGGGATCTGGAAGGCCTATGTCGACGGCAAGGAACTCACCGACGCCGGGGAGTCCCAGATCGCCGGCGGATACACCATCGACGAGGTCACGCAGCTCCCGCCCGAGAAGGTCAACAAGGTCCTGGACTTCTACAACGTCTACAAGAAGAACGAGCACGAGGACTACATCTGGGGCCAGGGCCGGGAGCGGAAGATCGGCCTGTTCGAGTTCGGGCCGGGGACGCACACCCTGAAGCTCGTTTGCATCGGAGCCAATCCGCAGGCGGTCGACCCGGAGACGGGCAAGCCCGGCTACAACCTGGCCGCGGACATTCTCTCCCTGCGCAAGCTCCCCTTCGAGAACATGGACGCCTGGCTGGAGAAAATGCTCGAGATAGAGAAAAAGAAGAAGTGAGGCCGGCCCCTGCCGGATCCTATCGGTACAGCGTCGGGGTCTTTCTCCAGTCCTTGTCCTTGTCGTGGCCGAACTCGGCCACCCGCGGCCGCCGCTCGAGCAGGCGGACCGATTCCAAGGCGCAGGCGTAGCCCGCGCTCTGAGGGTTCTTGCCCGCGCCCTCGAGGCGGAGCGTGTAGGTCCCCGGCTCCGGCCAGAAATCGAGAAGCTGGAATTCCTGCCGGCCGGACCGGTCGGCGTAGAAATCGAGCGGCCGGGCGATCTTCACGCCATTCAGGAAGGCCTGGTATGTGCCTCCATCCACGGCGCGCGTTCCGCGGAGGACGAGGTGGAGCGGCTCTTTGGCCTTGACCTCGAAGGGGATCTCGATCCAGGCGCCCGGAGACTGGCGCGGCTGATAGACGAGGTCCTCGGCGCCGAAGGGATCGCTCGTCCGCTTGGAGACCGGGCCTTCACCGTGGCGGGCCGTGGCCGCGAGAGCGCCGGCTTTGACCGTTACGCGTGAAAGGTCCTGAAGGCGCCGGTCGGCCATGCCGGGAGCGCGCTCGGCGAAGGTCGGAACGCCCGTCTGGTACCAGAAGGCCGTGCTGGCGTAATCATCCTCGCGATCGTTCCAGCTCGTGGATTTGTACTCGGGATTCTCGTCCTGCGACATCCAGCCCATGTGCTCGAAGGTCACCTTGAGGCTTGTTTTGAAGGGCATCGGGTCCTCGATGTGCCAGCGGTAGGCGCTGGTGTGGCCGCCGATGCCGCGGAAGTCGAAGAACGGCACACCGAAGTAGGGCGTCCCGTTCGTCTTTAATCCCCAGGCGGAAAGAAAATAATCTTCCGTGCCCGTCCCCCAGATCGACGGCTTCGTCTCGCCGTCGACGTAGACCTTCTCGTCGCCCTCGCCGAACCAGGCCGGGCTGCGCATGCGCACGGCCAGGACAGTCCCGACGTAATGGCCTTTTCCGGCCGTCTCGAGGACGACGTAGTCCTTTCCCTTCACGGCGGGGTATTCCTGCCGGTACTGGGCGTAGAAGTAGGGGGTGTCCTTGGGCAGATTGTCCAGCTTGATCCAGTCGATGTTGAAATAGAGCATGCTGAACGGCAAGCCGCCCTGGTTCTGGTTCTCGATCTCTATCCGGGCCGACTTGCGGAAGGGCATCCGCCAGAAGCAGTTGTAGGAATCGGCGTCCTCGACGACGACGGGCAGGCTGATGACCTCCCGGCGCTCGCCGAAGCAGTTGGCGAAGAAATCGCCGAGGGGCGCCTCCACCGCCGGCCGCGGATTGCCGTCCCAGTACATCCGGAGCATGAGCTCCTGATGGTTGGCCGAGCCCTTGGGGGCCCAGTTCTGGGGTTCCGGTCCGAGGAAGGTGATCCAGATATGGGTGACCACGCCCGGGCCGGACTCGTCCATGAGGACGTGGGTCGCTCCGGCCGGCACCGTGTAGTTGTCCCAGTTGCTCTGGACTTCGCCGTCGCCCTTGAAGTCGGCCTTGGGATCGTACTTCCGGGGGCCCAGCTCCCGCTCACCGTTGGGGCCGCGCCGCAGCTCGCCGACGCGCATGGCCGAGGTGGCCCGCATCGCCTTGCCGTCGATAGGACGGGATAGGTCACCCAGGAAGCCGCCGCCGGCCGGGGCGCCGGAACGGTCGCCTTGGCAGCCGGTCGTCCAGGCCAGCGTGAAGAGGGCCAATAGGACCAGGAAGGACGACAGAACGCCTTTCTGGGCATCGAAGGAACGGATGGATCTCATTGCTGTCTCCTCTTGAGGCGCTCTCGGAGCGCCGGGGATATTCGCGCCGCCCGGCTTGTCGAGGCCGGCCGGGCGGCGCGAGATTCCGTCAGAATTCGTAACGGACGCCCAGACGGAGGATCCGCGGGGCCATGATGCCGGTCAAGATGCCGTACGTGAACAGGCCGGGATTGCTGGACCTCGTTTCGATGGCGGTCGCCGTGTTGGCGTTGAAGACGTTGAAAATGTCCAGCATGAACTCGACCTTTCCGTACCGTCCCGGCAGGCTGAAGGACTTGTCGATCCGCAGGTCGAGGTTCGTCAGGTTCGGACGGAGCGAAGCTCCTTTTCCCTCGGCATTGATGGTTACCGTTCCCTGGGCGAGATTCAGACCGAGGTCGCTGCTCCGGATCTGCCGGGTGCTGGGATAACCGTTGTAATGGTAGAAGAATCCGCTGATGTTGAATCCCCATGGGAGCGTGTAGGTGCCTTGGATTTTGACCTGATGCATCGGGACGAGAGGATCGCGGCCGAAGGCGTTGGTCATCGAATTCGGGTTGTTGAAGAGGCCGGTGGAGCCCGTGCTACTCAGCCCAAGCAGGTTCTTGGCGTTGGCGTAGACATAGGACGCGGTCATCTGCCAGCGATGGGAGTAGCGCTTGGTGAATGTCACTTCGACCGACTCATAGTCTCGTGTGTTATCGGGAGGGTTCGTGATGTACATCGACGTGGGGATGGCGGTGTTGGTGACGCCCCAGAAAGTGATGCTCTGGCCGCTGTAAGGATCGACGACCGAGTACGGCGTGTAGTTCGTCCAGACGAGCTCTCCGTTGCCGAGGGCGTTCATGTCCAGGGCGTTCCGGTCCACGTCGTCGATCTGGTTGCGGTCCCATTTCCGGATGTAGCGCAAGCTGAGCCGGGCGTCCTTTAGGAGCTCCCGCTCGATCCCCACCGTGACCTCATCGACGTAGGGGACTTTGAGGTCCGAGTCGATCTGCGAGGCGGCCGTGGCGCTGAATGAATACGGGCCGCCTTTCAGCGTCCAATCCGGATTGAGGGCCTGCCGCCAGGAGATGGATCCATTGGGATTGATGCCGACGAACAAGGTGGAGATGGCCGAGGAGTAGTATCGGCCGAAGCTCGCCTTGACGACCGTCTTGTTGTCGCGGGTCAGCGCGTAGGCGGCGCCCAGGCGGGGCGAGATTGTATCCCAGGTCAGCGCCGTGAACTGGGACGCGACCCGCGGGTCATAAGTGACGCCTCCATAGACCACGGGTTCGCGGTCCTGGCCCTGTTCCGGAACGATGCCGACCTGATGGTCATAGCGGACGCCGAGGTTGAGCGTCAGCCGCTCGGTCAGGCGCCAGGAATCCTGGATGAATCCACCGATCATGATGTTATTGTCTTTGCGCGTGTAGTCCATCCGGTGGAGAATGTACGACGGCACCGCGCTGCTGAGATAGATGAGGTTGCTGAGATTATAGCGGGGGTCGACGTTGTAATTGTTCTGGGCGACCTCCCAGCCGTACCAGGCTTCGATGCCGGTTTTGAACTCGTGCCGTCCCATCCAATCGTCGACGAAGTATGTCCCGTCCAGGTTGAACTGCAGCTTCGGCCGCTTGGTGATGTTGGTATTGCCGTAGCTCTGGGAATAGAAGCCGGTGACCTGGTCATAGATGCCGATGAGGTCGTTCTTGGCCTCGAATTCCAGCTTGTGGGTGACGTAAGCGAGCTTGGCGTTCATGAAGAAGTTGCCGCTGAAGAACCGCGTCCCTTGGAGGTTGAACGTGTTCGTGGGATTGTTCTGGAGGTAGGTCGTGTCCTCGTTGCGGTAGCGGCTGGCGTCGCGGTTCGTCCGGCGGATGTTCTGATGGTTGTACGACAGGACGATCTTGCTCTTCTCATCGACCTGCCAGCTCAGCTTGGCGTATGGATAGTAGCGCCAGTTGTCGACGGGGATCGTCTGCGACTGGGCCCAAGGGAAGCCGTCCACGTACTGGTCGAGGCTGTAATAGGACATGTTGGCGAAAAACCAGAGCTTGTTCTTGACGATGGGACCGCCGATGTTGAGGTTCCAATCGAATTCTTTCTTCAGCCCGACGAACTGGCCGGCCAGGGGGGTGCCCGCGGTGTTGTCAGCCTGGAAGCTCTTATTGCGGAAGTAGTAGCTGGCCTGGGCGTGGAATTCGTTCCCGCCGGACTTGGTGATGGCGTTGATGACCGCGCCGCGGACGTTCCCGTATTCGGCCCCCAGGCCTCCCGTGTCCACGGCGAGCTCTTCTATGATGTCGAACCCGTAGCTGACCAGGAGACCGCCCGTCAGCGGGTCGGAGATGTTGACGCCGTCGATCATAAACGCGTTGTCGCTCGTCGCGGCCCCGTGGTACGTTTCGCTGACGACCCCTGGGACGACGGAGAAGAACGAGACGAGGAGCTGCCGCTGAGTCGGCACCTTCATCAGGAATTCCTTAGGGTACGTGGCCGTGATCGTCGTTTTCTGGATATCGACCGTCGGGGATTGGCCGGTCACGGTCACGCTTTCCTGGATCGCCGACAGCTCTAGGTCGACGTTTAAGGTCGTCGTCTCGCCGACGGAGATGCGGATGTCTTCCCGGACCAGCGTCCTGAACCCCGTCAGCGTGAAGGTCATTTTGTAGAGGCCGGGAGCCAGGGCCGGAAATCGGTAAAAGCCTTTATCGCCGGTCACCAGCGTCATCTGGGGGACAATAAGAGCCGGAGAAACAATGGTAATTGTCACCCTCGGAAGGGCGTTTCCGTCCTTTTCCTGAATGAAGCCGCTCAACGTGCCGGTCAGGATGATCTGCGCATTGGCGTTAAAAGAAAACACGAGAAGAAAAAGGACGACGATTAAAAATCTCCTATGAAGCATGAACAAACCTCCTTATAGAATTATGCGCGATTCCGATTACCCTCTCTTTAGACCTGAATGTAGCAATTCCCTGAAGCTTGCTCAATCGTTTGGCACAATCGATTATACATATATATAATTTTATTTGTCAAGAGAAAAAGAGAAATTTTTGAGAATTAGCGGGATTTGAGCGGCGGAGACGGGAGCCTTTTATCGAGCCCGGCGATCTTTTCCTTGACGGCGGTCTGACCGGGGTCGGCTTCGAGCGACTTCTTCCAGGCGGCGATGGCCTCGGCTTTCTGTCCGAGCCGGGCGAAGCACTCGCCGAGTTCATTGAGGACCTGGACCTGCTGCCCGAATCCGGATAGGGCGTCTCGATAGATCCCGACCGCTTCCTCGTACCGGCCCAACGCCTGGTTCGTCCGGCCCAGGAGCAGGGCGAGATCAAGGTCTTCTTTGGCCCTCTCCTTCAAGGGCTGGAGGACGGCTCGGACTTCGGCCATCCGGTTCAGGGCGAACAGGGCCCGCCCAAGGTCGAAGGCATAATCGCGGCTTTGGAGATCGGCCGCATGGGCCCGTTCGAGCCAGGGGAGAGCGGCCTGTGGATCTCCGAGATTCAGGCGCTGCCGGCCTAGGATGCCGTCGATGCGGGCCGGTCCGCCTCCCTCGATGAGGGACTGAGCCTGCAGCCAGGGCCGGGGGACATAATCTACCGGACTGACCTGGAAGTCCCGGGCCTGCTGATCGAGGACGCGCATGCTTTCGTCGAGGAGGAGGACGACTGCCCGGTAATACCCCGGCGTGACTTTGGCCAGCGGGAAAACATCGAGAAAGTTCAGGGAATCCGGGTTCCCGGCCAAGGGGAGGACCTTGGAGGCGACCTCCGCCCCGTCCTTCTCGACGGCGAACTTGAGCGAGCCTTTGGCCTTGAGCGCCGGAAGGAGCCCGAGGACCTGGGCGAAGATGTGCAGAGTGTCCTTGGCGATGAACGTGGCCTCCGGGTCCCCGTAGATCTGGACGTCGCGGACGACGAACGGCTTCGGCCCGGAGGGCGGCGCCGGAAGACGCGTGGCGTTGAAGCCGAGGAGGAGGGGCGAGAGCCTCGGGGCCGGAAAGGCCGAGGGGAACCGGACCGACGCCTCGAGCGTCGTGAACTCCTTGGAGACCGAATTCTTCATGAGGACGGAGAGCTTGTACTCCCCGGGAAGGATGGGGAAAAGGTCGGCGAAACAGAACGGCCGCAGGCGGAGCTTGGCGTACTGCTCCTGGCTGAAGCGGAGAGGCACTTTCTTCTCGAACTGATAGACCGTTCGGCCCTGGAGGTCGGTCAGGATGCCGTTGAAAACGAGGTCGGTCGCGACTCCGCCCTCCTCTCCGGCAACGGAGATGGCCTTCGGCTGGATGGCGAAATGGACGAAGGGGACGCCCGAGGCGTCCTGGATGATCTGGAGGAGCGAGCCGCTCTCCATATAATTGGCCGAATACTCGACCTCGACCAGGCTCTTATAATCTTTGAGCTTCCGGGCCCAGTTGTCCTCGACCGTCCGATAGGCCGCGGAGTCGAGGTTCTGCAGGATGGCCGTGGATATGAGCGAAGGGAAGCTGCGGACGGATTCATTGGGGACGAGTGAGATCGAGGTCCGGGCCAGCTGGGGCTCGATGACGCTCAGCATCTCGTACGCCCCGATATAGTCGTTCGGATCCCCGCGGTACGTCGGGAGGAGGCTCCACGGGCCGTCCCCGGCCGGATAATAGAGGACGAAGTCTCCCATCCCGTTCTTCTGGAAGAAAAGCAAGTCGAACTCCTGGGGCAGGCTCGGGACGGCGATCCCCTGGTAGGACCAGATCTGGGCCGGATAGACGGACGACAAGCCTTCAAAAGAGCGCTGGGTGCGCGGTTCGCCCAGGATGATATAGACCTTTCCCCGGTCCGTTTTCCATCCCGGCTTTCCCGCTCCGATGAAGCGCTTGTTGGCGTAGGCCAGGCGCCGGTAGTGCTCCTCGCGGAATTCGTTCTTGTCGGTCCCGGGCGACGGATCGCGGTGGCGCCAGAAGGCTTCGATGAAGAAACCCCGTTCCCGTTCAGACATCAAGTCGCTGAAAACCTGCCGCTCGGTCGGGGTGATGATGTAGACGACCTCCTCTTCGAGCCAGACCCGGTATTTTTCGGGAAGGCCGGCAGGAGGGGTTTGAGCGGGAAGGAGCAGGGATATCGCGGCGATGACCAGGCTCGCCGTCGGAAACGCGATATGCTTGTATTTTAAGCACATTTTATCCCTTAATATATCCCGGGCCGGAAGCCTTGTAAAGGCCGGCCGCACCGGCGGGGCACCTTTTTCGCAATCGAACAACTACAGCGAGGGCGTCCTGCCTCTTAAAAAGAGCGGCATGGGAACGCCGCCGCCGTTCCCGCTCCGCCACCGGGTGAGATCGAGACTGCCCCTATTGATTCCCCGATCTCTTCAAGGCCGGTCTGGCAGGCGGCGAAGGATGGGATGACGACGAGGGCGAACAGAAGAAAGATACGCGGAAATTTTATCAATGCGTCTCGGAAAAGAAATTTACAGCCGGACGAGTCCCCTTTTACAAGTAAAGCTTCTTTAGGCCGGACGGCCGAGGGGCCGAGAACGATCAAGCGGCTAAACATGTCCTTCCTTCTCTAACGGAGCAAGTACTATGCCATCCTTCATTCGCGATTGACAACCTTCGCCCCGGATTTTATAGTGAAGCCGTGGTTCAATCCCGGACATTAGAGGAAGGGAGGTCCATCCGACCATGACACGAGGCTTATTCACTCCGCGTTTCCGCCGGCTCGCCCTGGCGGTTTCCCTTTGGTTGATCCTATCGGCCTCGCTCGTCCCGGCCGCGTCGCTGCCGACGGCCAAACCGGCCGAGGTCGGTTTCTCCGCCGAGCGGCTCGAGCGCCTGACCCGTGTCATGCAGGACTACATCGATCAAGGGAAGGTCTCCGGCCTGGTGGCGCTCGTCGCCCGCAAAGGGCGCGTCGCCTACCTCAAGCCCTTCGGCAAACTCGATCTCGAACGGGGCACGCTCATGCCGGCCAACGGCATTTTCCGGATCGCCTCGCAGACGAAGGCGGTGACGAGCGTCGCCGTCATGATCCTGCAGGAGGAAGGGCGGATCCTGCTTGACGATCCCGTCTCTAAATATATCCCGGAATTCGCCGGCTCACGCGTCGCCGTCCGGGCGGCGGACAAAGGAGGCCAAGGCTATTCGACGGTTCCCCTCAAACGGCCGATCACGATCCGCGATCTACTGACGCACACCGCGGGGATC
>JAUYDS010000114.1 GCA_030691735.1 Candidatus Aminicenantota bacterium
TAAAGGCTAGAAATAATATAGGAATTCTAGGTTCGTTGGCAACTGATATTTTATTTTCTTCCGCGCGACATCTCTCCTATCATTGTGTTTTTGAATTCTATCTCACTCGCGACGCGAAAGTCAAAGACGCGGTCAAGGGACGAGCCTTCGCGGCGGAAGTACTCACCCGTGTCTTATACAAACGGGCGAGTACGGCGGAAGTGGATCCCCAGGCAAAGCCCGGGGCCCCTGCCGCCGTGGACCCCCGGGCAAAGCCCGGGGCACTCACCCGCGATGTAAATACGCGGCTGAGTACGGCGGAAGCGGATCCCCAGACAAAGCCTGCCCTCATTCGCTTCGCGAATGAGGACTGCAAAGCCTGGGGCCCCTGCCGCCGCCCCGGCCGCCGTCGAAAAAGCGATGTGTCCTCGTTTTCTGATTTCCTCTCTAAAAAAAACCTTCAATTCGGCCGGCGATTTCCTGTATCATAGGAAGCCGAAAACCGTGGACCGATCCATCCGACAAGGAGGTTCCCGCATGTCCCAACGCGTCCCCGCGTTTTTTCTTCTCTCCCTGCTGTTGCTAGCCGCCGGGTTCACGGCGACGTCCAAGGTCCCCGAGCCGAAGATCCCCTTCGATCCCGAGAAGTACGTCTGCTATCGGGCCGCCGCGCCCGTCCAGGTCGACGGCGACCTGGACGAAGCGGTTTGGTCCAAAGCGGCCTGGTCGGACACGTTCGTGGACATCGAAGGGGGAAAGAGGACCAAGCCGCGGTTCCGGACGATGATCAAGATGCTCTGGGACGACGATCATCTTTACCTGGGGGCCACCTTGGAGGAGCCGCATGTCTGGGCGACCTTGACCAAGCGCGACTCGATCATCTATCAGGACAACGATTTCGAGGTCTTCATCGACCCCGACGGAGATACCCATGCCTACTACGAGCTGGAGATGAACGCGCTCAACACAGTCTGGGACCTCTTTCTGGTCAAACCCTATCGCGACGGCTCGTCCGCCAATATCCACGCTTGGGACATCCAGGGACTGAAAACAGCGGTCAAGGTCAATGGGACGCTCAACAATCCGAACGACAAGGACAAAGGCTGGTTCGTCGAGATCGCCCTGCCCTGGGACGTCCTCAAGGAGGCCGCGAACCCGAAATCGGCGCCCAAGCCGGGCGATCAATGGCGGATGGATTTTTCCCGGGTCGAATATCGTCTGAACGTCGCCGACGGCGCTTATGCCAAGGCCGCCGACCCGAACACCGGCAAACCCCTGGCGGAAGACAACTGGGTCTGGTCGCCGACCGGATTGATCAACATCCATTACCCCGAGATGTGGGGCTATGTCCAGTTCTCGGGAAAGGTCGCGGGCCAAGGCCGGGATTCGTTCCAGGACAAACCCGAGGAAAAAGCGAAATGGGCCCTGCGCAGGATCTACTACGCCGAGTGGGCCGCGCGCGCCGACAAGACCGTTTTCCTCGACGACTGGAAGGCCCTCGGTCTGAGGGACAAGGACCTCAAGATCAGGGGATATGCCTTCCCGCCCGTGATCCGGACGACGGACAGTCTTTTCGAAGCGATCTATAAAGGCGAGGACGGGAGGGTCTGGAAGGATTGAACGCTCGGCCCGGCTCCTCCCCATGAAATTCGATTTCGACAGGATCATCGACCGCCGGAACACCCGCTCCATGAAGTGGGATTGCCGGGAACGGACCCAGTTGGAGCCGGACGTCATTCCCATGTGGGTCGCCGACATGGATTTTCCGGCCCCTCCCGCGGTCGTCGAGGCCGTGACGCGGAGGGCCGAGCACGGCATCTACGGCTATCCCATCGGGTCCCGGTCGTTCTCGACCGCCGTCGCCGATTGGCTGAAGTCCCGTCACGGCTGGGACGTCAAAAAAGGTTGGGTCACCAAAAGCCCGGGGGTCGTGCCCTCGCTCTGCCTGTGCCTGAACGCCTTCACGAGTCCGGGCGACGGGGTCGTCATTCAGACCCCCGTCTATCATCCGTTCTATCATGTCATCGACCACAACGATCGGCGTCTCGTCCGCAATCCTCTCAAGTTCGAGTCGGGCCGCTACGTCATGGATTTCGACGGCCTGGAACGAACGATCGACCGCGGAACGAGGATGCTCATCCTCTGCAGCCCGCACAATCCCGTCGGCCGCGTTTGGACGCCGGACGAGCTGAAGAGGCTGGGGGCCCTTTGCGCGGCCGGGGATCTGATCGTCATTTCGGACGAGATCCATGCCGAGCTCGTCTTTAAAGGCCACCGGCATGTTCCTCTCGCCTCGCTCTCCGAGGATCTGGCCCGGCGGACGGTGACCCTGCACGCCCCCAGCAAAACGTTCAATGTCGCCGGCCTGGAGACATCCTTCGCCGTCATCCCCGATCCCGAGAAGAAAAAGCTCTTCGACCGCCAGGTTCGGAATGCTTCTCTGAGCATGGGGAACATCTTCGGCCCCATCGCCCTCGAAGCGGCTTATACGCAGGGCGCCGACTGGCTCGATGAGCTCCTGATCTACCTTGAAGGGAACCTGGATCTTTTGGAAAGGTTCCTGATCGAACGGGTGCCGCGGATCCGGCTCATCCGGCCCGAAGGGACCTATTTGGCGCTCATGGACTGCCGGGCGATGGGGATGGACCAGAGTGAGCTCAACGCGTTCTTCCTGAGAAAGGCCCGGGTCTATTTCAACGAGGGACCCATGTTCGGTCAGGAACTCCAAGGCCACGTCCGGATCAATTTCGGCTGTCCACGGCCGCTGCTCGAGGAGGCGCTGCTGCGCATCGAGCGCGCCGTGAACTCGCTCTAGATTTTTCGGATGAAGTCCGGATATAGTTAAGGATCGGCCGGAGCGGAGGAGAGGATGAAAAAAAGAACGGTCCTGTTTGTCGGCCTCGTGTCCGTCCTGATCGGGGCTTGGGGATGCGGCAGGAAGACCCTGCCCTCATCCGCCGCCGACGCCGTCGGAATGTCCGCGGAGCGGTTGAACCTCGTCAACGAGGTCATCGAGGAAGCCATCGCCCGCAAGGAGCTTCCCGGCGCCGTCCTTCTCGTGGCGCGGAAGGGGAAGGTCGTCCTGCGCCGGGCCTACGGCGAGAGCCGGTGGGTCCCCGAGCACAAACCGATGGCGGCCGACATGCTTTTCGATCTGGCCTCGGTGACGAAGCCGGTGGCCACGGCGACGTCGATTCTGCTCCTCGCCGAACGGGGCAAGATCTCCTTGTGGGACCGTGTAAAAATGCACGTTCCGGAGTTTGCCGCCTATATCGATGATTGGGGACAGAAAGGCGAGGATGGGCGCATTTGGAACCTCCTGACCCACACCTCCGGCCTTCCGCCCTATACCGACGCGGCCGAAGCCGGGAAAAAGCTGGGGAGCCCCTGCGCGACGGAAGACCTGGTCAAATATATCGCCGTTTTGAAAAAGACCAACCCGCCGGGAGCGGAGTTCCATTACAGCTGTCTCGGCTATATCACCATGGCTCATATCGTGAAAAAAATCACAGGCCTGTCGATCGACGCATTCGCCGAACAGAACATCTTCAAGCCCTTGAAGATGAAGCACACGCTCTATAAGCCCGCCCCGAAATATCTGAATCTGTGCGTGCCGACCCAGGTCGTGGACGGCAAGCCGCTCATCGGCGTCGTGCACGACCCTCTGGCCCGGCTTCAGGGCGGCGTCTCCGGGAACGCCGGCCTGTTCTCCACTGCGGACGACCTGGCCCTGTTCGCCCAGATGATCCTGGGCAAGGGGGAATGGGACGGCGTCCGCATCCTGGCGCCCTTGACCGTCGAGCGCATGACTTCGATCTATCCGCGGGAGGAGTTCGCCGGCCGCGGCTTGGGCTGGGATCTGAGCTCGGTCTACGCGGGCAACGGAGGCGACCTGTTCGGCCCGCGCTCTTTCGGGCATTCGGGCTACACCGGGACTTCGATCTGGATCGATCCCGAGACCGAGACCGTCGTCGTTTTCCTGACGAACAGCGTCCACCCCGAGGACAAAGGAGAGATCATCCCTCTCCGGAGCCGCGTAGCGAATGTCGTCGCGGCGTCGATCATGAAAAAATGAGGGGGAGGCCATCATGAAATTCGTACTGGTCGCGTTCTGCTGCTGCCTGGCGCCGCTGGCGTTCATGGCCGGACGTCCGCCGGAGACGGCGAAGACTCCGGCCCTGATCACCGTCGTCAAGATCCTGCCGACGGCGGGACATAACAGGCATTACGTCTCCAATCGCGAGCCGCTCGCTCCGAGCCCCTTGATCAAGCTTCCGATCGGAGCCATCGAGCCCAAGGGCTGGCTGCTCAGCCAGCTCCAGTTGATGCGCGACGGATTCACCGGACGCCTTAAGGAACTCAGCCCCTTCCTGAGTTCCGGGAGCGGCTGGCTCACGCTTAAAAACAAAGGCTGGGAAGAGATGCCGTATTGGCTGAAAGGCCACGGCGACCTCGGTTACGTTCTGAAAGATGCCGCGCTCATCGGCGACGCGAAACGATGGATCGATGAAGCTCTGGGCAGCCAGCAGCCCGACGGATATTTCGGGCCTCCCGCAAACAAGAAGAACCTCGACCTCTGGCCCAACATGCTCATGCTTTCCATCCTGCAGAGCGCTCATGAGGCGACGGGCGATCCGCGCGTCCTTCCCTTCATGACGAAATATTTCCGCTATGAGCTGGACCTGCCTCCGGGAAACCTGCTCCCGGGGAGTTGGCAGAAGCTCAGGGGAGGGGATAACCTCGAAAGCGTCTATTGGCTTTATAACCGGACGGGAGAGAAATTCCTGCTCGACCTGGGACGGAAGCTCTATGAGCGGACCTCGGACTGGACGTCGCCGCTCTTCAACGCGGAGCGTGATGCCAAAGACCGGGTCAGCTCGTTCTATCACGGCGTCAACATCACCATGGGGTTTCGCCAGCCCGGCGTATATTTTCAGCAGGCGCGAGACAAGAAATTCGTCGACGCGGTCGAGCGCAATTACGGCTTGGTCATGGCCGAGCTCGGCCAGCAGCCCGGGGGGATGTTCGGCGCGGACGAGAACCTGAGGCGCGGTTATGGGGATCCCCGCCAAGGCGCGGAGACCTGCTCCATCGTCGAGTTCATGTATTCCAACGAATCTCTCCTGAAGATCACGGGCGAACCGCGCTACGCGGAGCGCTGCGAGGAGATCGTCTTCAATTCGCTTCCCGCTTCGACGCTTCCCGATCTCAAGGGCTTGCATTACCTGACCGCGCCCAACCTCATTTCCTGCGACAGCTCGGGCGACCACGATTTTCAGAACGACGGCACGCTCCTCTCCTACGATCCTTGGAGCTACCGCTGCTGCCAGCACAACTTCGCCTTCGGCTGGCCTTATTACAGTGAGCATCTCTGGATGGCGACCCAGGACGAAGGACTGGCGGCGGCGCTCTACGCGCCCTCGCGGGTGACGGCTAAGGTCGGCCCCGGCGTCGAAGTCAGGATCGACGAGGATACAGCCTATCCGTTCAGTGATACGATCGACTTCACGGTCTGGACCGCCCAACCCGTCGAGTTTCCGCTCTACATGAGGATCCCCGAATGGTGCGCGAAGGCGAAGATTTTCATCAACGGAGAGGCCATGACGGATCAGGCGCCGGCGTCGAGCTATGCCGGTCTCAAACGAACATGGAAGAACGGCGACCAGGTCCGTCTCGAACTCCCCCCGAAGATCGAGGTCAAGACCTGGAGCCGGCTGGGGAACGCGGTCTCCGTCCGCCGAGGCCCGCTGTGGTATTCGCTCAAGATCGGAGAACAGGTCAAGCGCTATGGAGGGACGGATGCCTGGCCCGCGGTGGAGATCCTGCCTACGACACCCTGGAATTACGGCCTGGCCGTGGACCCGGCCGATCCGGCGTCGTCCATCTCGATCTTCGAGAGGAAGACGCCGGCCTATCAGCCGTTCACGCTCGAAACGGCCCCCATCGTTCTCAAGGCCAAGGCGAAGCGCGTGCCGGAATGGAAAGAGGAGAAGCGCATGGTCGGAAAGGTCCCCGTCTCTCCGCTGCGGACGAGCGCTCTTTTAGAGGACATCATGCTCGTTCCCATGGGGTGCGCGAGGTTGCGCATTACCGTCTTCCCGACCGTCAAATAGATAAGAGGCATCATAGAAAGATCGAAAAAGGCTTTTCCGCTGTTCCGGCTTGAAAAATTCTCAAAAATCGCCATAATAGACATCTCGCGATTATTTTTATCGTGATTTGGAGGTCATTATGAAGAAACGGATCATTATCGTTCTTACCCTCTTTTTCGGCGTCCTGGGGCTCAACCTCTCTGCCTTAGCCCAGGACATAGCCGGCGAGACCAAAAGTGAAGTGCCTGAACTCACCGCCTTTCACGAGATCATCTATCCGATCTGGCATACGGCCTATCCCGAAAAGGACTACGCGGCCCTCCGAAAATACGTCACCGACGTCAACAAGCTGGCCGCTCCCATTTTCACGGCCAAGCTCCCGGGCATTCTTCGGGAGAAGGAGGCCAAGTGGAAGGAAGGGGTGGCCGTCTTCAAGAAAGCGGTGGACGATTACAACAACGCGGCCGCCGGAGATGACGACCAGGCCCTTTTAAGCGCCGCCGAGGCGCTCCATGCCAAGTATGAAGCCTTGGTCCGCACGCTCGCCCCGGTGCTCAAGGAGATGGACGTCTTCCATCAAGCGCTCTATGTCGTTTTCCACACTTACCTTCCGGACAAGGCCTATGACAAGATCCGGGGCGCCACTGCGGACCTCGTGACCAAGGCCGAAGCCATCACGAAGGCGACCCTGCCGAAGCGCTTGGAAGCGAAGTCCGATGCCTTCCAAAAAGCCTCCGCCGAGCTGCTGGCCGCGGCAAAAACGCTGGACGCGTCCGGCCAGGCCCACGACCACGACGGCATGGAGAAGGGCGTGGATGCGGTCCACGCGAAATACGAGGCGCTCCAGAAGCTTTTCGAATAAAGAACTTCCCCGACGTCCGCGTCGAACCAGATCCTATTTGAAAATCCGGAGGATGACAAGTTCGGCTCTTCGATTCCGTTTGGTTTGATTGGGAGAGGTTCCTGTGCTATACAATGGTCATCGTTTTTAGGAGGGCCTCATGAGAAAGACGACGATCATCAGGATGTGGATCCTGTCCCTTGTTTTCATCCTTTCGGCGGCCTGGCTCCAAGCCATCGACATCAACGACACGAAGATGTTGACCCAGCCGGCCATCGGCAAGACGCACATCGCTTTCGTCTATGCCAACGACCTCTGGGCGGCCGATTTCGAGGGGAAGAACGTCCGCCGGCTGACGTCCGACCTGGGTGTCGAAGGCTACCCAGCCTTCTCTCCGGACGGGTCTTTAATCGCCTTCAGCGCTCAATACGAAGGGAATATGGATGTCTATACGGTCCCGGTCTCGGGCGGCGTACCCAAGCGACTGACCTGGCACCCGAGCCCGGACCTCGTTCAGTGTTTCACGCCGGACGGCAAGGCGATCCTCTTCACCTCTCCGCGCGCGAGCTTTACCGGGGCTCATACCAAGCTTTTCACCGTGTCCCGGGACGGCCAATTTCCCGAACCGCTCAAGGTCCCCAACGCCTCCCGGGCCGCCTTTTCGCCCGACGGAACGAGGCTGGCTTATAATCCCTTGCCGGACGCGTTCACCCAATGGAAGAACTATCGGGGCGGCCGCAATTCCGTCATCTGGATCCTGAATCTGAGCGATTTTTCCCTCGACAAGGTCCCTCAGCCCGAAGGCCGATCGAACGATCCCGGGCCGATGTGGCTCGGCGACAAGGTCTATTTCCGGTCGGACCGCAACGGCGAGTTCAACCTGTTCTCCTACGACCCGAAGACCAAAGAGGTCGCCCAGCTCACGAATCACAGGGACTATCCCGTCCTCAACGCTTCGGCCGGAGGGGGGAAGATCATCTACGAACAAGCCGGTCAACTTTATGTCTTCGAGCCGCAGGCCAACAAGAGCGCGCGCCTGAAGATCAGCGTTTCGGCCGACCTCGGCGAGCTCCGCGATCGTTTCGTCCGGGGCGCGCGGTGGGTCCGGAACGCGGACATTTCGCCGTCGGGAGCGCGGGCCGTCTTCGAATTCCGTGGCGAGATCGTGACCGTGCCCGCGGAGAAAGGGGATCCGCGGAACATCACCAACGCGCCGGGCTCGCACGAGCGGTATCCGGTCTGGTCGCTGGATGGCCGCTCCATCGCTTATTTCTCGGACGCCTCGGGCGAATACCAACTCCATGTCCGCCCCCAGGACGGCAAGGGCGAGGTCAGGAAATATAACCTCAGCGGAGCCGGATTCTTCGATTCGCCGGTTTGGGCGCCGGACGGCCAGAAGATCTCTTTCGCCGATAATTCGCGCACCTTCTATTGGATCGACTTGAAGACCGGCGTTCAGAATAAGATCGCCTCGAACTACCAACTCGGCGGGAGAGGCGGCAATCCGACCGCCTGGTCGCCGGATTCCAAATGGATCGTTTATACGCTCAACTCCGCGACGTATATCCAAAAGGTCTACGCCTATTCTCTCGAACAGGGTCGGGCTTTCGCGGTCACGGACGGCCTGAGCGAAGTGAGCGAACCCGTCTTCGACGCGTCGGGAAAATATCTCTATTTCTTCTCCTCGACGGACGCTGGGCCGGTGAAGCAGTGGTTCGATATGTCGAACGCCGACATGCGGTTGACGAGCTCGATCTACGTCGCGGCCCTGACCAAGGAAGCGCCGAACCCGCTGGCCAAGGAGAACGACGAAGAAAAGGGCGCGCCGGATAAATCTGCGGCCGACAAGGGCGCACCGGCCCCCGGGACGAAAGAAGAGAAGCCCGCGGCCGCGCCGGCGAAGCCCGCCGAGACGTTCAGGATCGATTTCGACGGCCTCAACCAGCGCATCCTGGCCTTGCCCGTTCCGGCCGGCAACTTCCGGGCCCTCGCTGTCGGCGAGGCCGGGCAGCTTTTCTACCTCGAGAATCCGGCCGTCTCCGGCCCCGGTGGGCCGGGAGCGACGCTCCACAAGTTCGATTTCAAGACGCGCAAAGACGAGGTCGTCCTCAACGGGGTCTCCGGATACGAATTGTCGGCCGATAAAAAGAAGATCTTCTATGAATCCGGAGGCGCGTATTTCATCACCGCTCTGACGCCGAAACCCCAGGCGGGCCAAGGCCGTCTGGCCATCGACGCCATCGAAGTCAAGATCCGTCCCGTCGCCGAATGGAAGCAGATTTTCGACGAGGCCTGGCGCATCAACCGCGATTTCTTCTACGCCACGAACATGCACGGGGCCGATTGGCCGGCGATGAAGGCTAAATACGAGGCTTTTCTGCCCCATGTCTCATGCCGCGGGGACTTGAACCGGATCATCCAATGGATGTGCTCGGAGCTCGGCGTCGGCCATCACCGGGTCGGCGGCGGGGATTCTCCGTATGAGGTCAGGAGCGTCCCCGGCGGGCTTCTCGGAGCCGATTATGCCGTCGAGAACGGACGCTACCGTTTCAGCAAGGTCTTCGGCGGCTTGAACTGGAACCCCGAACTTCGCTCGCCTCTCGCCGAACCCGGCGTGGACGTGAGAACGGGGGAGTACCTCCTGGCCGTGAACGGCAAGGATCTTCGCCCCCCGGCCAACTTGTATGCCATGTTCGAGAACACGGCCGGCAAGATCGTCGAGATCGCGGTCGGACCGAATCCCGACGGAACGGGCTCGCGCACGGTCCAGGTCGTTCCCATCGCCAGCGAATCCGCCCTGCGCAATCGCGATTGGGTCGAGGGCAACCTTAAGAAGGTCGAGCAGGCGACGGGCGGCCGGGTGGCTTATGTTTATGTCCCGAACACAACCACGCTCGGCCACACCTATTTCAAGCGGTATTTCTACCCTCAAGCCGATAAGGAGGCCATCATCGTCGACGAGCGGTTCAACGGCGGCGGCCTGGTGGCCGATTATTACATCGATCATCTGCGCCAGCCGCTCGTCAGCTATTGGAACACGCGCTACGGAGCTGACTTCAAGACGCCCAGCGCTTCGATCCAAGGCCCGAAGGTCCTCATCGCCGACGAGATGGCCGGCTCCGGCGGCGATCTGTTCCCCTGGATGTGGCGGAAGTTCAAGCTGGGCCCCATCGTCGGCAAGCGGACATGGGGAGGCCTGGTCGGGACCCTCGGCTTCCCGGTATTGATGGACGGAGGTTCCGTCACGGCCCCCAACCTGGCCATCTGGACAGAGGACGGGTGGGTCGTGGAGAACGTCGGCGTTCCGCCGGATGTCGAGGTCGATCAGACTCCAGCCGAGGTGATCGCCGGCCGCGACCCACAGCTCGAGAAAGCGATCCAGATCGTCCTGGAGGAGCTTAAGAAAAACCCTCCGAAGAAGCTCCCTCGGCCGGCCTACCCGATCCGGATCCGACGTTAAAGGATATCCTTCGATAGGGGGACACGTCGCGGACGTGTCCCCATTTTTTTGGATAGGCTGACGTCGGACGGCCTTCTGTCTTGAACTCTCCGAACAATCCAGCTATGATTCCCGTCCATCGCTGGATCGTCATAAAGGAATTCGCTATGCGCGAGAAAAAAAGATCGACCGGACCCATCCTCCTTCTCCTGGTCGCGCTTTCGCTTTCGTCGTCCGCTTTGACCGCGGAGGACAAGACAGTGAAAGCGGGAGGGCTCCAGGAAAAGGCCCTCAAGGTCTTCCTCGACGGGAATCGGCTGCCCTGGAACCTGATCAAGACCGAGATCACGTTCGTTAATTACGTCCGTGACCCCAAGGACGCCGACGTTCATGTCCTCGTCACGACCCGCGGCACGGGCAGCGGCGGGAGCGAATACAACCTGGCTTTCATGGGGCTCGGCGATTATGACGACCTGAACTACACCCTGAAATATTTTTCCAACCGGACCGATGTGGCTGATGAGGTCTGGAACGGATTCATCGGCCTCCTGAAAAAAGGGCTGACGCCCTTCGTCGCCCGGACGCCGCTCGCGGACAAGGTCAACGTCGTCTATGCCGCGGGTCCGGAGGCCAAACCGCTCCAGGACGATGTCAAGGACCGCTGGAACTACTGGATCTTCAGCCTCAACGCCAGCGGTTCGGCCAGCGGGGTCTCGACGCGCACCTCCGGGAGGTTCGAAGCCAACGTCTCGGCCAGCCGGGTGACCCCCGAATGGAAGATCCGCTTCGGCGCGAACACGGGGTTCGACTCAAGCCGATACTATCTCGACACGGAGACGATCAAAAGCACTTCGGAACGCGAGAGCTTCAACGGCCTGGTCATCAAGAGCCTCACCGCCCATTGGTCGGCCGGGATCTGGTTGTCTCTGAACTCGGCCACGTTCAACAACATCAAATTTTCGTACAGTCCTTCCTTGGCCGTGGAGTACAGCGTCTTCCCCTACGAACAATCCACGCGCCGGAAGCTCTACGTTCAATACCGGCTGAGCTTCAACGGCTATCGATACAACGAAGAGACGATCTACGAAAAAATGTCGGAAAACATGTTCCGGCAGAGCCTGGCCCTCTATCTCGAGCTCATGCAGCCATGGGGAAACGCCTCGGCGTCGATCCGCGGATCGCACGTCCTCCATGACTTCACCGTCAATCGCCTGGAGGTCAACGCCTCCTTGTCGCTCCGCCTGTTCAAGGGCTTGTCCTTCTGGGTCTCGGGCGGGTACGCGGCCATCCATGACCAGATTTCCCTGCCGAAGGCGGGGGCGACGTTCGACCAGATCCTCCTCGTCCGCAAGGACCAGGCGACGACCTATTCCTACGGTTTCAATATCGGGCTGAGCTTCACCTTCGGCTCGATGTTCAGCAACGTGGTGAACCCCCGGTTCGAATAGGGAAGGGAAGACTATTTGGACGCGGCCGTTTCCATGAGCTTCTCGTAGAGGAAAGCCGCCCGGATGGTGGCGCCCGCCGCGCACGATTTTTGCTATACTATAATGGATCGATCGCGAAGGAGATCTGGACATGAAACCTACCCTTGTCGTTCTCGCCGCCGGCATCGGCAACCGCTACGGCGGGCTGAAACAGATGGATCAGGTCGGACCGTCCGGCGAGACCATCGTCGACTATTCGATCTATGACGCGGTTCGGGCGGGGTTCGGAAAGGTCGTCTTCGTCATCCGGAAGAGTATCGAAAAGGAATTCAACGAGGTCTTTCTTTCCCGGCTGAAGAAAAGGATCGATATCGATTACGTTTTCCAAGAGCTCGAAGACATCCCTAAGGGGCTGTTCGTGCCGGCCGGTCGGGTCAAGCCCTGGGGGACGAGCCATGCCGTGCTCGTCTCTGAACCTAAAGTCGACGGCCCCTTCGCCGCCATCAATGCCGATGATTTCTACGGCGCGCAGGCCTACGCGGTCATGGCCGACTTCTTACGCGACTTAAGAGGGGATGAGGGAATGTTCGCGTTGGTCGGCTATCAACTGGGAACGGCCCTTTCCGAGCACGGCACGGTGGCCAGGGGCGTCTGCGAAGTGGACGAAAAAGGTTTCCTGTGGACCATTGTCGAGAGGACGTGCATCGAAAAAACGGCGGACGGCGTCAAGTTCCTTGATGATTCGGGGAAAGAGGTCCGGCTCACCGGACGGGAAACGGTCTCCATGAATTTCTGGGGATTCACGCCGGCCTTCTTTAGATTCGCCCGCGCGGAGTTCGAAGCGTTCGTCAAGGACAGGGCGAACGACCTGAAGTCCGAGCTGTATATCCCGCTTGTCGTCAATAAGCTGGTCAGGAACGGAAAGGCCGCGGTCAAAGTCCTTCCCACTGAGGACAAATGGTTCGGCGTGACGTATAGGGAAGACAAGCCGAGGGTCATGGCCGAGATCGCCCGTCTTGTCGCGGCCGGCAAATATCCGACTCCTCTCTGGCGCTGATCTTTGCGGATTCGATTAGCCCTATTTTTTCCGGACCCGGATTTTGATGTTCCTGTACCAGACCGCGTCCGTATGGTCCTGGAGGACGATATGCCCCTTCCGTTTCTCGGCGAACCTCGGAATGTCCTTGTATTTGCTTTTGGCCATAAGCTCGGCGAACGCCGGCGTGTCCAGGTCGAATTCGAGGACTTTGACGCCGTTCAGCCAATGCTCCCCGTGCTTGCCCATGAAAACGATCCTGGCCGTGTTGTATTCGCCGACCGGTTTCAGAGTTTTGTTCCTCGGGCCGATCAGATCATAAAGGGCTCCCGCCGTCCTGTTCGGGCCGTTCTTGGCGTCGGGATGTTTATCGTCGTCCAGGACCTGGAATTCGAACCCTAAGGCCGTATGGGACGGCGGATTGGCCGTCGACATCTCCTCCGAGACATTATATTTCACCCCTGAATTGCCGCCGGGGCTGATCTTCCATTCGAATGCGAGCTCGAAATCCTCGAATTCCTCGATGGTCAGCAGGTCGCCGCCTTGCAGAGGCTGGCCGTCCTTTTGAAGCGGAACATCCTTGGTCGGCACTTTCTTGATCGCTCCGTTTTCGATGATCCAGTGCTCGGCCGGGACGCGGTCATAGCCGAGCCCCCGCCAACCGGCGAAGGTCCGTCCATCGAAGAGGAGGATCCAACCCTGGGCTTTTTCCTGGGCGGTTAAGGCGTTCTCGTTTGCGGATTGAGACATGTTCGCCGTGGCTGGGAGAAGCGCGGCGACGGCGATTACTGACAATAAAATGGATGACAACAGCCGGATATTTTTGAGCACGTTGGTTCCTCCTTTGAGCCTCAGCGTGAGCGAAGCGATGGAAGCGTGGGAAATCGTCCCTCACCCCCCTTTTCTAAAGGGGGGATTATAATCGCCGCGTCGCTCAACATGACAAGAAAACGATCGAAATGTTCCACTTTTTATTAATATATAGCAAAAGTGAAACGTTCTGTGTATAAATATTAAATACCGACACGCGGCGTGCCCGGAAGCGTGCACTTGCGACAGGGAAGGAGGCCGGCATGAAAAAAATGAAACGCAGGGAATTCCTTGGAGATACGGCGAAGGCGTCGCTGTCCGCGACGGCCCTGGCCGCCGGCCTGACGACCGCCGCGGCCGCCGCTTCGCCTCGGCAGAGACCCGCCGCCGGCGACAGGATCCGTGTCGCCTTGATCGGCGCGGGGGATCAGGGGAAGGCCGACCTCGGGGCTTTTCTCCGACTCCCGGAGATCGATTGCCCGGCCGTCTGCGATGTCGATGAGAAGCGCCTCGCCGAGGGCGTGAAAAGAGTCAGCGAAGCTCGCGGCAAGGCGCCGGACGGTTATAAGGATTTCCGCAGGATCTTCGACCGGAAGGACGTCGATGCCGTCATCGTCGGGACGCCCGACCATTGGCATGCCCTCGCGACGGTGCTGGCTTGCCAGGCCGGCAAGGACGTGTATGTCGAAAAGCCGCTGGCGACGACCATCGAGGAAGGCCGGGCCATGATCGCGGCCGCGCGCAAACACAACCGCGTCGTTCAGGTGGGCACGCAGCAGCGGAGCTCCAGACATTTTCAAGCCGCTCGGGACTTCGTCAAGTCCGGTCAGCTCGGAAAGATCCGGATGACGCGCGCCTGGGCCTATCTCGACTGGAAAGGCTCGCTTGGGCATCCCGCCGACGGACCCGCCCCGGCGGGTGTCGATTACGACCTGTGGCTCGGTCCCGCGCCAGCCCGGCCGTTCAATCCGATGCGCTTCCACCACAATTTTCGCTGGTTCTGGGATTACTCGGGCGGCCTGGCCACGGATTGGGGGGCGCACATGATCGACGTCGTGATGTGGGTCATGGGCGAGGATCCCGTCGGGGCCATGGCCATCGGCGGGAAATACGGATTTCCCGACGACATCCGTGAAACGCCGGACACGCAGCAGTCCGTCATCGAATTCCCCAGCTTCTCGCTGGTCTGGGAACACATGATCGGCTGCGGCGTCGGGCCGTGGCAGAGGGAACACGGCTGCGAGTTCCACGGGGAGAACGGGATCTTGGTCGTGGACAGGGGAGGATGGGAGGTCCATTCCGAGACCGACCAGCTCAAACAGCCGGACCGCGTCTTCCGCATGCTGCCCAAGCCGCGTCAGGCAGGCTCGGGCGATTTCCATTTCGAACACGTCAGGAATTTCGTCGAATCCATGAAGACGCGGAGGCCGCCGACGGCCGACGTTGAGATCGGCCACAAATCAGTGCTGGCCTGCCACCTGGGAAATATCGCCGTGAGGCTGAAGAGATACGTAACATGGGACCCGAAAACCGAGAAGGTCGTCGGCGATCCGGAAGCCCAGGCCCTGGTCGGCCGAACCTACCGCAGTCCCTGGGTGCTGCCGAAATGAACAGGACATCGCGTCGAAATTTTCTGAAGGCTGCGGGCGCGGGATTGGCCGCGCCGGCAATCTCGAAACGGCTGTTCTCCGGACAGGAACCGATCCTGCTTATCGACAGGAATAAGTTCCGCTTTGAGCTCGGCATATGCTCGTACACCTTCCGGGCTTTCAACTTGGAAGAGACGATGGCCATGACCAAGCGGCTCGGATTGCGGAAGATCTCGCTCAAGAGCATGCACCTCCCGTTGGAAAGCTCACCCGATCAGATCAAAGCCGTCGCGGCGAAGATCAGGCAGTCCGGGCTCGATCCGTATGCGGGCGGCGTGATCTATATGAAGACCGAAGCTGAGGCCCGGCAAGCGTTCGAATATGCCAAAGCCGCCGGCATGAAAATGATCGTCGGCGTTCCGAATCACGAGCTCTTGGACCTGGCCTATGGACTCGTCAAACAGCACGACATCATGCTGGCCGTCCATAACCATGGTCCTACGGACAAGCTCTATCCGACACCCGAAAGCGTCTACGACAAGATCAAGGGCATGGACAAGCGGGTCGGCATGTGTCTCGATGTCGGGCATACGCAACGAAGTGGGATCGATCCCGCCGCAGCGGCGGAGCGCTACAGCGAGAGGCTGCTCGATCTCCATATCAAGGACGTGACCGATTCGACTGCCGAGGGAACGACCGTCGAGATCGGGCGCGGCGTGGTCGACATCCCGAAACTGCTGAGGACGCTCGTCAAACTGGGCTATGCCGGCGCGGTCAGCCTGGAGTATGAAAAGGACGAGAAGGACCCTCTGCCCGGGGCCGCCGAATCGATCGGGTATGTCAGAGGCGCTTTGGCTTCGCTTTAGTCTAGTGTGGTGTATCAGCAATGACTTTACAATGTTGTCATTCCGGACTTGATCCGGAATCCAGATTAAAAAGGCCTGGATTCCCACCTACGTGGGAACGACGTCTGGATTCCCGCTCCCCACTTTCGTGGGGACAAGTTTACCCCTGCGGAAGCAGGGGCGGGAATGACAGTTCCAGGATTATTGTAAAGCCGTTATTGAGACGCAACGCTAGGGGTTTGTCCTAAAACAGCGACAGCTGGCCCTGGCCGGCGGCGTTCGCCTCGTCGTCCCGGTCGAAGAGGCGGATGATCCCGTACTCTCCGTCGTGCCCCGGGACGATCTTAACCAGGCCTTTGCGCATGCGCTCAATGCCCAGAGCGATCCGTTCGGGCTGGAGCCGGCTCAGCTCGGATAGGGGCACCTCGGCCAGGATCCTATGCTCGTTCCCGAACTCGCGGATGAATCGAAAATAGGCCTCCCAGACGCTCTGACATTCCGGCGTCTTCTCGCAGGCCGCGGCGATGATCTCGTTCAGGGGAATGAGGTTTTTGAAGGGCACGCGCAGTCCCGCGTCCCTCACCTCGTCCCGGTCGGCGAGCTCTTCGACGCGGTGCAGGACGCCGATGGTCAATTTTTTTCCGCAGACCGGGCAGAGGTCGTTCTTGGCGATGGATTCCTTGGGTGAAAGGAGGACGCCGCACTTGCGGTGGCCGTCGAAATGATATTTGCCCTCTTCGGGAAAGAACTCGACGGTGTAGAGGAAGCGGGCCGGGTCACGCGTCCGGATCGCGTCGATGAGGCCCTTATAACTGAATTCCGTGTCGAAGGCGTTGGCTTCGCGCCCGATTTTGGAGGGCGAATGGGCGTCGGAATTGGAGACGAGGGCGTATTTGTCGAGGGCCGACAGGCGCCAGTTCATCGGCGGGTCGGAGGACAGACCGGTCTCCAGGGCGAAGATGAACGGGGTCATCTCCTCAAAGCACTCCTCGATGGCGTCGAAGCCCGAGTTTGCGCCGAAGACCGAGAACCACGGGGTCCAGATGTGGGACGGGATGACGACGCATTTGGGGCAGAGGTCCGCCGCCATTTTCACGAAGGCTTTGGCGTCCAGGCCGAGGATGGGCCGGCCGTCCGAACGCAGGTTGCCGAGTCCGGCCAGCCGGCCGTTGAGCTTCTCGACGGACTCGAGGTCGGGAGCGAGGACGAGGAGATGGACCTTTCGGACCTTGCCCTTTTTGGAGTAGATGAAGCTGATCTCCGCGGACAGGATGAAGGCGATGTCGTCCGGCGCGAAGGGGATCGACCTCAGATATTCGAGCTCGGGCTTTTGGACTGATTTCAAGCGGAAGAAGCCGTTGCCGATGGGCTCGAGCTTTTCCTTAATCAGGAAGAACCATTCCGGGTGGGTAAAATCGGCCGTGGCCAGGACCGAAACGCCTTTGACCTTGGCCCAATAGGCCATCGTCTCGAAGGTCATGTCCCGGGACGTCGCGCGCGAGAATTTCGAGTGGAGGTGCAGGTCGGCGATGAACCGCATGTTACGGTATGTGTATCCCAATTCGGGCCGCATATCAAGAAGAAAAACTCGAGAAAAACGGGGATACATGTTTTTGGATTTAATCCAAAAAAATGGATGGATTTTTTTATTAGAATTTTTAGTTATATTATTAACTTATTTATTATAAATAAGTTAAAGACTTCTTCCAACCTTCAGCGATTGGCATGAAATATGCAGATTTCTGGTTGAGAAATAAAAAGGTTGGCTTTTCTGAACAGGGTAATGTTCGTGTGTTTTAGGAGAACAAAAGGAGGTGAGAAAGGGAATCGCATCTTGTCTTTTGAGTTTTGGGGGGAGTGAGCTCTTCACTCCGGGGAAAGGAAATGTTTTTTTACCGCGACAAGGGAAAAAGGAGGCTTAATTGAAGAAAATCACGATTCTTTTGTGTTTGCTTCTCTTGGCGGGGATTTACACGTTCGGCCAGGAATTCGGCAGTATCCGGGGAACGGTCATAGACAAAGAGGGTACGCCTCTTCCCGGCGTCACCGTCACCCTGACGGGATCTAAGACCGCTCCAAGAACCGCCATCACCTCGGAAAAGGGGAACTTCCGGTTCATGAATCTGCCGGTCGCCAGCGATTACGGCGTCAAATTCGAGCTGCCCGGCTTCAAATCCGTGTCCCGCGAGAAGCAGGTCATTTCGTTCGGCCGCGACGTGACCATGGACATCACCATGGAGCAGGCGACGATCGCCGAGACCATCACGGTCATTGGCCATACGCCGGTCATCGACACCAAGCGGACCCAGGTCGGCGTCAACATCACTTCCGACATGATCATGAGCCTTCCGACGGCCCGGAACCCGTGGGTCATGATGGCCCTGGTGCCCGGCATGCTCGTCGACCGCGAGGACGTCGGCGGGAACGAGGGCGGCCAGCAGTCGGCCTATTACGGCCACGGCTCCTCCGGCAACGACAACACCTGGAACATCGACGGGGCCAACATCACCGACAACTCGGCCCTGGGCGCGGCCCCGAACTACGTCAACATCGCCAGTTACGAAGAGCTCCAGATCAACTACGGCAACAACGATGTCCGGGCCCAGACGGGCGGCGTCCAGCTCAACCTCGTCTCGAAACGGGGCGGGAACGCCTACTCCGGGACCTTCTACCTGGATGTCGAGGATATGAACTGGGAGATGACGAACGTCCCGGATTCCTTGAAAAAAATCGGCTACAAGAATCCGGGGGTCAATAGAGTCTACCTATACGGTGTCAACTTTGGCGGCCCGATCATCAAAGACAAGGCCTGGTTCTACGGTTCCTGGGGGATCCAGGACATCGAGAAGCGGACGATCGTCGGGACAACGGACAAGACTTGGCTTGCCTCCGGATACGCCCAACTCAACTTCCAGATAACGCCCAACACCCGGATGAGCGGCTTTCTCGAGTATGACAACAAACTCAAGTGGAACCGGACTGCCTGGAGCGACGCGGAGCAGGCTCCCGAAACGAAATGGAACCAGACCGGCCCCGGTTATCTGTGGAAGGGCGAGGTTGAGCAGCAGTTCGGCAACCTCCTGCTCAACCTCAAGAGCATTTACACAAACGGCGGGTTCAACCTCCAGCCGGTCGGCGGGAAGCGGACCGCGGACGGCTCAGGGAAATACATGTGGGTCCAGCATTCCCCCACATTCTACGTCACGGGCAATATCGACGACTATGGCACGGACAGAAACCAGCTCAACGTCAATTTCAGCGGCAACCTGTTTGTGGAAGGCGTGATGGGGGCCGACCACGAGATCAAATTCGGTGTGGATTATGTGACCTCCACCTTGACCACGTTCGATTATTATGAGGGCAACCTAACCATTCACGACTGGGGCGGCGGCTGGATCGAGGCATGGGTTCTTCGTGATTATGTCATCAACTCTTCGTTTGCACGCTACTCGGCGTTCATTCAGGACACGCTGAGCTTCGGCCGGCTGGCCGTCAATATCGGCCTCCGCTATGACCAGGAGCAATCCCTGATCAAGAACGAGAATATTTCCGCGTCGCCCTGGCTGCCCCAGTATATGCCCGCTTTGAAGCTGGATGAATATGATCCCGGGGTCCAGTGGAAAGTCTTTTCGCCCAGGTTGAGCCTGACCTACGACCTCTTCGGCAACGGCAAGGATGTCATCAAATTTTCAGTGGCCCGGTACGGCTCTCAGTCTGGCTTCGGCCTGGCGAGCTGGGCCAACCCGGTCGGCTGGACGGAGATCGACCTCCTCTGGGATGACGCCAACGGAGACGATCGGGTCGCGGCCAACGAGCTCTGGGGCTATGACTGGGACACCGGCGATCTCGTCGACCCCAACAATCCGGCCGGCTGGCTGTGGTATGGCGGGTTCGACCCGGCCAACCCCTCTCAGTTGACATCGACCAGAAAATACGACTCCAAGTACAATTCCCCGCTCCTGGATGAAATCTCATTCTCCTATGAAAAAGAGCTCTTCGCGGATTTCGCCGCGAGGTTTGAGCTCTTCTACAAGAAGAGACATGACTTTGCCTGGGACAAGGGCGTTTTTGCCGACGGCTCGATCGAGACCAAGGACAACTATTACCTTTACACGACCGGCCCCCTGACCAAACAGGAAGTGTGGACCCGAAAGACGTGGCCCGTCGGTACTCTCAGGACTATTGCCGAGAACGCCTATGAGCGGTATCTCGCCGCGCAGATCGTCGTCAAGAAAAGACTCTCCAACAAGTGGATGATGGACGGCTCTTTCACATTTTCCGACTGGACCTACCATAACGGCGGAGATTATTTTGACCCGACGAACACCAAGTACTATGACGGCGGAGTCGTGGCGCCCGCTTCCGGCGGTTCCGGCCTGAGCGGTATCTACGTCAACTCCCGATGGATGTTCAAGCTTTCCGGCCTGTTCCAGTTCCCGTTCGGGATCAACGCCAGCGCCGTGTTTGTCGCGCGCGAAGGTTATATCATTCCAACCTATGAAGTCGTAAGACGGCCGTTCTTCGGCAATACGAACATCTACGGCCATACGGGCGGCGCCGGGACGATGGGCGATACTCGCCTGCCTTTTATGTACCTCCTCAATTTCCGAATCGAGAAGGTGTTCCAGATCTCCGAGACTTCGAAGGTGACGTTTGCTGTGGACGCGTTCAACGCGACCAACATTGCGACCTCGCTGAAGAAGATCGGCAGGCTCGATGCCACAGACTATATGCAGGACAAGCTCATCATCAACCCCGGTTTGTTCCGGTTCGGCATCAGGTTCGATTTCTGATAAGCAGTAGCTCGTACTCGAGTTCACATTCAAAGCCCCTTCCGGCTTCGGCCGGGAGGGGCTTTTTTTTGAGATCGCCACGCTCCTTGCAGTCGCTCGCGATGACAGGGATGAAATATCAGATGTTCAGGTCTGACCCCGAATTATGTTAAAATAAACGCCGGAGGCCGGAAATGAGAAAGAACGCAATTTTAATCCTCTTTGTATTCATAAGCGCCTCCTTCATTTTTCCTCAAAGCTACAAGGGCCAGGGGCGAATTCAGGGGATTGTGACGGACGAACAGGGAATGCCGCTCGAGGGCGTAAAGATCAAGCTTTTTTCCCAGAAAGCTAATGCCGGACTGGAGACGGTCACGGATGCGGAAGGCAGGTGGCGGGTCAATTATGTCCGGGGCGGCGGCTGGAACCTCGATTTTGAAAAACTGGGATATGCGCCTCATAAGCTCAGCACCCAGATTCAGGAATCCGGTCAGAACAAGCCCATCGAGGTAAAGCTCAAAAAAGTGGAAGGGCTGATCGTCACAGAAGAGCTCAAAGCCGGCTTGGTCAAGGGCAACACGTTGTTCGATGAAAAAAAGTACGACGAGGCCGCCGCCGTCTATGAAGAGTTGGTAAAGACGAACCCAGAGGCCTACATCGTTTATCAGAATATCGGGAACTGTTACTTTCAGATGGAGAAGTACGACAGAGCCGAAGAGTTCTACAAGAAAGTCCTGGACAAAGATCCAAAAAACGCCGAGGCCATGCTCCGCATCGGCAACTGCTACACCAACAGAGGCGAGCTGGACAAAGCGCTGGAATGGTACAACAAGATCGAATTCGACAAAATCACCGACCAGATGGTTTTATTCAACATCGGCTCGAGCTTCTACAAGCAGTCGAAATACGACGAGGCCGTGAAGTATTATAAGAGGGCGATCGAGATCCAGGCGGACTTCCTTGACGCGATTTACCAGCTTGGGCTGGCCTATGTCGCCCTGCAGAACAACGCCGACGCCCTGAAGGCATTCGAGAGCTATCTCAAGCATGATGCCGATTCGGCCCGGGCCGGACAAGTCAAGCAGTTCATCGAATTTTTAAAGAAGAAATAAAAGGTGTGATTGCTGCGTCGCAAGGCTCCTCGCATGACATTTCTTTATGCCATCGCGAGCTGGTGCGCCGAAGTCCTGAGGCGAACGAAGCGTGGCGATCAGCAAATGAGAGGAAAGCTTTGTGATTTTCCATGAGGATCATGGCGTGAGGAGAAAAGGAAAATTTTGTCCTATCTTGTTGCTTTGTCTTTCGGCCTTTGTTTTTCTTGCAGCCATTCTCCAAGCCCAGCCCAAAAAAAACCGGCCCAACGTCCTCCTGATCACGATCGACACGCTTCGGGCCGACCGGCTGGGCTGTTATGGCAGCGCAGATCCTAAAACGCCGAATATCGATAGTCTGGCCGAGAGGGGCGCGCTTTTCTCCCGGGCTTTCGCCCACACGCCGACGACGCTTCCTTCGCACACGAATATCCTCCTGGGCGTGACGCCCAATTATCACGGCGTCCATGACAACGCGAATTTCCGCGTGAGCGGGGAATTCGTCACCCTGGCCGAACACCTCAAGAAGTCCGGCTATTCCACGGCCGCCTTTGTCGGCGCTTTTCCCCTCGACTCCAGGTTCGGGTTGACCAAAGGATTCGACGTCTATGACGACAATTACGGGGCGCTGGGTTCCCAGGAATTCTCATTTGTCGAACGCAAGGCCGAGGTCGTTATTAACGCCGCCCTGCGGTGGCTCGAAGGACGGCGGAATCCCTGGTTTCTCTGGGTCCACTGTTTTGACCCCCATCAAAAATACGAGCCTCCAGAGCCATATAAAACGCAATACAAAGACCATCCCTACCTGGGCGAGATCGGTTATGTGGATTTCGCTCTCGGCGCACTGCTCGACCATCTCAAAGAAAAAAATCTTTCCGATGACACACTTATCGTTTTCACGGGCGACCATGGCGAATCGCTCGGCGAGCACGGGGAAACGACCCACGGCTACTTCGCCTACAATGCCACTCTCCATGTCCCCCTGATTATCACCTCGCCCGGCTTAGCGCCGGGCCGGTTCGGCGAGAATGTCGGGCACATCGATATTTTTCCCACGATCTGCGACATCGTCGAGGTCGAGAAACCGGCGTTCCTTCAGGGCGTTTCGCTCCTGCCGGCCATCAAGGGCAAAAAACTCGAGGACCGGCCTATTTATTTTGAATCGCTTTATCCATATTACAGCCGGGGATGGGCGCCTCTTCGGGGCTTCATTCTGGGAAACGAGAAGTTTATCGACTCCCCGATCTTCGAATATTACGATTTGGCCAAAGATTTCGGCGAGACAAAAAATCTGATCGGCCCCGTCAAGCCCGAGCCCTACAGAGCCCGCCTGGATGACATCATTAAGAAGCAATCCGGAGCGCCGAATCCTGAGGCGCGCAGCCGGATCGACAAGGCCACCCAGGCGAAGCTTCAGAGTCTCGGCTATGTCTCCGGCCCTCAGCCCCCGGCTAAAAAAACGTTCACCGCCGGGGACGACTTGAAGACGCTTCTCCCGTATCAGAACAAGCTCCAGAGGGCCATGGGCGCCTATCATAGGGGACAAATCGATGAAGGCGTCAAGCAGCTCCAGGAGATCATAGCCGAGAGGAAGGATTTTGATTTGGCCTATTCCTACCTTGCCACGCTCTACAAAGAACAGCGAAAGATGAAAGAAGCCGTCGCGGTTCTGGCCGAAGGGTTTCAGCACAACCCCACGAGCTACAAAATCCTCACGACCTATGGGATTTTCTTGATCGATGTCGGCCTTCCCGACCAGGCCATCGATGTCCTTAAAAAAGCGCTGGCCCAGATCGACTACGACCCCGACGCCTGGAACTACCTGGGCGTGGCCTATTGGAGCAAGGGCGCTTTTGGTGAGGCGCTCAAGGCCTATGAACAAGCCCTGGCCCTGGACAGCAATTATGCCGTCGTATTCAACAACCTGGGCTCGCTCCAACTGTCTCTTGCCCTCAAAAATAAGGACGCCGCCGCTCTGAAAAAAGCCGCCGAAAATTTCGAGAAAGCCATCGCCCTCGATCCCAATTATGCCTCGGCCTATAACGGCCTGGGAGGCGCGCTGCGGCAGGCCGGCGACCTCGAGGGCGCCATCAGCAATTGGAAAAAGGCCGTCGAGCTCAAGCCGGACTACAACTATCCGCTCTATAACCTGGGGGTGGCCTATTTGGCCAAGGGAGATAAAGACCGGGCGCTGGGCTATTTCCGGAAATACAAGGAGAAGTTCTACGCCGGTCTTCCCCCGAAGGAAAAAGAGAAACTGGACGCCTTGATCCAGAGCTGCCTGAATAAATAATAGGGCTTGCGAACAGCGCGCGGTGCGGGACCGCCGTTTTTTGGCAGCCTTGTTCGGAGAGGCTTATGATGCGACGCAAATTATCCTTCCAAAAAATTGTCCTTTTTCTCCTCCTTGCCATGCCGCTCGTCGTCGGACCGCGGCCTCTCGCCGCGAGGGGCCAGGTCAAAGAGCCGCGCTCCCTCAAGGAAAAGGACCTTCCTCAAAAATACCAGGACTGGCTGAAGCTCGTCAGCTATATCATCCTGCCCGCCGAACGGGAAGTTTTCCGGCAGTTGACCATGGACCGGGACCGGGACATTTTCATCGAGTCCTTCTGGAAGCAGCGGGATCCGACCCCCGACACGCCCCAGAACGAGTTCAAGGACGAGCAAAACCGGCGGTTCAACTACGCCAACCAGTTCTACAAGAGGGGGACTCCGCGGGAAGGCTGGATGACGGACATGGGGCGGATCTATATCATCCTCGGCCCCGCCAATAGCATCGAACGGTTCGAGGGCGTCGCGGGCATCCATCCCTGCCAGGTCTGGTATTATTACGGGGAGCCCGGGAAGAGGCTCCCGACCTATTTCGGCCTTGTTTTTTACCAACGCGGAGGTTCGGGCGAGTTCAAGCTCTACAATCCCGCCTCGGACGGCCCGGTCAGCCTGCTCATCGACACGGAGGGCTTCGATTTAACGACGGCCGAGTCCGCTTACTTCAAAATCAAGGAGCTGGCGCCGACGCTGGCCGGCGTATCCATCTCCCTGGTCCCCGGCCAGTATCCATACG
>JAUYDS010000166.1 GCA_030691735.1 Candidatus Aminicenantota bacterium
ACCGTATTACTGCGAGTCGGTTTCCCCCTGATCCTCTTGATCCGCTTGGGATCTCCTCTTTCTTCTCTTCCAGAAATAATACACCGCGACGGCCGGGATCTGATAAACCGCTAAGATGATCGGCGCGAGGATCAGCCAAAAAACGTTCATGTCGCGGCCGAAAAGGAAAATGAATCCGACGATTCCTCCGAGAGAGAGGAGGATCGACCCCGTCAGCCAAAGGGTTGAGACCGCCTTGTTCATTCCACTCTTATCCTATCAGAACAGCCGCCCGGGTTTCAACGCCGGTTCTCCCGGCGGATCCTCGGAAAGGATATCCTCCCCGTGGACTGTTTTTTTCTGATATAATTCTTTCTCTTGGGAGGGCGGTTAGCTCAGCGGTAGAGTATCGGTCTTACACACCGGTGGCCGCAGGTTCGAACCCTGCACCGCCCACCAACGCATTTTTTCCGGGCGGGAAATTTTTCTTGCGGCCCGCCCCAAGGCAATATTTCTCGTTTGACATAACCGTAGTCCTATGTTAATGTTAGGGCCCTATTTTTGTCTCAATCCGAAATAAGGCAGAAAAACATGTTCGCTGTGATCAAAACGGGCGGAAAACAGTACGTGGTCAAAGAAGGCGATGTGCTGAGAGTGGAAAAGTTGAACGCTGAGGCGGGCCAGAAAGTGCTGTTCGATCAGGTCCTTCTCATTGAGGACGGAGACCAGACCCTGATCGGAACACCGGTCCTGGGCGCGGCCGTGGTCAAGGCCGAGGTCGTCAGGAATTTCAAGGACGATAAGATCCTCGTTTTCAAGAAAAAACGGCGGAAACAATATCGCCGGACGCGGGGCCACCGGCAGCCTCTGACCGAGGTCAAGATCGAAAAGATTTACGCGGACAAGACTGTCGTTCCCGCGGACGAGCTCAAGATCGCCGCCGTGGTCACGGAGACCAAGGAAGCGGCGCCGACGGCTCGGGCCATCAAAGAAGAAAAAGTGGCGGCCAAGAAAGCGATCAAGAGAGAACCCAAGCCGAAGGTCGAGCCCGAAGAGAAGCCCAAGAAGGCGTCGGCCAAGGCGGCCAAAGCGGCGGCTAAGTCTGCGGCTAAGCCGAAGGCCAAGCCGAAGGCCAAACCGGCCAAAGCGTCGACCAAGAAAGCAGCCAAGTAAAGGAGACCGAGAATGGCTCATAAGAAAGCCAGCGGAAGCGCGAGGAACGGAAGGGACAGCCATTCCAAGAGATTGGGCGTCAAGCAATACGGCGGCCAACTGGTGAAGGCCGGATCGATCCTGGTCCGCCAGCGCGGCACGCCTTTCAAGCCGGGACCCAACGTCGGACTGGGCAGGGACGATACCCTCTACGCCAAAATCTCCGGAACCGTGAGGTTCGAGAACAAGGGCGGCCGGGGCATGTTCGTCTCCGTTCTTCCGGCGTGACGGAGGGACCGAAACATCATCGCGACCCTCTTCGTCCGAAGCGGTCATCGACACACAATTGAATAGCGCTCGGGGATCGGTTCGTTTCAGCCATGTTCATTGATCAGGTCAAAATTATCCTCCAAGCCGGAAAGGGCGGCGACGGCTGCGTCAGTTTCCGCCGGGAATTCGGCGTCCCCAAAGGGGGGCCGGACGGCGGCCACGGCGGGAACGGCGGCCACATCTATTTCCTCGCCGACGAAGGGCTCAATTCGCTCTCCTATTTCCGCTTCCATCCGATCAACAAGGCCAGGAACGGGGCCAACGGCGAGGGAGGCAACCGCCAGGGCAAGAAAGGGGCCGACATCGTCCTGACCGTCCCCGTGGGCACGGTCGTCAAAGACGACAGGACGGGGGTCGTCCTCTGCGATCTCGTCCTGAACGGACAGAGGTATCTCGCGGCGAAGGGCGGAAAAGGCGGCCGCGGCAACGCGTCCTATGCCACCTCGACCCATCAGGTGCCCCGGGAACACGAGCCCGGGCGGCCCGGCGAGGAGATGGAGCTGGCGCTCGAGCTGAAGCTCATCGCCGACGTGGGCCTCATCGGGTTTCCGAACGTGGGCAAATCCACGCTGATCTCGAAGATCTCGGCGGCCAGGCCGGTCATCGCGGATTATCCGTTCACGACCCTCATCCCGCACCTCGGGGTCGTGGACGCCGGCAAAACCACGAGCTTCATCGTCGCCGATATCCCTGGCCTCATCGAGGGAGCGCACCTGGGTCATGGTCTGGGCGTCAAGTTCTTGAAGCACATCGAGCGGACCAAGGTCCTGGTCCATATCCTCGACGTCTCGCAATATTCGGGCCGCGATCCTGTCCAGGATTACGGGATCGTCATGAAGGAGATCGAAGCCTTCAACCCGGCGCTGGCCAAGCGAAAGCAGATCCTGGTCGCGAACAAAATCGATACGCTCGGGGACGATCAGAGCCGCCTCTCCGTTGCGAAAAAGCTCGCCCGAAAGGAAAAGCTCCCTTTCTTCGCCGTTTCAGCGATCAAGAACGAGGGGCTGAAAAAGCTCGTCATGGCCATGGCCGAGACGCTGGCAAGCCTCGAGAGCGCGGCTTCCGGAAACCACGCGTCAAAATGAGAAAAGAGCGAATCGGCATTTTCGGAGGGACCTTCAATCCCGTTCATTCCGGTCACGTGCGCGCCGCGGCGGAGGTCCAGAAACGGTTTTGCCTGGACCGCGTCCTGTTCATCCCTTCCTACATCCCTCCGCACAAAACGACGGAGGAGATCGCGCCCGCGCGGGACCGGATGCGGATGGTCGAGCTCGCCCTCCGCCGCCGGCGCCGTCTCGTCCCCAGTCCGATCGAGGTCCGCGCCGGCGTGACCTCGTATTCCATTCTGACCCTGAAAAAGATCAAGGAGCTCCACCCGCGCGCCTGGATCTTCTTCGTCCTGGGCGTCGATGCGTTCCTGGAGATCGAAACGTGGAGGCAATGGGAGAGGGTGCTCGAACAGTGCCTGTTCATCGTCATGACCCGGCCCGGATATCGTCTGGGCGCGGCGAAAAAAGCCCTGGGGAAGACGTTCCGTAAAAAGATCTTGGACGTCCGTCCCTCGAGCAGGGTCCGGGAGAGCTGGTTTACCGCCTTCCGTGTTTTCTGCGTCCCGATCCGCGCGCTCGACGTTTCCTCAACGGACATCCGCCGGCGGGTCCGGCGGGGGGAGTCCGTCCGGGAAAGCGTCCCTCCTGCCGTCGAACGATATATCAAAGACCACCGTTTATACTTGAAAAGGAGGCTAGGGAAACAGCCTGCTCATGGACACTAAACCAACCAAGACTTTCTCCAAACGCGGTCTTCCCGCCGAAATCAAGGCGGCGGTCAAAGCCGCCCAGGCCAAGAAGGCCGAAGAGGTCCAGGTGCTGGACCTGCGCGAGGTCGCGTCCTTCACGGATTACTTCGTCATTCTCCACGGGAATTCCTCGCGCCAGAACGCCGCCCTGTCCGAGGCGATCGCGCAGGAACTGAAGAAGGACGGCGTCCGGCCCTTCGGCGTCGAGGGAACGGCGCACGGGGAATGGATCCTCATGGATTACGGATTCTTCGTCGTTCATGTCTTCTCCAAACAGGCCCGGGATTACTATTCCTTGGACAGGCTTTGGGGCGATGCCGCGAAGCTGACCTATTGAGGCCCGGCCGCTTCCTCCATGAACATCAAGATCCTCTGGCCGGGTAGGACCCGGACCTCCGCGATCCGCGACCTCGAGGAGTTTTACCTGAAGCGGATCCGCTCGCTCGCGCCCTGCGAGATCGTCGCCACCGCCGAGGCCCGCGGGCTCGGAGAGCGGGTCGGAGAAAAAATTAAAGAAATCGAGGCCCGGGGGCTTGAAAAACACTTCAAAGATGATTATATTATCTGCCTCTTTGACGAAGGTAGAGAGATGAGTTCCAAAGAATTCGCCCGGTTTTTAGAACGGTGCGCCGCGGGACCGCGGCGGACGATCACGTTCGTCGTCGGCGGATATCTGGGCCTGGCCCAGAGGATCCTGGAACGGGCCGATGTCCGGCTGTCCCTGTCCCCGATGACGTTTTCGCACGAGCTGTGTCGGATCATCCTCATGGAACAAATCTACCGTTCAATGTCCATCATGAAAGGAAGATCGTATGCCAAATAAAGGGGGAAGCATGAAGAAAAAGGAACAGGAAGCTTACAAGCAGAAGTTGGTCGCCCGGCGGAACGAGATCGTCCGGAAACTTTCGAATTTCCGCGATGAAAGCAAAGAGGTCGAGACCGATATCGCCCAGGACCTGGCCGACAAGGCCGAAAGCTCATATACCAAGGAATTCCTTCTGAGCCTGTCCGATGTCGAACGGGACCAGCTCTTCCTGATCGATTCCGCCCTCCGGCAGATGGAGCGGGGCGAGTTCGGCCACTGCCAGATGTGTCAGAAGGAGATCAGCAAAAAGCGGCTGAACGCTCTGCCCTGGACGTCGCTCTGTATCGAATGCCAGGAAAAGGCCGAATCCGAAACGAGTTGAACTTTTCCATCCGGAACGCGTTCGCCCAAAAAGCGAAGCTCTTCGAGCTCGCCGTTTTCCCCTCGTTCTGTAAGATCTGCCGGGCCCTTCTGGAATCCCCGGTGGAAAAGGTCCTCTGCCGGACCTGTTTGGACAAGATCACTCCGCTCCGGGCATCGTTCTGCCCTTCCTGCGGCCGTTTTTTCGAAGGCGCCGGAGATCCCCATCTCTGCTCCGCCTGCCTGAACGAAGCTCCCCCGTTTTCCATGCACCGCTCCTGCGCCAAGTATCGCGGCGGTCTCAAGGACACGCTCCTGCTGTTCAAATACCGGCGATATAGGGTTCTAGGGCAAAACTTGGCCGAATTCATCGCCGAGGCGCTCAAGAAAGAGGACGGGTTGTGGTGGGGGGTGGACGTCATCGTGCCCGTTCCGCTCCACCGCCGGAGGCGGTGGGAGCGCGGCTTCAACCAGGCCGAGGTATTGGCCAGAGAACTCGGTAGGATCAGGCGTATCCCCGTCGAGACCCGGGCCTTGAAAAAAGTGAAGAACGTCCCCCCGCAGACCTCGTTGGAGCGTGAGGAACGAAGATCGAACGTGCGGGACGCTTATCGAACCGACAAGGCGGACCGGATCCGCGACAAGATCGTTCTTCTTGTGGACGATGTCTATACGACGGGATCAACGCTCCGGGAGTGCGCGGCCGTCCTGAAAAAAGCGGGAGTCAAGGACGTCCGGGCCGTCACCGTGGCCCAAGCTTAGCTCGGATGGTTGGCCTCAGAATAAAAAAAGGGGACAGTTCTATTTATTCTTTAATGAGAACCGTCCCCTTTTTGTGCGGTACCTTTTTCGGTTTGTCCGGCGTCGTAGGCTTCAGGATCTTGACCTTGTGAGGCTTCAGTTCCTGCCGCTTGGGCATGCTGATCTTCAGTACGCCGTTCTCTTGTTCGGCCTGGATCCGCTCCGGATCGACGGAGCTCGGCAGGGTGAACGCCCGGTAAAAAGAGCCGTGGGACCGCTCGATGCGGTGGTAGTTCTCTTCCTTGGTTTCTTTCTCGAACTTCCGCTCACCCCTGATGCTCAAGGTGTTGTCCTCGACCTTGATCTCGACGTCCTTTTCCTCGATGCCGGGGATCTCCGCGGTCATAACGAGCTCGTTCTCCGTCTCGAAGATGTCCACGGACGGGGCCCAAGTCCCTGCCGTCAGTTCCTTGTCCTCGCTCCGCCCTGAAAAAACATCTTCGAACATCCGATTCATTTTTTCTCTTAAAGTGACCATGTCCCTAAAGGGATCCCATCTGATAATAGCCATTTATAACCTCCTGGCAATCGATCTTAGAACGATAATAATATAATATATGAGCGTAGTATTGTTAAGTATATTTAAAATAAATATTTCAATTAATTCGATTTTCCCCTAATTAGAAGGGTTATTTCTCCTTTTAGGACTCGATTTTCGATCGAGGCTAAAACCTCTTTTATATTTCCCCTGAGGAATTCTTCATAGAACTTGGTCAGCTCCCGGGCAACAACGACCTGTCTATCTCCCCAAATCTCCGCTACACTGCCCAGAAATTCCGCGGCTTTTCGGGCGGGAAGATAGAAGATGAGCGTCGCGTCTTCCTCCGCCATCGAGATCAGCCATTTCCTGGCCGCTTCTTTCTTCGGCGGAGGGAATCCCACGAACTTGAACCGGTGTGTGGGAAGGCCGGAGGCGGAGAGAGCGGCGGCGATGGCCGTCGGCCCCGGAACCGGGATGATCTTGATCCCCTCCTTGAGGGCTTCTCGGACCAATCGAAATCCCGGGTCGGAGATACCCGGCGTCCCCGAATCCGAGACGAGGGCTACGTCCTTCCCTTTTTTGAGGATGTCCAGCAAGAGCGGGATCTTCCGGCCTTCCCGCGGCTGGTAATAGCTGATCAGCTCTTTCTTGATGCCGTACTTGTTCAGCAGCTTGATCGTCTGCCGCGTGTCCTCGCAAGCGATGGCCGCCACCTCGCCCAGTATGCGAAGCGCCCGCAGGGTGATGTCCTCCAGGTTGCCGATGGGGGTGGCGACGATGTAGAGCGATCCGAACAAGGCCTTATTTGTTCCAATCGTAGGGATAGAGAAAGTCGTGACCGACGGTGCGCGCGGAGATCTTGGCGATGGGAGGCATCTGCCTTTTGAACTCCGAACGTTCGATCATCGAAATGAGCTTCTCGACGTGAGCTCTGGAAAAACCCCGGGCGATGACCTCGGTCTTCGATTCCCTCTCGTCGACGAGGTGATAGAGGATCCGGTCGATCTCGGCGTAGGTCAGGCCGATCTCGCCCTCGTCCGTCTGCCCCGCCCAGAGTCCCGCCGTCGGGAGCTTCGTCCGGATCCTTTCGGGCACGCCGAGATGGGCGGCCATTTGGCGGACCTGGGTCTTGAAGAGATCTCCCAGGGGATTGATGGCGCAGGCCATGTCGCCGTGGATCGTGCCGTAGCCGATGAGGATCTCGGTTTTGTTGCTGGTGCCCAGGATGAGCGCTTTCTCCCGCGCCGAATGATCATAGAGGATGGCCATTCGTTCCCGGGCCATCTTGTTCCCGCGGCGGACCTGGTCCGGGGTCGGATATCGTTCGAAATACGCGTCCACCATCGGGGCGATATCGATGACCGCCGACCGGATCTTGAGAACACGGGCCACGTCACGCGCGTCCTCGATGTCGCCCCCGAAGCTCTCCCCGTAAGGCATGATCAGGCCGAGGACGTTCTTCGGGCCGAGGGCCCGCGCCGCGAGAAAGGCGCCGACGGAAGAATCGAGGCCTCCGCTCAGGCCGAGGATCCCTTTTTTGAAATCGAACTTGGCCAGCTCGCCACGGATGAACGTCGTCAGGATCTTGACGGCGAATTCGCAATCAATCGTCAAGGTCATGGACGATCCTTTGGAGCGCCTCGAGGGTCACCTCCGGCTTGTCGTCGCGCTTGAACGGCCAGTTCTTGCGCGCTTTGCGGATCCGGTTCAAGTCGAGATCCTGGATGAGCAGTTCCGGCTCGAAATAGGCGGCCTGAGCCAGGCGCCGGCCCATGGGATCGAAGACGAACGATCCGCCGGCGAAAGCCGCTCCGTCCTCCAATCCGACGCGGTTGCAATACAGAACAAAGGCCTGGGAGAAGCGCCCCATCGCTTCGCCCATGAGCTCCCACATGCGGCTCGAGGCGAATCCGCCGCCGCCGGACAGGCCGCGGCCGGGCGCCGCGCTGATGACGATCATCGTCTCCGCCCCGCCGGCATAGAGGAGGTAGCTGGCGTTGTAATGGAGGAAATCCCGGCAGATCATCAGGCCCATCTTCCCCCAAGGCGTGTCGAAAACGCGGAAATTTCGGCCCGGCGCGAAAAAGCGGAGCTCCTCGAACATCCCAAAAGTGGGGAGGAAGACCTTGCGGTGAATATGGAGGATCCTGCCCTTGGCGCAGAACGCGGCGGAATTGTAGAACAGGCCTTTCTGCGAGGCCCGCTCCTCGACGAAGCCGAAAACGATGCCGACGTCCCGGCTGAGGGTTTTGAGCTCCCGAATCTCCTTGGACCGTTCCGGATCGGCCGCGACGGTCTCGACGAGATCCCTGAGCTTATAACCGGTCAGGCTCAGTTCCGGAAAGACGACGAGGTCCGCTTTTTCCCGGCGCGCCCAGTCGATAGTTTTGAGGTGCAGCTCGAGATTTTTCTTGATGTTCCCGAGGCGCGGGGCCGTCTGGGCTAGGACGACTTTCATGGTGAATAATTAACACATTTCCGCGGTTCGTTCAATGGCCTGTTGAGCTGACCTTCGAACAGTTTCCAAGACGAGGGGGACACGATACCCTGTCCCCGTCTTTTAACGCATTTTAAACCGCGCTAAACCGATCGTTTCATTGTCTCCAACGGGGACAGGGAATCATGTCCCCGAAACTGTTCGACAATCAGCTAGTTGAGGAACGCGGGCTTTTTGGTTAAAATAGGGTCGGTCCCATGGTCCACATAGCCCGATTTCTCAAAGACGTCCATTTCAACAAGCGGACCGGGCATCTCAGCTTCCGGAAGGACGACGCCCAGAAGAGCCTCTATTTCCAGGATGGGGACCTGATCTTCACCAAGACCAACGTCCCGGACGAACGATTGGGCGAGATCCTTTTTCACATGGGCAAGATCTCCCTGGACGCTTATCGGACCATTCCCCAGCTCCTCCGGCCCGACGCCAGGCTCGGAGAGACCCTCCTCCAGGAAAAATTCGTTACGCAAAAAGATCTCTATGAAGGGCTCGTGGCCCAGATGACCGCGATCAGCCTCAGCCTGTTCCCTTTTTTCGATGCCGAGATCTTCTTCCGCGAGCGGGGCCGGTTCTTCGAGGAAAGCCTGGACCAAAAGATGAACGTCCCCGCCCTGATCGAGCGCGGCATCCGGGAAATGTCGTTCCACCCGGCGCTCGAATCGTTCCTGGAGAAAAAGGTCCCGGTCGCCAAGGCCGCGGAGAACCTCCAGTACTTGACCGACGAGGAAAAGGTCTGGCTCGATCTTCTGGACGGCGAGAAGGACGGCCGCGACCTGATGGCCCTCCACGCCCGAAAACCGGAAGAATTCTGGAAGATGCTGTATCTTCTGGATTGCCTCGACGTCGTGGAGCTGCGGGACTCCCGAAAGAAGAAACCGGCGGCGGCCGGCGGAACCCCTCTCAGCGCCGACCTGGAGGCCCGGCTTCAAGAAGCGCTCGAGCTCCGGAAAAGATTGCCGGAGATGGATGATTATAAGATCCTGGGCGTCCCCTCCCATGCCGACGAGACGGAGATCAAAAAGGCGTATTTCCTCCTGGCCCGGAAATTCCATCCGGACCTGTTCGGCCGGGACTTGGCCCCGGAATTCAAAGGCCAGATCGACGAGGTCTTCGACTTCATCACGAAAGCCTACCGGACCCTATTGAGCAAAGAGCCGAAAGCGGCCGCCTCCCCCAAGCCGGTCGGGGCGAAGGGAGAAGTCGAAAAGGACCGGTCGAAGAACGCCGAGATTCGCTATCGCCAGGGCAAGACGCTTTTCAACCAAAGCCGCTTTGAAGAGGCGGTCGCCCTGATGGAAGAGGCGGTTCGCCTCAAGGATGACAAAGGGGATTATTATCTTCTTCTCGCCTTGGCCCAATCCAATATTCCCGCGCTGAGCAAGAAGGCCGAGAAAAGCTACCTCAAAGCCCTCGAACTCGAGCCCTGGAATCCCGAGGGTCTGGTCGGCCTGGGACTTCTTTACAAGAAGGAAGGCCTGCTCGCCCGGGCCAAGAAACAATTCGAAAAGGCCGTCGAGGTCGATCCCGAGCATAAAACGGCCCGGCACGAGCTCCGGCTGCTGGCTGGAAACGTGGATGAGAAGAAGGGGCTGATGGGGTTCCTGACCAAGGCCCTCTTCGGCTCGAAAAAGAAATAAGGCCGCGTCACCCGCTCCTTGGCTTTAAACCATAAACTGTTCGACGGCGGCCGGGGCGGCGGCAGGGGCCCCAGGCTTTGTCTGGGGATCCGCTTCCGCCGTACTCAGCCGCGTATTTACATCGCGGGTGAGTGCCCCGGGCTTTGCCCGGGGGTCCACTTCCGCCGCGAAGGCTCGTCCCTTG
>JAUYDS010000024.1 GCA_030691735.1 Candidatus Aminicenantota bacterium
CTCGCCAGCCGCATCACGAACGTCTCGGGCAGCTCGAACTATTTTCTCGAAGGGTTCATCACCTACGGCAACCCGGCTAAGACCGCCCGTCTCGATGTTCCCGCCGGACTCATTATGGAGCGCGGGGCCGTCAGCCCCGAAGTGGCCCGGGCGATGGCCGCGGGCGTCCGAATCAAAAGCGGAGCCGATTGCGGATTGGCCGTGACCGGGATCGCCGGCCCGAACGGGGGGACTGCGGAAAAGCCCGTCGGCCTTGTTTACACGGCGCTGGCCTGGAACGGCGGCGAAGATATCCGGAGAAACCTCTTCCTGGGCGGGAGAGAACAGGTGAAATTCCAAGCCACGCAAAAAGCCTTGGATATGCTCCGCCGCCACCTGATCGGCGCGGGGATGAAATGATCGAAGGACATGACCATGCGGACCTTTATCGCCATCGATCTTGATCCCGGAATCAAGCGAACCCTTTCGGACTTCCTTCGCCGGCTGAAAAAACTCGTTCCGCAGAACATCAGCTGGATCAGAGAGCCCGGGATGCACCTCACTCTCAAGTTCCTGGGAGAAATCGATGAAAGCCAGGTCCCGCTCATCAAGACGATCATGAACGACGTCGCGGCCGCGTCCGCGGCTTTTCCCTTGAAGCTCAGGGGGACGGGAGTCTTCCCGCCGCAAGCGAAAATCCCCCGTGTCCTTTGGATCGGCACGGAAGAACAGGCGGCGATCCTCAACCTCGAAGAGAACCTCGTCTCCGGATTGGAGCGATTGGGATTCGCCCGAGAGGAGCGGCCGTTCCACCCTCATCTGACGATCGGCCGCGTCAAACACGCCTCGGGCTTCCGAGAGGCCCTGGCGGAGCTGGAGAAGAACCGGGAGACGGCTTTCGGCGAGATGGTCGTCGACAGGATCATCCTGTTCAATAGCGTTCTGAAGCCGACCGGCGCCGAATATTCGGTCCTCGGAGAGAGCCCCCTGTCATGAAAATCGCCTTCGCCATCCTTGCTTATCTCTTCGGCTCTTTCCCTTCGGGTTATCTGTTCTTCCGGGCCAGCGAGAAAAAGGACATCCGGGACTTCGGCAGCCACGCCACCGGGGCGACGAACGTTCTCAGGCTCAAAGGCTGGAAATACGCTCTGCCCGTGGCCTTCGTGGACATCCTCAAGGGCTTCCTGCCGGCGTTCCTGGCCCTGAAGATCTTCGGCGATCCGAACCTCGCCGTCATCTGCGCCTCCTTGGCCGTGCTGGGCCATTGCTTTCCGATTTATATCGGTTTTCGAGGTGGAAAAGGGGTCGCCACTGCGGCCGGGGCCATGTTCTCCGTTGCCCTGCTGCCGGCCCTCTTGAGCTTGGCCGTTTTCATCGGGACCGTGGCTTTGACCCGTTTCGTCTCTTTGGGATCGATCCTCGCCGCCTTGGCCTTTCCCCTTTTCATGCTCCTTCTCAAAATGCCGGCGGAGATCATCGTCTTGAGTTTGCCCATCCTTTTGATTATTCTGATAAGGCATGCCGAAAATATCCAGAGCCTCATCGGGGGCATGGAGAGAAAATTCGGCCAGAAGGGCAAGATCGAACGATGATTGCAAGCGTCATAGGCGGAGGAAGCTGGGGGTCCGCGTTCGCCATTCACCTCGCCCGGAGCGGAATGAGGACGAATCTCTGGATCCGCGAGACCGATATCTTCGAAACGGCCGTCCGGCAGAGGGAAAATCCGGTCTTTTTAGCGGGCTTCAAATTCCCAGCGGAGGTCACCTTCCATCACGACTTGGAGGATGCGGTCAGGTCCACGGATCTCATCTTCATCGCCGTGCCTTCCCAGTTCTGCCGGAAAATTTTTTTACGACTCGCTCCTCACTTGACCGAAAAACAAGCGGTCATCAGCCTGACCAAAGGGATCGAAAAGAGGACTCTCCTCCGCATGAGCGAAGTCATGGACGAAGTCTTTACCCCGCACGTCCGGCCGCGGATCGGCGTTCTCTCCGGGCCGAGCTTTTCCAAAGAGGTTGCCCAAGGGCACCCGACGGCTCTCGTCCTGGCAGCGGAGGACGCACCCTGGTCCCGGAAGATCCAACATCTCGTTTCGAGCCCGTCTCTCCGGATCTATACCAGCCGGGACGTCGTCGGCGTCGAGATCGCCGGCGCCCTCAAGAACGTCATCGCCATCGCCGCAGGGATCAACGATTCGCTTCACTTCGGCGACAACGCGCGCGCCGCGATGATGACGCGAGGCCTCGCCGAGATCACTCGGCTCGGCATCAAGCTCGGCGCCCGGAGAGAGACGTTCCTGGGACTGGCCGGGATCGGCGATCTCGTGCTCACCTGCACCGGCCGGCTCAGCCGCAACCGCCATGTCGGCGCGGAATTGGGCCAGGGCCGATCCCTTTCCAGTATCATCGCCGGCATGCGGATGGTGGCCGAAGGGATCGCCACGACGTTGTCGGCGCGGCGTCTGGCCTTTCGGGAGGGCGTCGAAATGCCCATCTTCGAGCAGGTCTACGAAATTCTGTATCACAAAAAAGAGCCGGGCAAGGCTCTGGCCGCCTTGATGTCCAGGACGCTCAAAGGCGAGTGAATGAAATCGAGGTCCAAGATGAAAAAAATGAACGGGCTCCTCATCATCGGGATCGCCCTGATTCTGTCGGCGTGCGTGCCGTCCCAGAAGAAGCTGGCCGAACAGCGCGAGAAGGATCCCCAATATCAATATGACAAAGCCGTGGTCTGCATGCAGTACGGGTTGGCCGACGAGGCCTTCAAATACCTGAACGAGGCGATCCGGCTCGATCCGCAGCACTACTTATCTTTCAACTTGCTGGGGCTGGCCTATATGGTCAAAGCGAATCCGACCGAGGCCGTCAAGGCGTTCACGAACTGCCTGGCCATCAAGCCCGACTTTTCCGAGGCGCACAATAACCTCGGCACGGCCTATCAGGAATTCGGCCAGATCGACAAGGCCGAGGCGGCCTTTAAAAAGGCCTACGAGCTCGACCAGAGCTATAACGCCAGCTTCAACCTGGCCCGGAGCTATTACGACAAGAACAAGCTCGATCAGGCGCTCGAATACGTCCAGAAATCGCTCGACAAGTACGACCGTTCGATCTTGGCCTGGAATCTCAAAGGGCTGATCCTCGAGTCCCGGGACAAGATCGACGAGGCCATCACCTGTTATGAACAGGCGCTGAAGATCCTCCCGGGCGAAGTGAACATCAGTTTCAATATGGGGGTGGCTTATTACAAGGCGGGACGGTTCGAAAAGGCCAAAGAGATCATGGAAAAGATCCTTCCCTTGGCCAAGACCGAGGACCTGAGGACGAAGATCGGCGAGATCCTGAAACGGATCAAAGGCTGAGGGAAGCGAGCTTAGGTCCCCTCTTCCCAGTCGGCCAGATACTTTTTCTGCTCGGCGGTCAGCGCATCGATCTTGATTCCCATCGTCGCCAGCTTCAGCCGGGCGATCTCCCTGTCGATGGCTTCGGGAACGGGATAGACCGTATTCTCTAAGGTTTCGGCGTTCGCTATGATGTGGACGCAGCTAAAAGCTTGATTGGCGAAGCTCATGTCCATGACCATGGCCGGATGACCTTCGGCGGCGGCCAGGTTGATGAGCCGCCCTTCCCCCAGGAGATAGATCTTCCGTCCGTCGCGGAGCGTGAATTCCTCGACGAACTCGCGGATCATCTTCCGGTTCTTGGCCAGCGAGGCCAGCGCCGGGATATCGATCTCCACGTTGAAATGGCCCGAGTTGGCGACGATCGCTCCGTCTTTCATCTTCATGAAGTGGGACCGCCCGATGACGGTCTTGTTCCCCGTCACCGTGACGAAGACGTCTCCGATCTTGGCCGCTTCGGCCATGGGCAAGACATCGTAGCCGTCCATGACCGCTTCAATGGCTTTGAGGGGGTTGACCTCGGTGACGGTGACCCGGGCGCCGGCCCCCTGGGCGCGCATAGCCAGACCGCGCCCGCACCAGCCGTAGCCGGAGATGACGAAATTCAGCCCGGCTAGGAGGACATTGGTCGCCCGGAGGATGCCGTCGAGAGTGCTCTGACCCGTGCCGTAGCGATTGTCGAAAAAGTGCTTGGTCTGGGCGTCGTTGACGGCGATGATGGGATAGCGAAGGACCTTCTGGCGAGCCATGCTCTTCAGCCGGACGACGCCGGTCGTCGTTTCCTCGGTGCCGCCGACGATGTCCGTGAGCAACTCCTTGCGCTTCGTATGGATCGTGGTCACCAGGTCGGCGCCGTCGTCCATGGTCAGATGCGGTTTGTGGTCGAGCGCGCTGTGGATGTGGCGGTAATAGGTTTTGTGGTCCTCGCCCTTGATCGAAAAGACGGGAATGCCGTGGTGTTTGACGAGCGCGGCCGCTAGATCGTCCTGAGTGCTGAGCGGATTCGAAGCCGTCAGCCGGACATCGGCCCCTCCGAGCTTCAGGGTTTCCATGAGGTTCCCCGTTTCGGTCGTGACATGGAGACAGGCTGCGATCCGGACGCCCTTGAGGGGTTTGTCCTTGGCGAACTGTTTCTTGATGGTGTTGAGAACGGGCATGAATCGCGCGGACCATTCCATGCGGAGCCTGCCTTTGTCGGCAAGTTTGAGATCTTTGACATCATGATCAACCATAAGTCCTCCTGATTTGAGTCCGGCGTCGGCCCGTCCTCGAGGTCAAAAAGTGAGGCTTAAATTAGCATAAATAAGCGGTCGTTGCAAGAGGGGGACTCGCTCGAAGCGGGCGAACACTCTTCTCGTCGCGGGTCGTATAGACAAGATCGAGACACGGCCTCGCTCCCGACGGCGGCCGGGGCCCCGGGCTTTCCCGGGGGTCCACTTCCGCCGTACTCGCCCGTGGCTTGTATCCACGGGCGAGTGGCGAGCCGAAGGCTCGTCCCTTGACCATTTTCGGCGAATATTTAAGAGAACATGGGAATTTTTGGGCGGGAGATAGTCTATTAGAATAAGAGCCATGTGCCGATTTTCCGATCTTCTAAAAAAATATCTAAACGAAATCCGGGAAATTGAAGTATTATTTATTCGCTGGGAATATATGTCTTATCTCCTGGAGAAGGGGTAACATGGTCATTCCAAAGAAAATCCTTTTAATCTCGTTCCTCATCATCATGGTCGGGATCTTGGGCTATTTCCTGGTCCTCAAAAAGGGCCCGGCCTCGGGAACGCCGGCCGATAAGGCCGCGGCCGCTTCAGCCGGGACAGGCGGAGGATCAGGCTCCGGCCAGCCCGCGCAGGACAAGACCGAGGCGGCGCCGCTCCCAGTCAAGGCCGTCCTTGCCAGGCGAGGCGAGCTCATCATCAAGCTCAAATCGCCGGGAGAGGCCTATACGGACAAAAAGATCGCTCTCAAGGCCGAGGTGAGCGGAGTGGTTAAAAACCTGAAAGCGGCCGAGGGGCGGCACGTCAAAGAAGGCGACGTCCTCCTCGAGCTCGACGACCTCGAATACAGACTTCGCTTGGAACGGGCCGATTCCCTGCGCCTGAAAGCGGTATCCGATCTTTTCCTGGAGAAGCAGTTCGCCGCGGCCGATAAAGAAATCACGCCGGCCGCCCTCGAGAAGCTGAACAAGTCCGAGGCCGATTTCAAGCAAGCCTCGACCGCGTTTCAAAAGGGCTTCCTCTCCCAGGCCGATTTCGAAAAAGCCCAAAAGGATTATGAGCTCGCCCTGATCGAGGCCGGCCGCAAAAGAGACGAGATCATGGCCTCGTCCAAGAACCTGACCCAACTGGAGATCGACGTCAAGATCGCCCGGATGGAACTCGAGAAATGCCGGATCCGGACGCCGTTTGCCGGAATCATCACGGATATCAAGATTTCGCCCCGCGAGCACATCGACGCGGGCCGCGAACTGTTCACCCTGGTCAATATCAGCCTGATTCGGGTTAAGGCCAAGGTCCTCGAGAGCGAGATCGGCAAGATGTCGGTCGGCCGCGAAGTGGACCTCCGATTCAGCGCCTATCCCGGCAAGGTCTTCAAAGGAGCCGTCGAGGCCATCAGCCCGATCGTCAATGCCGATGATAAAACCTGCGCCGTGCACATCGCCATGAACAATCCGGCCGAAGAGATCAAGCCGGGCATGCACGCTGAAGTGGAGATCGCCGCCGAGATTCATAAAGGCAAACTCCTCGTTCCCCAGGAATCGATTCTCGTCCGGGGAGGCCGGAAGCTGCTGTTCGTGGTCGAAGGCGACCTGGCCAAGTGGCGATACGTCCAGATCGGACTTGAAAACGAGGATTACGCCGAGATCCTTCCCGGCGAGCGGCCCGAGGAGACCGTCAAGGAAGGGGAGATGGTCATCACCGAGGGACATTTCACCCTAGCCCACGACACGCGGGTTACGGTCACCAAATAATTCTTCCGACCCATGCTTAAGGGGGGAAAGATGCCAAAAAGAAAAAAAGTTCCTTATGCCGGGTGGATGTTTCTGGGCCTGCTTCTGTGCCTGAGTCGGCCGATCGGCTTCTCCCAAGAACAGAAGAGCGCCAAACCGGCCCGAACGATGACCCTCAAGGAATGCCTCGCCGCCGCCCTGGCCAACAACCTCGACCTGTCCATCGAAGCCTTGAACCCGGGGATCAGCGAGGCTTCGATTTCGGAATCCAAGGAAAAATATATCCCTGAGTTCAGCTTATCCTACAACAAGCAGGATCTGAATCAACCGGGGACCTGGGGTGTCGAGGGGGCCAGCGTTGCCAGCAAATCCGATCAATATTCATTCGGATTGAGCCAAAGGATTGTCACGGGCGCTGAGGTCTCGCTCTTGTTCCTGAATTCCCAGACCAATACCTCCCGGGCGTTTACGCTCATCAATCCCTCTTATTTCAGCAATTTCCGACTCAACCTCACTCAGCCCCTTCTGAAAGGCTTCGGGCCCAAAGTGAACCGGATCGACACCCTCAAGTCCGTCATCCAACACGACCAATCGGTTTCCGGGCTCAAGGCCAGACTCATCCAGACCGTTTATGACGTCGAGGAGGCGTATTGGAATCTTTATTCCGCCATCGAGAACGTGAAGGTCCAAGAGAATTCGTTGGAGCAGAGCCGGGCCATTCTGAGAAAGAACCAAGAAGGCGTCCGGATCGGGACGAAATCAGCCCTAGAGATCCTCAGCTCCGAAGCCGAGGTCGCCCAATACGAGGACAGCCTGGTTTCGGCGAGATCGGCCTTAGAGCAGAGTGAAACGCGGCTGAAAAAGATCCTGAACCTTCCGTCCGATTCTCCGGCCGTCGACCGGCCGCTGGTGCCCGCAGATAAGCCGGTCATCGAGAAGAAGGCTGTCTCCTATGACGAAGCGTTGGCCATCGCTTTGCAAGAAAGACCGGAAATGGCCCAGACCGAGAAGGATATCGAGAACAGCGCGCTCGACGTCAGCTTTTCGAGAAATCAGCTCCTTCCACAGCTCGACCTGACCTTCTCAACTTGGAGCCCCGGCCAATCGGGGATCAAATATATCTATGACAACAACAACCCTTTTACCGGGACCATCATCGGGAAGGTCGAAGGCAGCCGGGCTGATGCACTCAAAGAAGCCTTCAAGAGGACCTATAAAAATTGGTCCGTCAACTTGCTTTTGACGGTGCCTTTCTCCACGATCTTCAGCCGGGCCAACCTAGCCAAAGCCAAGATGCAGGAGGAACAGACCCGGCTGCGGCAGGAGCAGCAACAACAGGCCATATCCTTTGAAGTGGCCGAGGCGATCAAGGAGCTGCGGAACGCCGAGCGGAAGATCGATTCTTCGGCGGCGTCCCGCGAGCTTCAAGAGAAGCGGGTGGCGGCGGAAATGCAGAGATACCAGCTCGGCCTGGGGACGATCGAGTGGCTGCTGAACTATCAGCGGCAGCTCACGAACGCAAAAACGACCGAGATCCGGGCCCTGATCGATTACAAACTCGCCGCAGCCAATCTCGAAAAGGTGATGGGGACGACTCTGAAGTCCAAGGGTCTGAAGTTCAGGGATTATGAATTTTAAAAGGATGGTGGTGAGAAAGATTTGAGAGTGTCAACAGGCTTATGATAGGAGGGCAGCATGTCTCTTAATATGAAAAGCCGGATTAGAGCATTTGGGATCGGCATCCTATTCTCTGCGATAAGCTTTGTGGCAATAGCGCCTTTAGAAACGACCGTTTCCGCCGAACAGAAACTTCAGTGGAAAGGAACCGTCACGAAAGAGGGAGATGTGACGGTTGTTAAAAATCCGAAAGAACCGCTCTATAAAGAAAACATATTGAATCTCAAGCAAGATTTTTCTCTCGGAGGACCAGAGGCTGAAGTTTCCTATGCATTCTCGAATATCAGGACATTCACGGTCGATGAAGCCCAAAACATTTATGTACTCGACGATAAAGAAGCCTGCATAAAAGTCTTTGACGATCACGGCAAATACCTCAGGACCTTCGGACGCAAAGGCCAAGGACCTGGAGAACTAAATCTCCCAAGTTCGATATCGATCAATAAAACTAAGAAGGAACTGATCGTCCAGGAAGTCAGCCGGCGGCTTTCTATTTTCTCCCTGGATGGAAAATTTCTGAGGAATCTGTCGTTAAGAGATGTTTGGGGCCTCCGGGTCAGGCAGGACGCGCTGGGAAACATATATGTTCAGGAAGCCGTCCTAGATCCCCAGGATCCCCGTTATCTCCTGAAGAAATTCGATCCGAGCATGAAATTCCTCGCCGTCTTGGCCACTACGCCTGCACCCAAGCCCAGCGCCTTTAATCCGTTCATGGCCGTCGCTTATTGGAATATCGATGAAAGCAACAATATCATTTATGGATATCCCAAAGACTATGAGATCCAAATCTTCAGCCCCGAAAGCAAACTCATTAAACGAATCATGCGCCGATATGACCCCGTTGAAATCACCGAAGAAGAAAAAAAAGAACAGATTAAGGACATCCCTCAGGGCAGGGGTATCACGCTCGAATTTTCGAAAAACCATCCCGCATTCTCCCGCTTTTTCTTGGACGATCAAGGCCGAATTTTCGTACAGTCCTGGGAAAGTGGAGCCAGCGCTCATCAATACTATTTTGACATGTTTGACGCCGATGGCAGATACATCGCCAAGGTTCTTCTAAAGCAACATCCCGTCGTCCTGAAAAAGGACAAGCTTTATTCGCTTGAAGAAGATGAGGACGGATACCAATTGGTGAAAAGATATTCTGTCACTTGGTCTGTGAAATAGCTGACGACATGAAGACGAAAAACAGGGCTCGGAACGGAGGGGGTCAAATGAAAAAAATCCTTGTGATCGTCTTTTTGGTGGGCATCATCCTCGCAGCTTCTATCCTTGGGTTTTCCCAGAAGATCGAGTCAAAGGCCAGAATCCGGGTCGTTCATAACGAAAAAGGCGGAACATGGGGTGCCAACCCGGCCGTCGCTTTGACCTTGGTGAGGACGCTCGGCGAGATCCCCCTCGATCATTTCGTCAGCGCCGTTCGCATCTTCAAAGACAGCCTGTTCCTGATCGATGTCGAGCGGTGGGCGAAGATTTATCATTATAAGATCATCGATAAATAATAAAGAAAAAAATGTTGATATCCTTGCGTAGAGAGGAGCAATGCAGCGAATATAATCCCCCCTTACCCCCCTTTAGAAAAGGGGGGTACCTCTTTTCCCCCTTTATAAAAGTGGGGGTGCCCTCTTTCCCCCCTTTTGGAAAAGAGGAGTGCCTTCTTCCCCCCTTTAGGAAAGGGGGGGGAGGGGGGATTTGCCACGCTCCCTGTGGTCGCTCGTGATGACAATGACAAGAAAGGCATAAAACAGTGAAAATCGCCCGCCTCGCCATCGACCGGCCGGTGACGACCTGGATGTTTTACATCGCCATCGTCCTGCTCGGCCTCGTCTCCCTCCGCCAGTTGAGCGTCGATCTCCTTCCGAACATCAGCTATCCGCGCCTGTCCGTGCTGACCCAGTATCCCGGCGTGGCCCCCGAGGAGATCGAAACGCTGGTGACGACGCGGCTCGAGGCGGGCGTCAGCCGTATTCCCGGACTGAGGCGCGTGGAATCCGTCTCCAAGGAAGGCGTCTCGTTCATGACCCTCGAGTTCGCCTGGGGGACGGACATGGATTTCACCATGCTCCATACGCGCGAGGCGCTCGATAATGTCCGCGACAATCTTCCGGAAGGCACGGATAACCCGACCATCATCCCCCTCGACCCGCAGAGCAAGCCGATCATCGTTCTGGCCGTTTCGGGCGAAAGCAACCTCCTAGAGCTCAAGAGCTTCGCCGAGGAGCTGGTCAAGCCGCGGCTCGAGCAGATCGAGGGGATCGGATCGGCCGAGATCACCGGCGGCATCGATCGCGAGATCCATGTCGAGATCGATCCGGGGCGGCTGGCGCTTTACGGCCTGACCATCAACGAGGTCGCCGCCCGGATCGACGCGTTCAACCGCAATCTCCAGGGCGGCACGATCCGTAAAGGAATGTTCAAATACGCCATCCGCGTCGTTGGGGAATTCGAGTCGATCAAGGAGATCGGCGAGGTCCATCTGAAAACGACGAAAGAGAAAGGCGTCATCCGGCTCCGCGACATCGCCCAGGTCAAGGACGCCGTCAAGGAGCGCCAGGGAATGACCCGGCTCAACCGGGAGGAAAGCATCGGCATCCTTGTCCGGAAAGAATCGGGAGCCAACACGGTCAAGGTCACGCGCCTGGCCAAGGACGTCATCGCCCAAATCAAAAAGGAAAATCCCAAGACGAATATCTTCATCGTTTCCGAGCAGGCGGGCTATATCGAGTCGGTCATCAAGGCCGTGACCAACCAGATCGTCCAGGGCGCGATCCTGGTCTTTCTCGTCGTTCTGCTTTTCCTGCAAGAGTTCAAATCGCCGCTCATCATCAACATCGTCATCCCCATTTCGATCATCGCCACGTTCAACATGCTCTATTTCGGCAACATCACCCTGAACATCATGTCCTTGGGCGGTCTGGCCTTGGGGGTGGGCATGCTCGACGACTGCGCCGACGTCATATCGGAAAACATTTTTCGACATCGAAGCCTCGGCAAGAGCCCGGCCGAGGCGGCTTATATCGGGACGAAGGAAGTCGGCGGAGCAGTGGCGGCCACGGCCCTGACGACGGTCGTCGTCTTCCTGCCGATCATCTACGTCCACGGAGTGGCCGGCCCGCTGTTCAAGGACGCCGCCCTGACGGTGTCCTTTTCCCTTATGGCCTCGCTCCTGGTCTCGTTGACGCTGCTCCCGATGCTGCAGGCACGCAAGCTGAACGTCAGGACCGCCGATAGCGGACCCGGCCTCGACGAAAGCGCTTTGAAAAAGACGGCGAAAACGCGGACAAAAATCCAGTTTCTTCTTGGCCCGTTCAAAGGGCTGCAGTGGCTTCTTTACAAGATCCTGAAGGGGATCTCTCTCGTTCTGAATTTCCTCATCAGCTACGTCACCCAGCTTCTCGCTCTGCTGCTCCGCTCTCTGGCCTATCCTTTCAAGCCCGTCCTGCGCTTCGTGTTCAAGGTCTTCAATTTCTTTTACCACCCGTTCGTCAGGCATTACAAGGATTGGCTTGTCTGGAGCCTGGATCACAAGGGCAGGATCGCGGTGGCCGCTCTGATCTTTTTCGGCGGAACGTTCTCTATCGGCGCCCTTCTTCCCAGGGAAAACATGCCCAAGATCAAAGCCACGTCTTTTGAATTGCAGTTGAAAACACCCGTCGATTATTCGCTGGAACAGACGGCGGACATCGTCGCGGCTCTCGAACAATATCTGAAAGCGCTCCCGCCGGTCAAAGTCACATTCTCTCAGACCGGGATCGTCAGCGGCATGGAAAGCACGGCCACGGGGGTTTCGCTCAACTCCGCCAAAATCTTCGTCGAAGTGGCCAAATCCTCCCAACTGGAGCAAACGCTGGAAGGCCTCCGGGGCAGACTCGCCGATTTCCCCGACGTCACGTATTCCGTCGCCCGGGAGGAATCGGCGCTGGCGGAATTCCTGGCCTCGTCCTCGGCCGAGGTCGCGCTCAAGGTCCAGGGGACCGACCTGAACAAATTGAAGGAGATCTCGGAGGATCTCGTCGGCCGGCTCCGGGAGGTCAAGGGGCTGGTCGATCTCAACACGAATATCGGGGAGGGAAAGCCGGAATTCCGGATCAAGATCCGCAAGGACGCTCTGGCTAAATACGCCGGCCTTTCTCCGGGCCTCATCAGCGATTTTCTAGTCAACGCCGTCCGGGGGAAGGTCGCCACCCAGTTCAATGAAATGGAGAAAAAATACGACGTCCTGGTGCGCCTCGAAGAAAGCTCTCGGGCCACGATCGAATCCCTGCTGAACGGGCAGCTCCCGCACCAAGGGACGCTCATACCCTTGCGCGAGCTGGTGACGGTCGAGCCGGCCAGAGGCCCCCAGGAGATCCGGCGCGAGAACCAGCAGCGGGAGATCCTGGTTACGGCGAACCTTCACGAGACCAAGCTCAGCAAAGTCGTTCCCGCGATCAACGCCCAGATCAAGCGGATCGGGCTCCCCGAAGGATACCGCATCGTCTTCGGCGGAGAACAGGAAGAGATGAGCAAATCGTTTACCAGCCTCATCCTGGCGCTCCTTTTAGCCGTGCTGTTGACCTATATGATCATGGCCGCTCAATTCGAATCCCTCCTCCATCCCTTTCTGGTGATGCTCACCCTGCCCATGGGGGCCGCGGGCGCGTTCGTCTCGCTTTGGATCGGCCGGCAGACCTTGAACGTGATGTCGATTATCGGCATGGTGGTCCTGGTCGGACTCGTCGTCGATGACGCCATTGTCGAGATCGATTACATCAACCAACTGCGGAGAAGCGGAAAGGCTTTGCGCGAATCCGTCGTCGAGGGCTGCCTGACCCGCCTGAGGGCGATCCTCATGGCCTCCCTGGACACGGTGGCGGGGCTCATCCCGATGTCCCTCGGCCTGGAACGGGGATCAGAGCTGTTGAAGCCCCTGGGGATCGTCGTGGCCGGCGGGCTCTTGTTTTCCACTCTCCTGACGCTGATCCTGATCCCGGTGATATATGAATGGGTGGAGAAGAAGAAGGAAATGAAAAAGGCGCCTGCCCGCGTCTTAATACAAGCATGATCAAGATCTTCATCGACCGCCCCGTCGCGACGGCGATGGCCTATCTCGCCGTGCTCGTCCTGGGCGTTTATTCCTTCCTCAACACGCCGCTCGAGCTGGAGCCCAAGGAGAACTTTCCCCAGGTCCAAATCCAGACCTCCTGGTCCGGCGTCCCGCCCGAGATCGTCCAGAGTCAGGTCACGGCCCCGCTCGAAGAGGCGCTGTCGACGATCAAGGGGGTCCGGAAGATCAAATCGACCTCGCAGATCGGCCTGTCGCAGATCACTCTGGATTTCGAGGAAAAGGCCAATATGGAGTTCGCCAATCTCGCCCTCCGCGAGGAGATCGCCAAGACCCGGCCGCGGCTTCCCTATGGGCTCCGGCCGGTGGTCATTCCCTATGTCCCCGAGGAGATGCGCGTCCGGCCGTTTTTGAGCTATACGATCTCCGGCAATTATTCGCTCCAGAAACTCCGCGAGATGGTCAAGGAGAAGCTCGAATTCAGCCTCGGCTCCGTCCCGGGCGTGTCCCGCATCGATGTGGGGGGCGGATCGGATCCTGAGATCCGGGTCACTCTCGACAAGAAGAAGCTGAAAACCTACGACATCCAGCCATTCGACGTCATCCGGGCCGTCCAGAATCGCATCCGGACGTATCCCTCGGGAAAGGTCAAAAAAGGGAACCAGGAATTCATTTTCAAGGTCACGGATACGGTGGTCAGCCTCCGGGAGATCGGGGAGACCATCGTTGCCCACAGCGGCCGGAATCCGATCGCGCTCCGGGACGTAGCCGAGGTCGTCCCCACATACGGAGACGTGCTTTCCATCCATCGGATCAACGGGCGGCCGACCATCAGCCTGACGGTCGCCAAGGAAAAGGGGACAAACACCCTGCGGGTCGCCCGGGAGGTCAAAGCGAGGCTCGAAAACATCAAAAAACAGCTCACCGGCGACCTGATCTTCAAGACGGTGGATGACGAAAGCGAGCAGATCGGGAAGAACCTGCGCGACCTGTATTTGCTGGCCGGGATCATCACGATCATCGTCTTCATCATGATCTTTGTCGTGCTCAGGCGGGTCAAGCCGTCGCTGCTCATCCTGTCTTCGATCGCCTTGAGCGTGGTCATCACCTTCAACCTCATCTATTTCTTCAAGATCTCGATGAACATGCTGACGCTCGGAGCCCTGGCCCTGGGCTTCGGGATGTTCGTCGATAATTCGATCGTGGTGTTCGAGAATATCCTCCGCCTCCGGGAGAAAGGACTGTCTCCCCGGGAGGCGGCCATCCGGGGTCCGCAAGAGGTCTTTACGGCCGTCCTGGCTTCGACCCTGACGACGATGGCCGTGTTCTTCGCCTTTCCTTATTTCGAGGGGAGGATGAAGATCTATTACCTGCCTCTGGCCCTTGTCATCACCTCGGCCCTGGCGGCCTCGCTTCTCGTCTCATTTTCATTGATCCCCGCTCTCGCCCCGAGGTTCATCGAGAAACGCAGGATCGTCCGCGAGGAAAAAGTCCGGGGTTGGTACGAGAAATTCATCAAAGCCGTGCTCCGCCATCCCCTGGAGGTCATCCTGATCGTATTCGCCCTCCTTTACGGAAGCTACCGCTGGTTCCGGTCCGAGGTCAGCATCGGCTCGTGGCCGAGCTGGTATTCCCAGGAGCGCCTCTTCGTCCGGATCGGCATGCCGGCCGGGACGGACATCGATAAAACCGATACGGCCGTCAATAAATTCGAAGACAAGGTTATGGAGAACGACTACGAGAAGCAGATGGAAGCCCGAATTTTTTCAGAAAACGCCTATATCACGATCGGGTTCCCGGCCGAGATCGAGAATTCGTTCCGGCCCTACGTCCTCAAGGAGGAGCTGATCCAGCTGGCGACACAATTCGCCGGCGTCGATATCAGCGTCTCCGGGTTCGATCCCCAATATTATGCCTCGAGCATGGGCGTCGGGAATTACTACGGCTCGCATATCAAATTTTTCGGATACAACCTCAAGAAGCTCAAGGACATGACCGACGAGCTCGAAAAAACGCTGAAAAAGAACCCGCGCATCAAAGAGGTGAGGATCATCTCCGGCGGCTATTGGTGGCGGGGCGATTCTCTGGAAAACGTGTTGAAGATCGACAAGGGGATCCTCAATAATTACGACATCGACCCGGCCTATCTCCTGGCCCATATCCAAGCCCTGCTCAGCGGGACGACGGGACGGCCCGTGACCCGGCTGCGCCTGGAGGGGAAAGAGATCCCCTTGACCGTCAAATTTCCGGACACCGAGACGATGGATATGCGGGGCCTGCGGGACACGCTCATCAAGACGCGGGGAGGGGAATATGTCCGGCTGGGAGAGATCTCGACGTTCGAGGAACGGCCGGTCGCCGGATCCATCGACCGGGAGAACCAGCAATTCCAGCAGACCATCATGTGGGAGTTCAAGGGGCCGGCCAAAGCCGAAGAACGGTACCGCAAGGCGATTTTCGCCAGCCTCCATCTCCCGGCTGGATTCTCCGCCTCGCTCGAGGAGATCTGGAGGATGACGACGGAAGAGAAAGGCCAGATCAAGATGGCTCTCACCTTCTCTCTCATTCTGATCTTCATGATCATGGCTGCTCTCTATGAATCCCTCATCCACCCGTTCGTGATCATGTTCTCCGTACCCTTAGCCCTGATCGGGGTGTTCGTGGCTTTTATCGTGGCGAAATATCCGTTCGACGCGACTGCGTATATCGGCTTGATCCTGTTGAGCGGTATCGTCGTCAATAACGCCATTCTTCTGGTGGATCATATCAATTTAAAGAGGAAACAGGGCCTGGCCCTGTTCGATGCCGTCGTCCAGGGCGCCAGGGAACGGGTGCGGCCGATCTTCATGACGACGAGCACGACGGTCTTCGGGATGCTGCCGATGCTCCTGATCCAGGCGCAGACGGGCGTGAAACGCCAGCTCTGGTCCACCCTGGCGCTGTCGACGCTGGGCGGCCTCATCAGTTCGACGATCTTCATCCTGATCGTCATCCCGATCTTCTATTACCACAGCGACCGGGTCAAAGGGTGGGTTGGCCGGAAGATCGCGGACATGAAACAGATCAAATCTTGAGAAAAGAAAAAGAATAAATTATCCTTGTAATCCTCGGACCCGAGAAGAACGGCGGAAAAGGAGATCCTCTTGACCATCCATGACCTCAAACACAAGATTGAAAAATTTCCCCGCGTATCGCTCATCCATTCCCCGACGCCGTTCCGTAAGCTTGAGAACCTGACGGCCGAGCTGGGCGGGCCGGAGATCTACATCAAGCGGGACGACCTGACCGGCCTGGCCTTCGGCGGGAACAAGTCGCGCAAATTGGAATTTATCATCCCGGACATGCTGGCCAAGAAGGCCGACACCGTGGTCACCTGGGCCGCCCTTCAGTCCAATTGGGCCATGCAGATGGCCGCCGCGGCCAAGCGCTTCGGAATTCAGCCGGTCCTCATCCTCTTCAAGAGATATGACCTGCCCGAGGAATACGACGGCAACATGCTGCTTGACTATATTCTCGGCGCGGAGATCCATATCAAAGAGCCCCTCCAAGAGGCGGGCACGAAGTCGGCGGATTATCTGGCCGTGGCCGAGGAGGTGGCGGAGGGACTTCGGCGGAAGGGCCATCGACCTTATGTCGTAGCGGTCGGAGGATCGATGCCGATGGGCTCGATGACGCTTCCTCTGGGGGCGATCAGCTATGTCGATGCGTTCCTGGAGATGGCTGAACAAACGCGCGCGGCGGGCTTCGAGCCCGATTTCGTCGTTCACTCCACGGGTTCGGGGTCGACCCAGGCCGGGCTTGTCGTCGGATCGAAAGCCATTTCGTCCAAAACCAGGATCGTCGGCATCAGCGTTTCTGATCCGAAAGAGCCGTTCGCCCGAGATGTCCTGACCATCGCCAAAGCTACGGAGACGGCCTTAGGGTTGGACTCGGGGGTCAAATCCGAAGATGTTATCGTGTTCGATGAGTATATCAAGGACGGCTATGGCATCGTGAACAGGGAAGTGGCTGAGATCATCAGGCTCGTCTTCACGCGCGAAGGGATCGTCCTCGATCCGGTCTATACGTCGAAAGCGATGGCCGGGCTCGTGGATCTCGTCAACAAAGGCTATTTTAAACGGGGTGATAAAATCGTCTTCTTCCATACCGGCGGCACGCCGGCGCTCTTCCCGAACAGACGGAAGATCGTGGAATATCTTAGATAATAAAACAAATTGTCATCGCGAGGCACTGAAGGCGCCGTGGCAAATCCCCCCTCATCCCCCTTTTCTTGAAAGGAGCAGAGGGAGAATTACCCCCCTTTTCTAAAGGGGGGTGGGGGGGATTACATTCGCGGCGCCGCGTGGTTCTTATTTCACCGTCCCGAGCTCTTCAAATACCTCAAAAATTCGCTGTCGGTCGAGAGCAAAAGCCAGGTATCTTTGGCGAAGCTTGTCCGGTAACTCTCCAGGGTCTTCAGGAACTGATAGAGCTCCGGGTCCAGGTTGTAAGCTTGGGCGTAGATCCGGGTCGCTTCCGCGTCCGCCTTGCCCATGACCTCTTGGGCCTTGCGGTAGGCTTCAGATTGGATCCTCTTCAGCTCCCGCTCCTTCTGGCCGCGGATCTCGGCGCTCTTGCCGTCGCCTTCCGAGCGGTATTTGGAGGCGATGCGCTGCCGCTCGGCGATCATCCGCTCGAAGACCTTCTTCTGGACCTCGTCCACGTAGCTGACCCGCTTGATCTGGACGTCCTTGATCTCGACCCCGAACTCGGGGGTGATCTTGTCGGCCTTTTCCAGGATGATCTTGGCGATCTTCTCCCGACCCAGCTGGATCTTGGCGGCGAGGGTCGCCGCGTCCAGGAAAAGAGCGGACTCCTCGGACTGCTCGAAGGCCCGGTTCGAGGAACGGACGAGCTCGATCAGGTCGTAATTGGCCACCGCGTTGCGCGTCTCGCCGTCGACGATGTCGTCG
>JAUYDS010000062.1 GCA_030691735.1 Candidatus Aminicenantota bacterium
CCTGGCCAAGGCTCTGTATCCGGATGTCCTGGCGGCGCGGGAAAGGCAGAAGGAACGGACGGGCGCCCTTGCGACGCTCTACGCCCAGCTCGGCGAGGTCAAGGAAGCGTGGCAGGGGAAGAACTTCATCCCCGATGCCAACAGCACGTTACGTCTGACATACGGGCATATCAAAGGCTACTCTCCGGCGGACGCGGTCTACAGCAAGCCGTTTACGACGCTCGGCGGGGTGCTGGAAAAGACGACGGGCGTTGCGCCGTTTAACACGCCGGCCCGGATCGGCGAGCTGTGGAAAGCGCGCGACTTCGGGAAGTTCGAGAACAAAACGCTCGGCGACGTGCCGGTGTGCATGCTCTACGACGCGGATACGACGGGCGGAAACAGCGGCAGTCCCGTCCTGAACGCGCGGGGCGAGCTCGTCGGGATCAATTTCGACCGGACGTTCGAGGCGACGATCAACGATTTCGCCTGGAGCGCGGATTACAGCCGGTCGATCGCGGTCGATATGCGCTACGTGCTGTGGGTGACACAGAAGTTCGGCGGGGCGACTTGGCTTCTCGAGGAGATGGGGATAAAATAGGCCAGCGCCACGGCGAAGGAATAGTTGGGGTCGCGTCTACAATTGACCGGAAAAAAGTGGAAAATGTAGACGCGACCCCAGCTGTTTTATGGAGCGAAAGACTTTGATGAACGCCATCTGGGATACGTCCTCGGCGTCGCCGTGGTTCCTGGTGAATTCATAAGCCAGCCCGAAAAACTTCTTTTTGTACGTCTCGACCAGCTCGCGGAACGCCTCGGGGTCCCTGGCCGCGAGGCGTTCCGTCAGAGGTTCGGCGCTTGGGTCGGTCATCCTGTCTCCAATGTTTAGACGGGCTTCCTGAAGAATTGGTTGGCAGACCGATTTTAACACGCGCAGCAAAAATCGTGGTCGCGTTTACAATTCGTCACAAAAAATTGGAAAATGTAGATGCGACCCCAACTGTTTAGCGCAGCCGCTCCGTGCTGTGGGTGACGCAGAAGTTCGACGGGGCGAGCTGGCTGCTCGAGGAGATGGGAATTAGACGAATAATCGGGGTCGCGTCTACATTCGACCGAAAAAAAGTGACGAAATGTAGACGCGACCCCGTCTGTTTTTAATTCCCGTACATCTCGATGATCTCTTGCTTCGTCTTGCCCAGGATGTTGAACTTCTTGCCGGCCTTGACGAACGCGTCGAGGGCCTTGTCGAGATGATGGATCTCGTGGCCGGCCGAGAGCTGGGTCCGGATCCGGGCCTGGCCCTGGGGAACGACGGGGAAGAAGAAACCCACGGCGTAAACGCCTTCATCATAAAGGGCGCGGGAGAAGTCCTGGGCCAGCTTGGCGTTGAAGAGCATGACCGGGACGATCGGCGTGTCGCCTTCTTTGAGGACGAAGCCGGCCTCGGTCAGGCCTTTGCGCCAGTAGGCCGCGTTCCTTTCGAGCTTGTCGCGCCGCTCCGTCGAGGCGGTCAGGATTTCGAAGACCCTGAGGATACCGGTCACGACGACGGGGGCGATGGTGTTGGAAAAAAGATACGGCCGGGCCTTCTGCCGGCACATCTCGACGAGCTCCTTGTGGCCGGAGACGCAGCCGCCGGTCGCCCCGCCGAGGGCCTTGCCGAAGGTCGTGGTGATGACGTCGATCTTGCCCAGGACGCCGTATTTCTCGTGCGTTCCGCGGCCGGTCTTGCCCATGAATCCCGACGCGTGGGATTCGTCCACCAGGATCATGGCATTGTATTTCTCGCCGAGCTCGACCATTTTATCGAGCGGGGCCGTATCGCCGTCCATGGAGAATACGCCGTCGGTGATGACGAGGCGGTGGCGGCGGCCCTGATGCATCTCGAGCTTGGATTCGAGGTGGGCCATGTCGGCATGCTTGTAGGTGTCCTGCATCGCGCTGCAGAGGCGGATGCCGTCGATAAGCGAAGCATGGACGAGGCGGTCGGAGATCATGACGTCGTCTTTGGTCAGGATCGCCTCGAAGACGCCGGCGTTGGCGTCCATGCACGAAGGGAACAGGATGGTGTCCTCGGTGCCGAGGAAGTCGCTCACGCGGCGTTCGAGCTCTCGGTGGATGTCCTGCGTGCCGCAGATGAAGCGGACCGAGGACATGCCGTAGCCGCGCGTATCGAGGCCCTCGTGGGCGGCCTTGACGACGTCGGGGTGGCTCGACAGGCCGAGGTAGTTGTTGGCGCATATGTTGATGACCTTTTTGAGGGCCGAACCCGAGGGGTACTCCACTTCGATGTCGGCGGCCTGGGGCGAATGAATGTAGCGCTCCTGCTTGAACAGGCCCGCGTCTTTGAGCCCCTGAAGCGTTTGCTGATACATGGTCCGGGTTGTGTCGTTATAAGCCATTGGATGTCTCCTTTACTCCATACGCTCGCGACGGCGGATGATTTATGCTTTGGTGAATCTCCGGACGAGGACGGCGATCTTATCGACGCTGTCGAACGCCTCGGGCGTGGCTTGGTCGTCCGGGATGGAGATCTTGTACTGGTTCTCGAGGAAGCGCTTGAGCGAGACCATCGAGAAGGAATCGACGATGCCGCCCGAGATGAGCGGCGTGTCGTAGCCGACGGGATCGCCGCCTTCTTCGACGTATTCGGCGTTGACGTACTTGAGGAGGACGTCTTTCAGTTCGTCCATGGATAACTCCTTAAAAAGATATTATAACCCAATTCCGGATTCAGAGGCGTTCGGAACCATTAAAGTTCAGTCGTTCTCGAGCGTCGAGGTGTCGCCGATTTCCTCGCCCCATTCCTTGGCCTTGAGGATGCGGCGCATGATCTTGCCGCTCCGCGTCTTGGGCAGCTGCTCGACGAACTCGATCGCCTGGGGCATGGCCAGTGGCGAGAGCTTCTTCCGGATGAAGTTCATGATCTCGAGATCGAGATCGGCGCTGGCGGTGAATCCGGGCTTGAGCGCCACGAAGGCCTTGACGACCTCCATATTGATCGGGTCGGGCTTGCTCACGACCGCCGATTCGGCCACGGCCGGGTGCTCGATGAGGGCGGACTCGACTTCGAAGGGGCTGACTAGATGGCCCCCGGTGTTGATGATGTCGTCGTCGCGGCCGACGAACCAGAAATACCCTTCCTTGTCGATCGAAGCCCGGTCGCCGGTCATATACCAGCCGTTCTTGAACTTCTTCTGGTAAGTTTCCTCGTTGTTCCAGTAAGTCCGCATCATTGCCGGCCAGCCGGGCCGGATGGCGATCAGCCCGATCTTTCCCGTTTCGGAGTAGGGCTCATAAGTCTTGGGGTCCAAGATGGTCGCTGTGATCCCGGGAAAGGGTTTACCCATCGAGCCGGGCTTGATCTTCATCCCCGGGAAGTTGGTGATCATGATCGAGCCGGTCTCGGTCTGAAAATAGGTGTCGAGAAAGGCCTTCCCGAAGACCTTCTCCGACCAGACGACGGCCTCGGAGTTCAGGGGTTCGCCGACGCTGGCCAGGTTCCGCAGCGAGCTGAGGTCGAAGTTTTTGATGATCTCGTCCCCGGCCTTCATCAGGGAGCGGATGGCCGTGGGCGCCGAATACCAGTTGGAAATGCGGTACTTTTCGATGAACTTGTACCAGGCTTGGGCCGAGAATCCGCCGTCAAGGACGCATTGGGTGACGCCCAGGCTCCAGGGGCCGATGATGCCGTAGGAGGTGCCCGTGACCCAGCCGGGGTCGGCCGTGCACCAGAAAATGTCGTCCTCCCGGATGTCGAGGACCCATTTGGCGGTTAAATATTGCGAAATCAGCGAGTAATGAACGTGCTTGACGCCCTTCGGCTGGCCGGTCGTTCCGGAGGTGTAGTGGAGGAGCGAGGGGGACTCGGACGTGGTCGGATAGCTGCCGAAGTCTTCGACTGGCGCGGCTTTCTCGAGGGAAAAGGCGACTTCGCGGTCGCGGAGGGGGCTTTTTCCATCGTGGTCGACGATGATGATATGTTTTAAATGAGGAAGTTTGTCCAGGATCTTCCGGACCTTGAGGGCATGTTTGCGCTGGGTGATGATGGCCGAGGTTTCGGCGTTCTCCAGGCGGACGTAGAGGGATTCGTCCCCGAAAGCCGAATACAGCGGCTGGCCGATCCCCCCCATTTTCAGGATGCCCAGAACGCCGATATAGAGCTCGGGAACGCGGTCCATGAACAGGCAGATCCGGTCGCCGGAGGCGTGGCCGAGGCTCTGGAGGAAGGCCGCGATGGTGTTCGAGGCGCGGCGTATGTCGTTGTAAGTAAAGTGTTTTTCTGCTCCGCCCAGGCCTTCCCAGTGGAGGGCGATCTTGTCTGCCTTGCCCTGTTGGCAGATCCGATCGGAGCAATACCAGCCGATGTTGAGGATATCGCCCGGCTTATAACCGAGTTCCTTCTCTGAAACCGACCAATCGAAGTTTTTGATACGTTCTTCATACGATCCGATGTTCGCCATTGACTGTCCTTTAGCAGGGAAAAAAATAAAGAAGAGAGATTATAGCGGATTTTTATTAAAAGTCAAAGGCCGGCCGAATTCCCTTCGGGCCTTGACAAGGACGGCCGATTCCGGTAACGTAAGGCAAGTTCTCTTCTTAGAAAAACACAATATATAGTATACATTTTATTGAGGTAGCACATATAGAATATTTCGCTTGACAAATCCTATCGAAACGTCGTTCAATAGTCTCAAGTCCGAAGATCAGCCAATGCCTAAAATCATACGCCAGAACCATAAATTCATCATGCTCACCTTCCTCGTTCTCTTTTTTCTGGGAGGCCAGCCGGCCGAGTTCGGACAGGAAAACACCTTTTTCCAAGGCTTCCTCATCCAAAAGCCGGTGATCCGAGTCGCCCTGGGCGTCAATCTCGAGGACGTTGAGCTGCATGCGTCGAGCGGCATGAAGATATATCTTGCCGGCGGCAACTATAAGCTTCTGGCCGAGGACGTCTCGGAAGTGCGGGTCAAAGGGCACAAGGAGAAATTGACCGAAAAGTTCGTCGTCCAGGTCGCTCAGACGAAAAAACGGGACGATGCCGACGAAACGGCCAAGAAATTGAGAAGCAAGATCGATAAGCGGATCTATGTGTCGACGGGCAGGGAAAGCGCCCTGGAAGGCCTCTTTCAGGTCAGGGTCGGGGACTTCCTGACCCGCGGCAACGCCCTGGAATTCATTAAGAAGGCCGGCGCCCTGGGTATCAAAGACGCCTGGATCATCCGGGAGGAGGTCACCGAACCGACCTCGAAACCGCAGTGGGTCCTGGTCAATGACGAGCTGATCAATTTGAGCTCCGGAACTTCGCTCTATTTTATCCCCAGCGCCACGGAAAGCTACCTGGCTTACGGAGGCAAGAACTACCGGGGGATCTTTGTCCTGCGCGCGAGCGGCAAAGGGATCCTTCTGATCAATATCCTGAACATCGAGGACTACCTGAAAGGCGTCGTTCCCGGGGAGCTTTCCCCGTATGCCTTCGGCGAGCTCGAGGCCCAAAAAGCCCAGGCGATCGCCGCCCGGACCTATGCTCTTAAGAACGCCGGTCAGTTCGAGGAATTCGGGTTCGACCTTTACGCGACGCCGGCTTCGCAGGTCTATGACGGCCTGAGCATCGAGCATCCCCTTAGCACGCGAGCGGTCGAAGAGACCAGGGGGCAAGTGGCCGTCTACGGTGGCAAGCTGATCAACGCCCTTTACATGAGCACCTGCGGCGGGGCGACCGAGGACGCCGAAAAAATGTTTGAAGGGAATGCGGTTCCCTACTTGAAAAGCACCGAATGCGTCCTGGAAAAAGAGGAGGAATGGCAGGTCCGGAGCATGGCCGCGCTTCCTTATGTCCAGGCCGCGGGGTCGAATATCAGCGCTAAGCTGGCTTATCTCATGGCCCTCGACATCATCCCTCAAGAGGCCTCTCCGGCTTATTTCAAGGAAACGGCCACGACCGCGGAAGCGGCCGATTGGATCCGGAAAGCCCTGGTTCGTCTCGGGAAAAAGAACGACAAATTCGCGCCGTCCCAGACCCCCGTGAATTTCGCCGCCTTCGCCCGGCTTGTGATCGACGGCTTCCAGTGGCAGGACCGCGTCCAGAACTTAATGGGGAAGAGCGAGGCCGAGCACGCCGTCAAAGATCTCGGGGCGTTCGGGGCGGAGGATAAAAACGCCGTCGCCTATTTCCTCGTCTCCGGTCTTTATGCGGCGTCGCCCGAGGTCGGCGACAAGAACCGGTTGTTGACGAGGGCCGAGGCGGCCTATTATCTGGCGAAGGTCGTCTCGACGTATAAAGATTTCTATAAGCAAGGCTATGTCAAAGCGATCGGAAGGAACGCGATCGATGTCATCGAAGACGAGGAAAAGAAACAGTTCGAGTTCGGCCCGAACCTGTTCCTTCTCAGGAAGATGGAGGATGTCGTCTCGTTCGCACCGGCCCTCGACCTCTACGGAGGGGACGTGGTGAGATGGATCGAAAGCGAGGGCAAGATCCGGCTGCTCCAAGCCGTCGCGACCCCGCTGACGAACATCTTGGACCAACCGTCGCAATATCACCGCTGGGACATCCGGGTGGAGCGCGAGGATCTGCAGGAGCGGATCAACCAGTACTATCCCATCGGCAAGCTTATCGACATCGTCCCTCAGAAAAGGGGGGCTTCCAAAAGGGTGATCGAGCTGTCGATCATCGGGCAGGAAAGCCAGGTTCGGGTCAAAGGTCTGAGGATCAGGCAAGTGCTCAATCTGAGGGATAATCTATTCGTCGTCGACAAGGAACAGGACGAGGCGGGGAACGTCACCCATTTCATTTTTTCGGGGAAGGGGTGGGGCCATGGGGTCGGGCTATGCCAGGTCGGAGCCTTCCGGATGGCCCAAAAAGGCGCGACCTACGACGAGATTCTGAAAAAATACTACAAGGGCATCAAGCTCGAAAAGATCTATTGAGCCGTCAGCAGAGAAGGAGATCCTTCACTGCGTTCAGGACGACCCTTCGGGTCGGATCCTTCGCTGCGCTCAGGCGACTCCTTGAGTCGTCCCGAGTCCTTCGAGGGAACTCATATCACCAGCGCCGAGGTAGTTGAGTTACTTCGCTTCACCCAGGGGGACGGGACGTCTATGCTTCTTCGACAACCTTCCATCCCATGGCCTCGGCCAGCGCATAAAGAGGCTTTTTAAGGTCGCCGTAGAATGTGACCCGGTGCCAGCCCCACTGATCCCACATCGTGAAGAGTTTTTCGATGTCGCCCACGGGTTCCGCGGCCAGTTTCGTCCGGCAGGCCCGGTCGTCCGGGTCATTGCCGACGGCCTTGGCCTGGTGAAAGAGGATCTCTTTGCGCGCCTCTGAAACTTCGATGGTCGTTGTCAGGTAGCCCGACGGCAGAAGCGATCGCACCGATGCGCACTGCCTGTCCTCCGAGTGGGTCAGGATCTGGAACGGATTGACGGCGCCTTTCGGGCCGAAGACTTTATTCGAGGCGACACAGTGGGCGTAGATGATCTGCCGCTTGGCCGTGTCGATGACCGGGTCGGAAATGAAGCCCGGCCGGCCTCCGGTCAGAGCCGCGCCCGTGACCATGGCCGCGGCCGAGGGCACGTCGCATTCGCATCCTCCGACGAGGCCTTCGTTGTTCAGCTCGTGAAAACCCAAACAGGGATAGGCATGGATATGCCCGCCGTAAAACCCGCCCAGACAATTGATGGCGATGGCGTTGGCTCCATGCTTTTTCAGAACGGCCTTCTCGGCCAGATACATGGCGGCCGAGTTTTCGAGCTCCGCGCGAGAAACGCCCTCGATCAGCGCGGCCGTCTTTTGCCAGCGGTCGGCGATCGCCCGAGCCTCGGCCTTGTCCGCCGCCGCCCAAGCCTCGTTGACCTCGGCGAAGGGAATCTGGACGACGGGAATGCCCATGACGGTGGAGGCGGGCCCCGCTTCGTTACTGCGGACGGCCAGGATCTTCGAGGCCTTCATTAGGCGGATCGTCTCTTCGGCGGATAAGGTTTTGACGGCGTCGGGGGCGATGGAAAGCCTGCCGGCGCGCGCGGTTCTCATCATCCGCACTCGGCCCGCGGCCCCGGCGAAGTCATACGTCGGCCCGGCCGCCTTCGCCCCCCCGAAGCACTTGACGGCTTCGACCAAGTCATCGATGTTCGATGAGGCCACGAAGCCGACGTTTTTCGCTCCGGCCCGCAGGAATCCCGCCGTATAAACCAGGAAGCCTCCGCTCCCGCCGTATTGGAAATCGGCGTAGAGCACCGGCTTTCCCGTGCCGGCCAGGGTTTGGGCGACTCGGTTCCAGCAGTTCATCTGATAGGCGAGATAGCCGTCGATGGAAGCGGTCTTGTCATCTTCGACGATCTTTTGCGCCTGCTCCGGTCCTGTGGCCAGGGTCGGCAGGAATTCATAGCCGGCGCACCGCTTCGCCAGCTCGGCGTTGATCCTTTCAATGGCCGGTCGGAAATCGAAGCCTTTGTTCGGCCAGTCCGGACCCTCTTGGATGGGACCGTGAAGGGCATAGACGACTCTGATGCGCGTCTTTCCGCCTTGCGAGGAGGAACGGAGCCACGCCGGAGCGCCCATCAGTCCCGCGGCGCCGGCGCAGGCCGCGCATCCCTCTAAAAACCGCCGCCGGCTCATACCGGAACGCGGACAGCCGGAAAGCATTCGATATTTAGGATCGCTGGTTGGCATGGTTCATTCCCTCCCGCTCATGAACATATCGTTCACAGCGGGCGGTTGTCAAGCGGCTAGGTCAGGTGTTGGCGCGGACGAGCTGAGCACCGATCCAGCCTTTTTTCGGCCTCAGGCTTCAAGAGCCGTCTCCGCGGATTCCTTCTTTCGCTTGCGGTTCCAATAGAGGTAGCCCGGGACGCCCAGCGCGACCCAGAATAGGCCCATGACCGAATTGATGATCGGTGCCCGGCCGGCGGCGAAGCTGGCGATGTCCGAATAGAGCGTGAAAACGATGTAGACGGAGGCGAACAGGACGAAGAGGATCGGCGTCACTGGATATCCCCAGACCTTGTAAGGCCGGGGGGTGTCCGGCATTCTTTTGCGCAGGGTGAAAACGCTCGCCGCCGCAAGAGCATAGAAGATCCAGCTGACAAAGATCAGCATGTCCGTAAGCTGGTCGAACGTTCCGCTGAACACCAGGACCGCCGCCCAGGCGCCCTGGACGATCAAGGCGGTGCCCGGCGTCCGGAAGCGGGGATGGATGCGTCCGAGCTTCCGGAAGAAGAGCTTCTCGCGGGCCATGGCGAAATAGACCCGGGCCGACATCATGGCGATGCTGTTCACGGCCCCGAACGTCGAGATCATGATGGCGATGGCGATCGCCGCGCCGCCCCATTTGCCGAGGAAGCTTTCGGCGACGTCGACGGCGACCAAATAACTCTCCGAATATTTGGCGGCCATGGTCGGGACCGGGATGATATAGATATAGGCCAGGTTGATGAGAATGTAAACGGCGATGACGATGAGGACGGTGATGGCCATCGCCCGCGGCAGATTCTTCTGGACGTTCTTGATCTCGCCCGACATGTAGGTGATGTTGATCCAGGCATCGTAGGCCCAGAACGCTCCGGCCATGGCCATGATGAACATGAGGAAGACCGAGGGCGACCCGGCAGCCGCCGCGAGCGGGGCCGCGGAGGTGAAGTTGCCGATATCGCCGTGGCCGAGAGCGAAGGCCAGGACGACGATGGCGACCAGGACGCCGATCTTGAGGGCCGAGAAAATGACCGCGATGGCGCTGCCGAACTTAACGCCGAGGTAGTTCATCGCGGTCAGAAAGGCGATCAGGGCGATCGTGCAGAGCTTGAGGCCGATGGATTTGAAGGGAGTCATGACCCCGATGAAGGGGATCGGCACGCTGACGTTCTCCCAGGCGGCGGGCAAGTGGGGGAATTTGACGAACGTCCCCAGCGAATCCGAAAAGACGTAGGCGATGGCCGCCAGCGACCCCGTCTGGATGACGATGAAAACCGCCCAGCCGTATAAATACCCGACGAATTTGTTATAGCCTTTGTTGAAATAGATGTACTGGCCGCCGGGATCCTGGAACATCCCCGAGATCTCGGCGATGCTCAGCGCGCCGAAGAGGGTCATGACGCCGGCGACCACCCAGACGAGGATGAGCAGTTCGGGCGAGCCCAACTGCGTCGCCATGAGGGCGGGTTTCTTGAAGATCCCCGATCCGATGATCGAGCCCACGCCGGCCGCGATGGCGGCCAGGAGACCCATCTCCCGCCTCAGCTCTATAACTTTTTTTCCTATTTGATCGCCCATGCGGAGCTCCTTTAATGAGGCCGATTATAGGAATTATGGGCGAAGAAATCAACAAACCGCCCTTGCTCCGCGGGCGGCGATTTGATATGAATGGAAAGCCATGGCTCACGCGACGGCCCGATCCGGATACGCCGAGCTCGTCAAACGGCTCAACAAGTTTCCCCAGGGCGCCCCTCCGTCCGATGTTCTTTACAAGATCCTCGGCCTCCTCTTCTCGGAAAAGGAAGCCGCGCTCGTCGCCCTCTTGCCGATCAAGCCGTTCACCGCCGAGACGGCCGCGCGCGCCTGGAAGATGAATGTCACGGAAGCGCGCAAGATCCTCGACGAGCTCTCGAACCGGGCCATTCTCATCGATGTCGCCGGCCGCAAAAAGAACTATTACGTTCTGCCTCCGCCCATGGCCGGATTCTTCGAGTTCTCGATGATGCGCCTGCGCGGGGATATCGACCAGAAGCTCCTGGCGGAGCTCTACCATCAATACACCACGGTCGAAGAGGATTTCATCAAATCCCTTTTCGTCCAAGGCGAGACCCAACTGGGCCGTGTTTTTGTCCACGAGCCCGTGTTGACGAACGAAAACGCCCTCCATGTCCTGGACTACGAGCGGGCGAGCGAGGTCATCAGAACCGCCTCCCACCGCGGCGTCGGCCTCTGCTATTGCCGCCACAAAATGGACCACGTAGACAAGGCCTGCGCCGTCCCCCAGGACATCTGCATGACGTTCAATACGACGGCCGCCTCGCTGACCAAGCACGGGTACGTCCGCCCGGTGAGCGTCGAGGAGGGCCTCGATCTGCTCCGGCTGGCCTATGAGAACAACCTCGTCCAGTTCGGAGAGAACATCCGCAAGCGGGTCAGCTTCATCTGCAACTGCTGCGGCTGCTGCTGCGAAGCGATGATCGCCGCGCGCCGCTTCGGGACCATGCGCCCGGTCCATACGACGAATTTCCTGCCCGAGGTCGACGCGGCCTGTTCGGGGTGCGGCGACTGCGTGGCGGTCTGCCCGGTCGAGGCCATGACGCTCGTCTCGGCCAACGACCCCGCTTACCCGAAAAAGAAAAGGGCCAAGCTCGACGAAAAGGTCTGCCTGGGCTGCGCGGTCTGCGTTCGCGTCTGCAAGACAAAAAACCTCCGGCTGAGGTCAAGGCCGGAGCGGGTCATCACACCTCTCAATTCGACCCACAAGGCCGTCCTCATGGCCATCGAGCGGGGGAAGCTCCAGAACCTCATCTTCGACAATCAGGCCCTGCTCAGCCACCGGGCCATGGCCGCTATCCTGGGCGTCATCCTCAAGCTCCCTCCCCTCAAGCAGGCCATGGCCAGCCGGCAGATGAAATCCCGCTACCTCGACGCGCTGATCTCCAGACTGAAACTCTGATTGGATGAGATCGAAAATCTTTTTCTCTGTCTCGATGCTTTTCCTGGGCGCCGGATTTTCGTTGTCCCAAAGCGTCGGTCCGGCGCTGCGTGCCGTCCGCGTCGAAAAAGGCCCGATCATGGACGGCAGTCTCCAGGACGATGCCTGGAAACAGGCGGCGCCGTTCAGCGGATTCAAAATGATCTTTCCGATCTTCGGTAACGAACCCTCCGAGAAGACCGAGCTGCGCATTCTGTTCGACGACGCGAACCTCTATATCGGCGTTTATTGTTACGACGGCGACCCGTCCAGGATCGCGGCCAATTCCATGGCCCGTGACGCGGGGGGCGACGAGGATGAGTCGAGCGACGATCTGGTGAAGGTCCTCCTCGATCCGTTCCAGGACAAGCGGAACGCCTATATCTTCTACGTGAATCCGCGCGGCGCCCGAAGCGAAGGGCTGGCCTCCGGAGAGCATTCCAGCTTGAACTGGGACGGCATCTGGGAGGCCAAGGGCGGGATCCAAGCCGACGGCTGGAGCTGTGAGATGCGGATCCCCTTCAAGACGATCTCGTTCAAGCCGGGTCTGGCCGTTTGGGGGATCAACGTGGAGCGCACTATCGCCCGGAAACAGGAGACCGATCGTCTCTCGGGAACAACGCGCAACAGCTTTTTCAACAATCCGATGGAAGCCGCGGCGCTCGAGGGGATCGGAGGAGTCAAACAAGGCCTGGGGCTGACGTTCCGGCCTTACGGAATCGTCCGGAGCGATAAGGATTTTGCCGCGGGGACGTCCGCGGACTGGAAGCTTGACGGCGGCTTCGACCTCTACAAGAATTTCACCCCCAATTTCGTCGGCGCCTTCAGTTACAACACGGATTTCGCCGAGACCGAGGTCGACGAGCGGCGGATCAACCTGACCCGGTTCCCTCTTTATTTCCCCGAAAAGAGGACGTTCTTTCTGGAGGGCTCGGAAATCTTCAATTTCGGGGGCGGCGGAAGGAATTTCTCGCCTTTCTTCAGCCGGCGGATCGGCCTTTATGAAGGCCGTCAGGTCCCCGTCGCTTTCGGGACGAAGCTCTTCGGCAAATTGGGGAATACCACCCTCTCGATCCTCGACGTGAAAACCGAAAGATTAAACGGCTTCCCTTCCGAGAATTTTGTTGCGGCCCGTGTCTATCAGAACGTCCTGTCCGAGAGCAAGATCGGGTTGATTTTCACCCACGGCAGTCCGACGGGGGAGAAGAACACGCTGGCCGGGGTCGATCTGACCTATCAGACGTCGCGCCTCTTTGGCGATCAGAACTTCAACGCCGGCGCCTGGTATGTTTACAATTGGAACGAGATCCGGACCGGCAGACACCAAGCCTACGGCCTGCGGCTCGATTACCCCAATGATCTGTGGGACTGCCGGACCATCTATTCCTATTACGGGGATGCCCTGGACCCCGGGCTCGGCTTTCTCGCTCGGAAGAACGTCCAGTCGTGGGAGTCGGGCTTCACCTTCCAGCCCCGGCCGGAGAAGGGTTGGATCGGCGGTCTCGTCCGGCAGTTCTTCTTCGAGCTCGAGCTCTCCTATCACTGGGACCTGAGGGGCAACCTGGAAACGCGCGAGATCTTCACGGCTCCCCTCAACCTGCGGACCGAGAGCGGCGAGCACATCGAATTCAACATCATCCCCAACCGCGACGTCCTGCCGTACGACTTCGAAGTGGCCGACGGCATCGTCCTTCCGCGAGGGGGATATGACTTCACCCGTTATCGCTTCGAATTCAATTCCGCGTCGCACCGGCCTTGGACGCTCGATCTGAGCTGGCGCTTCGGCCAGTTTTATTCCGGACATTACGACGACGTCGAGATCGGCCTCGGCCTGAAATTCAAGGGCTACGCGACCCTGTCGCTGAACGCGAACGTCGTCCACGGCCGGTTGCCTGAAGGGACGTTCCGGGAGAACGTCTATCAGATCAAGGCCGACCTTTTCTTCTCGCCCGACCTCGGGCTGATGAACTATATCCAATACGACGACGTTTCGAAGAAATTGGGGGCCAACCTCCGTTTCCGCTGGCAGATCTCGCCGGGCAACGAGATTTATCTTGTCTATACCCGGAACTGGGAGCGGCGCTGGGACCCGGCCAGCCGCTTCGTCCCCCTCGGCGAGCGCGGCGTGTTCAAGATCACGCTGAGCGTCCGGCCCTAAGAGTGTGCCTGAAGATCCTCGATAGCGAGGTTTGACCCAAGATTGTCGATAGAACTTGTCATCGCGAGGAGCGAAGCGACGCGGCGATCTCCACAATAAAATTCTTTTTTTGGAGATTGCCACGCTCCCTTCGGTCGCTCGCAATGATAAGAAAATAAACGAATTCCCATTTCAATCAACAAGTTCGGAGTTTGAACGCGATTATTTTTTGGGCGCGACGGCCAGGATCCTTTTCATCAGCTTCTCGTCGTTCGGGAACTGGCCGGCCTTCGGCAGCCGCTGCAGCAAGAGGGCCCACTGGGGATCGGCCGTGAAAACCTTTTTGAACAGCGGCAGGCTGTCCTCGACCTTTCCCGTCGAGGCCAGCGTCACCGCCGGCCAGAAGATCATCTCCGGATTATCGGAATAAATCTCCATGCCCTTATTGTATTCCTTCATGGCTTCGCCCGTCAGATTCTCGGTCATGAACTCGTCGCCCTTGTTCATGTGGTTATAGGCTTTATTGAGCTTGAGGAGCCGCTTGAGCTCGGGGACGGGGGCGACGTGGTCCTCGACCCGAAGGTCGTAAATCCGGTCCCGCCACCAGACGCCCGAGCCTTTGCCTTTGACGACGATGATCGCCGCCGATTGCCGGCCCCGGATGTCGCCGCCTTCCTTTTCGGCCGCTTCGAGGGCCGCGATCAGCCGGTCCGCGAGCTCGCCTTTGGCCGTTTCGAACGCCTGGGCCATGGCCTTCCAGACGGTCGCCTTCAGCATCATGTTGGCCTGGCAGGAGAAGCCGTCTCCGACATAGTTGCCGGCTTCGGCGATGCAGTTTTTGCCCGTGTGGGCGGCCGCCTTGCCGCGCGCGTCGACCATGGCCACCTGCCGGACGGATTCGTTCTTGTCCGCGCGGAGGAGCGCCGCCAGCGCTTCATCGGCCCTCTTCCCGACCTTCATCAGCTCCAATCCGAGGGGGCCGTAGGACGGCTCGACGAAAGACTGCGTGGCGACGGCGCCGACGCCCGCCTCGACCCATGGCACGAGCGCTCCGACCGAAAACCAATGGGACTGGACGGCGACGCCCAGTTCGCCGGTGGCTTTGTCCAGGGCCACGATCGAATATGTATGGACGGGCCGCGGCGGCCTGTCCGCTCCGAAGCTCGGCACCAGAAGAGACAATATGCTCAAAGCCGGAAGAAATTTTTTCATCGCGTTCCTCCTTCCATGGTAAAGGTATTATAATAGCGGAATGAGCTTCGAGGTGCCATCGATGATGATTCGAAGCGCACGCGTCATTAAAACGGTCCTCATTCTCGTTTCCCTCTTGTTTGTCCTAGACCTGGCCTCTTCTCCCGCAAACGACGTCCTCGCCCGGCTGGACAAACCGGCTCGAACCGTAATTCCGTCCCGCCTCTCGGCTCGAATCCAAACCCTTCAGGAACTCGCCTCCTCCTGGATCGTCAAGATCCCGAAGGACGTCAGGGCCGGCCTTGAAGAGAGGGGTTTCTCCTCTGAGGTCCTTGACCCTGCGCCTTACGGTAAAACGTATTTCCTTGTCTTCACCCCGCGGCCGAGCGATGCGGCCGTTCTCGAAAAATTCGGGCGGACGAGGATCCTCGACAATGAGACCTGTCTTTTCTGGACGGACGACGGACGCGAGGCGCGGGAGGTCCTTCCCGCCGAATTCAAGATCAAGAGCTTGGCGCTGAGCGACCGCGTCGCCACGTCTTTGGACGAGACGGTGACCGACGGTCGTCCGCGCGCCCCGGGCGCGATCTTGAAACCGCCGGTCTATGATCCCCTGATCGCTCTCATGGTCAACCAAGTGACCCAAGCCAACTTGAGCGGTGCCATCCTCCAACTTCAGAATTTCGCGACCCGCTACGCCTCGACGGCCGGATGCGTTCTCGCCGGCGACTATCTTCTGAACTATTTCACCCAGCTCGGGCTGGCCTGCGAATCCGATCCCTTCAATTTTTCGTCCTACAGCTCGAGAAACATCATCGCCACTCTGCCCGGCAAGGTCTTTCCCCAATATGTCGTTCTCCTCGGCGCCCATTACGACTCTTACAGCAGTCAGGCCGCGACGGCGGCGCCCGGAGCCGACGACAACGCCAGCGGCACGGCGGCCGTCATGGAGATCGCCAGGATCCTCTCCCAATACCGCTTCGACTTCACCCTCAAGTTCGCCTGCTTCTCGGCCGAGGAATGGGGGCTTTACGGCAGCAAGCATTACGCCCAAGAAGCCAAGGCCCGCGGCGAGAAACTGATCGGCGTCGTCAACATGGACATGATCGCCTATGCCGACCGGCTCCCGGAGGACCTGGACCTGGTCGTCGATCAGCGCTCGCAATGGCTGGCCAACCGTTTTTCCATCTGCGCGGCCCAATACGTCGCGCTGCCTCTGTTCAAAGTCGTCAACGCGAACCTGAGGTGGAGCGACCATTCCCCGTTCTGGGACCAGGGATTCAGCGCCGTCTGCGGAATCGAGGATTACGGCGTGCCAAATCCGTACTATCATAAGCCTACGGACCTATACACCACCTTGAATATGGATTTCGCCACCTCCGTGACGAAGATTGTCCTGGCCGTGGCGGCGGGACTGGCCCAAACGTTGCTTCAGTAGTTCAGCCGGCCTTCGGCCTGCCGCCGGGTGAGGACCGTCAGCATGTCCTTGGTCATGGCGGCGAGGTCGTAATCCGGCTTCCATCCCCACTCTTCGCGCGCCGCCGCGTCATCGATCGACATCGGCCAGGAGTCGGCGATGGCCTGCCGGAAATCCGGCAGGTACTCGCAGGCGAAATCGGGGATGTGCTTGCGGATCTCCGCGGCGAGCTCGGCAGGGGTGAAGCTCATCGCCGCCAGGTTGAAGTCGGCGTGGTGCCGGAGCCGGGAAAAATCGGCTTCCATCAGGTCCATGACCGATTTCAGGCAGTCCGGCATGTACATCATCGGGAGGCGGGTGTCCGCGCGTAAAAAGCAGGTGTAGCGTTTGGCCTTGACGGCCTCGTAAAAGATGGCCACGGCGTAATCCGTCGTCCCGCCGCCGGGCGGCGTTTCGTGGCTGATGATGCCCGGGAAACGGCTTCCCCGGACATCGACATTGTACCTCTGGACATAGTAATCGGCGAGCAGTTCGCCGGCGACCTTCGTCACGCCGTATATCGTCTTCGGCCGGAGGATGGTCTCCTGCGGGGTGGCTTCGCGCGGCGTCTCCGGACCGAAGGCGGCGATGGAGCTGGGAATGTAGACCCGGATCAGGTGATGGTCCCGGGCCGTTTCGAGGATATTATACGTGCCGTTGATGTTGACATCCCAGGCGAGACGGGGGTTCTTTTCTCCGTTCGCCGAAAGGATCGCGGCCAGGTGGTAGATCGTATCGATGTCATGGCGGCGGACGATCGCCTCGAGCACGTCCCGCTTGGTCACGTCGCAGAATTCGAAAGGGCCCGATTCGCGCAGCTCGGGATCAGGGAGATTCTGAATGTCCGCGGCCAGGACGTTGTCGCCGCCGTATTTTTTGCGCAGGACCTTGAGGAGTTCCGAGCCGATCTGGCCGGCCGCCCCGGTGACCATGATCCGTTTCATCGTATCCGTCATGAATCCGCCTCGAACCGAAATGATATCGTTGATCCGGTGATTATGAAGCCTCACTTATAGCATAGGAATTATTTGAAATCAAACGGGGAAATAGCGGATACTGGAGGGGTCATGACGGTCGAGAGATTCGCGCTGGTCACCGGTGCCGGAAGAGGCTTAGGGCGGGAGATCGCGATCGCCCTGGCGGATCGCGCCGCCGGCGTCGCCGTCCATTATCTCACCGACAGGGCCGCCGCCGAGGCGACGGTGGGGTCGATCCGGGCGAAAGGGAAGGCGAGCATCGCCCTTCGGGCGGACCTGATAAAGGAGCGGGAAGCGGCGGGGCTCATCGCCAGGGCCGAACGGGAATTCGGCCGGCTGGACATCCTAATCAATAATGTCGGTCCGATCCTGATGAAGCCCTGGGCGGAACTGAACGCCTCCGACTGGGAACGGATGTTCCGGACCAACCTGATCAGTTCGTTCGTTTGCCTCAAAGCCGCCCTGCCGGGGATGAGGACAAGGCGATGGGGGAGGATCATCAATATCGGGTACAGCCGGGCCGAGCAGATCGTTGCTTTCCCGACCATCACCGCCTACGCCGCCGCGAAAACAAGCTTGCTAATCCTGACCCGGACGGCGGCGGCTTCTGAAGCCGGATCGGGCGTGACCATCAACATAGTCTCGCCCGGCCTTCTCGAGGGCGGAGTTCTTCCCAAGGGGCACACCATCCCGGACGGCGCGGTCGGCACGTTCGCCGATGTGGCCGAGGCGGTCCGCTACCTCGTTTCCGAGGAAGCGCGGGCGGTCACGGGAACGAACCTGGTCGTGGCCGGATCCTGGAAAATGTGAGAAATATTGCTTGATTTTTGGGAGTTACTATTAGTAAAATTAATAATGGTCAAGGACATTTTTTTACTTTTAAATTTTTAATGGAGGGTATCAGATGTTATTTAGAAGGTTTGTCTTTTTTATTCTGGCCGCTTTTCTTTTATCGGTTTTTGGGTTCTCCCAGATCACCCAGACGGGCAACCTGAACGGCACGATCTTCGACAAGGACAAGCAGCCGCTTCCCGGCGTGTCCGTTTCCATTAAGTCGCCGGCGCTCATCCAGGCCCAAGTGGAAATGATCACGACCGAGTACGGCCGGTTTCGTTTCCCGGCCCTTCCGCCCGGGACCTATACCATGACGGCCAAGCTTAAAGGATTCAAAACCTATATCCGGGAAGGGATCCGCATGACCGTCGGCGTCACGGCGACCGTGGATGTGGTCCTCGAACAGTCGACGGTCGAGGAAAACGTCACCGTGGTCGCGGCAACGCCCACGGTCGACCTCCAAAAAACGACCCTGGTCGCCAGCCTGACCCGAGAGTTCCTGCAAAGCGTCCCGGCCGCGCGCAACCTGGGAGCCTATTTCGGCATGGTCGCCGGCGTTACCTCGGGCTTAGTCCATGGAAGCTCCGAGCGCGACAACACATTCAACATCGACGGCGTCAACGTCACGGATCCCGTCACCGGAACCCAGGCCGGCTCCTTCAGCATGGACATCATGGAAGAACTGTCCGTCCAGACGGCCGGACTACCGGCCGAATATGGGAGCGTACGCGGCGGCGTCATCAATGTCGTCTCGAGATCGGGTGGAAACAAACTCAGCGGCGCGGTCAGCGCCTATTATCGAACCGACAAGATCGGAGGCCTCAAGCTCCAGGGCGACAACACCCAAGGCACGGTCTTCGCGGGACAGAAAAGCGGATTCGACTATGAAGTCGAACCGGGGTTCCAGCTGGGCGGTCCGATCATCAAGGACAAAATCTGGTTTTTCCTGAACGCGTCCTATTATAAGGCGCAGGAATATTCGCCCGGATATCCTTATGACAAGCAGCCGACGAACACACCTTTGGATTTTACCCGATATTACCCCTATGCCAAGTTGACTTTCCAGCTCAGCAAAAAAGACCGGGTCGTCCTTTCCTATAATTATTCCAATTACATCCGGCACCACCGCGACGCGGGCATCTCCCAGACCGTAGATACGACCTGGAACCAAGAGACGCCGATCCACACCATCAACGGCCAGTGGGTTCATTTCTTCAGCTCCGACTTCTTCATGAACGTGAAGGCCGCTTTCATGGGCTACCAGTTGCTCTTGTCGGCCAAACACCCGCTTCCTAACATTTATGACAGCATCCTGAGCCGCAATTATCAGAGCTACGGCTACGACGACCTCTACACGCGCGACAGACTCCAATTCTTGACCGATGCGACCTATTTTGTCGATAACTGGATCGGGCGGCATGAATTCAAGGGGGGGATGGAAGCCGAGTTTTCCTGGGACATCAGGGATCGAATTCACTACAGAGATCCTAATACCGGACTGGGTCCTTTTTTCTATATAAAAAGCGGCGTTCCTGACTATGTCGTCTATTATCAGGATCTGACCCGGAAAGACCAGAAGCTGGTCCTCAGCGGGTTCGTCCAGGACACCTGGAACCCGATTGAGAGGCTGGCCATCAATGTCGGCTTCCGGTACGACTACCAGCAAGGGATCATCCCTGTCCAGGGCGAGAAACGGGAACCGGTAACCTATTTGGGCGTCATCTACGATCCGCGGGTCATGAAAGCTTTCTCGCCGATGAAATGGCACACCATCAGCCCGCGGCTCGGGGTCACCTATGACCTCTTCGGCAACGGCAAGACCGTGGTCAAAGCCAGCTTCGGCCGGTATTACATCGCCAACATCATGCAGTATTTCGTCACGGTCAATCCCAACAGCTTCATTTCCTGGAGATACCGTCTTAATCCGGACATGACGCCCAAAGGCAGCATGTACAACTTCAGCGCCACGGCCGCCGCCAAGATGGATCCGGACCTCAAGGTTCCCTACCTGGATGAATTCACGATCGGTTTCGAGCGCGAGCTCCTGAAGAACTTGAAGCTGGGAGTTCGCTACATCCGCAAGTGGGACCGGAACCTGATCGAAGGCGTGAACCTGAATTCTCTGGACTATGAGGCCTTAAAATCCGGCGGTTATGGCCAAATCTTTGACGTCTGGACGAACTATACTCCCGTCAGCGTCGTCGATCCTTACAGTGGGCAGACCGTCCAGTTCTGGTATCAGAAAGACTCCACGCTCCCGGTTAAGACCTATTATACGAATCCGGCGGGAGCGGATCGCAATTACAATGGCGTCGAGATCACCCTGGACAAGAGATTTTCCGACAAATGGCAGGCGACCTTTTCCTACGTCTATTCCCACTCCAGAGGCCTCATCGGAACGGATTTCGACGACAGCGCGACATTGTCGGGTTATTTCGATAATCCCAATGCCCATATCAACGCTCTCGGCGATTTTTCGGGCGAGCGAAAACACCAGTTCAAGATTTCCGGCCTCTGGCAGGGTCCATGGGGCATCAATATCAGCGGCTACTTCCGCTATCTGGACGGAAGCCGCTGGACGCGAATGATCCGGGCTTATGACCTTGGCTTGAATCCGCCTCAAGGGAACGTGACCATCTATGCCGAAAGGCGCGGCACGGAGAAATTTCCCTGGTACTCCATGCTGGACCTCCGTCTCGAAAAAGCGTTCAATCTTCCGGGCAAGTTCGGCAAGATTGCCGTTTTCGCCGACGTGTTCAATGTGTTCAACGTCAACACGACGACCGGCATAAGCTCGATCTCTTCAAGAACCACGCCTCTCATCGTCAACAACCAGCCTGTTGCTTACGGGGGAACAACGGCCATCGTCGATCCCAGGGTCGCCCGGCTCGGATTCCGGTTCGAGTTCTAGGCGGCATTTGTCCGACAAAGGGGGCGCCTTGGGGCGCCTCCTTTTTTTTGCTTTTTTTCTGCTGACGATAGCTTTGTCAAATACCTCTGTTTTCTATATGATTGTCAAATTAGGATCGTTTATCGAAAAAAACAAAAGAGACTATGAGGGGAATTCCGTGAAAAAGAAAAGAACCCCGAGGAGGCCCGCCGTCCTAATATTGCTCTTCGTCGGCTTTCTCTTTTCCGGCTGCGGCCCCCAGAAGGCCCTAACCGGAAAAAGGATCAAAGCGGCCGAGAAGGGCTTGATGAGGGCCGTCTATCTCAAAGGCCTGAAGCTCGAAAAGCTGACGCTGGCCGATCGGATGCGGTTCTACAAAGTGCCTGGTGTGAGCATCGCCGCGCTCGATAGAAACAAGATCGAATGGGTCAGGGCTTATGGTGAGCGGGACGCTCAGACCCGCCAGGCCATGACGCCGGACACGCTGTTACAAGGCGGAGCTTTCAGCCAAATGATGACGGCGGCGGCCGCCCTCGGGCTCGCCGAAAAAGGGATCCTCGACCTCGACGCCGATATCGGCTCGCTGCTGAAGACATGGCGCCTTCCGCCGCCCGCGTCCGAACCGAAGACCAAGATCACGGCGCGCGACCTTCTTACGCATAGCAGCGGCTTTTCAACTCAGGTTTTCGAAGGCTACGCTCAGGATGAGCCTTGGCCGAGCCTCGCCCAGATCTTGGACGGCGATAAACCGGCCAAGAACGGCCCCATCTGGATTTCGGCCCGGACGACCTCGACCTCCCGCACGCGATATTCCGAGTCGGGCTATGTCGTCTTCGAACAGATCCTCCAAGACCTGACCGGAAAACCGTTTTCCGCGTTCATGAACGAGACCCTCCTGGACCGGCTCGGATTGAAAAACAGCAGCTTCGCTCTTCCGCTTCCCGACGCATTCAAGGCGCGGGCCGCGGCCGGCCATCTTCGGGAAGGCCAGCCGGCCAAAGGGTTATGGAACAACTATCCCGAAGCGGCGGCTAAAGGGCTTTGGACGACGCCGGCGGATTTCGCCGCTTTCCTGGCCGATCTGCTCCAGGCCGCGGCGGGAGCGGAGGGAAAGATCCTCTCTCCGGAGACGGCCCGCCTTATGCTCAGCCCCCAGATCGAAGGCCATAGCTTCGGCTTTCTGGTGGACGGACGAGGGTCCGATATCCACTACAGCCTGCGCGGGAGGACGCTCGGTTTCTCCTGTTTCATGGTCGTCTATCCGGCCAAAGGCCAGGGTGTGGTGATCATGACGAACAGCGAGAACGGGACGCTCCTCATCCAGGAGATCCTGGGAGCTTTGTCCGAGGCTTATGGCTGGGCCCACTTCAGGCCCGAAGAAAAAGAGGTCCTGAGGCTCGATCCCGCGACCTATCAGGCTTATGCCGGAAGATACGAGGTCAATCCGGCCTACGGCCTCGAGGTCAAGCAGGACGACTACGCGCTGGTGATCCAGCCGACGGGCCAGGCGCCGACGAAGTTCTTTGCCGAAGCGCAGACGCTCTTTTACTCCACGGAGCCCTATGTCAGGATCCAATTCTTCAAGGACAGGAAGGGAGCGGTCGAAGGATTGGTCCTCTGGCAAGGGGACTTCGAGATCGAGGCGAAAAAGGTCCGTTAGTCCAATCCGGTCGCCAAGGAAGTCTATGTTGATCAGCCCATGATCTTGCGGGTCACTTCTTCTTCAGGTTGATCTTCATCTCGGGATTTTTCCGCTGTTCGGCGAGGTTGACGACGAGCTTCTTGGGCTCATAGCCGGACTTTTCGACATCGAGGTTCCAGGCTCCCTGGGCTATCCAGGCGGCGGTCCATTTGCCTTCTTTATCCGTCGTGATTTCGAAGCCCCCGTTCGCCTTGGGCAGGAAGAACTTCAGCTTGGCGCCTTCGATGGGCTTCTGGTCCTGGTCCAGGACGACTCCGCTCACCCGGGCCTTTCCCTTGTAGTCCTGCGAGGACAGAACGACCGCCGTCAGGGTAACGCATAGAAATATTAAGAGTGCCTTTTTCATCGCTAACCTTCTGACCAATTTATATTGCATATTCCGTGCCATAATCCGTCATTTTTGCCCCGCTTCCGGCTAAAAAAAGCCTTGGCCGGACGGGCCGGGCTGATCACTTCAAAGCCGTTTCGATTTCGGCGATGAGCTTTTTGACGTCGGCCTGGTCGGCATTGAGCTTGAGCGAGGCCCGGAGCGTCTCCAGGGCCTCCTTTTTTTTCTGCTGCTTGAAAAAGCCGAGCCCGAGGGCGTTCAGGACGCCGGTGTCGCTGTTGTAGATCCGATTGGCGTCCAAGAGCGCCGCGACGGCTTCGTCCGTCCGCCCTTTGCCGAGGAGGGCCTTGCCCCGGGTCGCCAGATACTCGAACCGGAGCCCGCCGTCGCTTTTGAAGCGCTCGACCACGTCCAGGCACTTGTCGAGCTCGCCGACTTTCAGGAGAAAAGCCGCATATTCGGCCAGGCCTTTGGTGAAATCCGGCTTCATGGCGAACGCCTGTTGGTAATACGCATCCGCTTTGGCGTTGTCGTTGATTCGGGAGGACTGCTGGGCGAGCATCCCGAAAAATACATAGCGGTTGTCCGCGGAAAGGGCGCGCGCCATGGGGATCGGATGGCCGAGCCGCTCCGTCGGCGAGACGATGAATTGGGTCTTCCCGAAAAACAGCGGATTCCCCTTGCCGTCCACGAGCGTCGCCTCGAACTCATAATACTCCGGGGCGAAGTCCTTGGCCTGGAGCGTTTCGGTGATCGGAATATCACGGGTGAAGGGGAATTGGCGGAGCTTGAGCTCGAGGGATTTCCGGCTCTCCGGCTTCCCCGAGGCGCCCCGGATCGATATCCGGACCGCTCCCTCTTTCCACAGATCCTGGGTCACGTTTTCGACGTTCATCGCGTAGACGATCGCATCGCCCCGGCCGAAGGCGTTCGCGGGATCGGTCAGGAGCTTCTGGGCGCCGATCTTGAACGGCACATAGAGGTTCGGTGCCGCGGCCTGGGAGCGGAAGCCGAGGAACGGGCCGGCGAGGCGCGGGCCCTGCCCGGAGGAAAGGATCTCGAGGTCGTTCTCGAAAAGGCTGAATTCCTTGCGCACCGCGTTCTGGAGGAGAATGGACAGCCGGTATTTTCCCTCGACGATCGGGAAGGTGTCCTCGATCGCGACGCCGTTCGACCGGACCTTCGCTTCGTCGGCCGGGGGAAAATAAAAGGGGAAGTCCTTGGTGTATTGGAACACCGGCTCGCCCGATGTCTGGCCCGCCGGCCGCAGGCTCACGCTGACCGCGAAGGCGCAGTAATATTGGTCTTTGGCTTCGTAATAGTCGGCGGAGGCGCTGGCCGGCTTGATCGAAAAGTGGACGAACCGCGCCTTGAGGGCGGGGTCCTGGAGGACCGTGATGAGGGCTTCGCTGTCCACGAAATTCGACATGTATTCCGTGCTGACAAGCCCCTTGTATTCCAGGAAATGAGTGGCGTACGTCGGCCGGATGTCGGCCTTCGGGGAGTCCAGGATGTTGACGATCAGGATCGTATTGCGGGGCATGGGCTGATAGCCGAAGCCGTATTCGCCGGGAATGAGCGAGATCGCCGCATCGGCCAACGTCGGCGCGATCTCGATCAGCCAGTCGCGTTGAGCCTCATAATCTTCCACATCGATATTAACCGCCGAGGCCGTCATGGTCATCAGCGCCTTGGGCCCGTCCACGAACGGATCGTAGAGCTTGTATTCCCCGGCCCCTCCTTTCTGGAAAAAAACCAGGAGGAAATGGAGCGGCAGGTTTTTACGGCCGTCCGAATAATAGCTCCAGATCTCGCAGGGGCGGAGCCCGAGGACGGAATCGAAGCGCTCGATGCTGATCGGCGGCCCCAGGATGATATAGAACCGTCCGCGGTCCGTCATCCAGCCCCGTTTGCCGGCTCCGCGGGCGTAGATCTGATTGGCGTATTCGAAGCGCTTGAGGTGTTCGACCTTATACTCGTTCGCGGGTGTCCCGGGCGTCGGGTCGCGAAGCTTCCAGAAGCTTTCGATGAAAATGTCCCGATCCCGGTCGTTCGTCAACATCAAGAAAACGTCCTTCTCCTTGGCGGTGATGATATACGTCACCAAGGTCAGGAGGTTTTGATATTTGAGGGGAAGGTCTTTTTCGGTCAGCTTGGGCGCTTGAAGGACGGATTTCGGAGCGGCGGGTTTTTGCGCCGAAAACGCCCCGGCGGACACGATCGATCCGACAATCAAAGCGATTGCTGGTAGAGCACGTTTATTCATAGAAAACTCCGATATTCATGCTATCACCTGAGGTCACGAAGGTCAACTTGGAGGGGGAAACCCTTTCCCATAGGCGCCGGGAAGCCCCGGCCGCGTTGAAAGGAGCTCGCCGTGCGAATTAACGGCAGGCGAGAGCTAATACAGCCCGGCCTTCTTCAGGACCTGCGGGATCCCGTCCTTTTTCATCAGCGCTTCGATGTCCTTGACCGACCGGGGAATGCCCGCGGTCAGGTTTTCGCAGCTCGTTTCCGTGATCAGGATCGTGTCCTCGACGCGTACTCCCAGGTTCTCTTCGGCGTAGATGATCATCGGCTCGTTGGCGAAGACCATGCCGGGCTTGAGCGTCTGAGGGCCTCCGCCGACGTCATGGGTGGCCATACCGACGTAATGCCCGAACCCGCCGCGCAGCCTTTTAAAATAATCCTTAGTCAAGTCGAATCCCTGCTTCTTCAGGATTTCCTCGACCTCCTGGCGGCACTGGGCAGCGGTCAGGCCCGGCCGGTAGACCTTCATGTTCGCCTCATGCACCGCCAGGGCCGCCTCGTAGACCTCTTTCTGGCGGGCGGTGAACTTGCCGTTGGCCGGATAGGTGATGGTGATGTCGATGTCGTAATAGTTCACGTCCGGGCCGGCGTCGACGACGATGATGTCGCCGTCTTTGAGGAGCCGGTCGTGCTCGGCGTAGTGGACGTAGGGATGGTTCTCCCCGGAGGAGATGATGACCCCGTAGGCGCTTTCCTGGGCGCCTTCTTTCTCACAAACATAATTGAGGACCGCCGACAGTTCGTATTCCATCATCCCCGGCCGGGTCGCCTGCATCAGCGCGGTGTGGGCTTTAGCGCCGATGCGGCCGGCCTTACGCATCAACTCGATCTCGGCCGAAGACTTGATCGTCCGAAGCTCCCAGATCAGGGACGAGCAATCGCGGACCTCGATCTGGGGAAACCGCTCTTTGAGGACCTTGACGAACTGGAGCTCCCGGGTCGTCCGGCCGTCCCAGGGATTAAGGACCATGTTCTGCAGGAGGGACTGGAATTTCTCCAGACTGGCTTCGCGGTAGAGCTCCTCGGGGCGGAAGGGCGTGTAGACGATCTTGGCCCGGTTGCCGACGGCCATAATCTGGTTGGACAAATTCTCGTAGGGGAGGATCACATCGATGCCCGTGACCTCTTTGGGATTCTTGACCAGGTCGATCCCGATGCCATGATTGCGGGCGGCGGCTTCGCTGCTGGTGAAGAATAGCGCGCAGGACTTCCTCACGCCGTCGATGATCAGGGCGGCGTTGGGGAGCTCGACGCCGCTGAGGTAGAGGAAGTCGTTGCTTTGGGCGTAAGGGTAATAGCTCCCGATCGGCTGGGCGCCGAAGATGATGGCCGTTCCATCAGGGATCTTCTCCATGAACTTCTGACGGCGGGCCGCGTATTCGGACTTGTCGAAGAGGAGCGCCGCGGACAGGGACGAGGCGGCGAGGACGATGAGGGCGAACAGCACGACCGGTTTAAAAACGATTCCGAGGGATCTTTTCATGTCGGCCTCCTGGGTCGGCGATGGGAAGAGTTTAACAAGAGAGCGCGAGAAATACAAAAAGCAAAAAGGAAATGGTTTTATTTTTCAGATAGAACCGTCCCCTTTTCCGTCTTCTTTCTTGTGCTGCGTCTCAATAGCGGCTTTATGTTGATCCTGGAACTGTCATTCCCGCCCCCTGCTTCCGCAGGGGGAAACTTGTCCCCAAGAAAGTGGGGAGCGGGAATCTGTCATTCCCGCGAAAGCGGGAATCCAGATTAAAAAGACTGGATTCCGGATCAAGTCCGGAATGACAACATTGTAAAGTCATCGCTGATGCACTAAATTAGCGCTCCTTCGGTCTCAATCCTCGATGACCTTGGCCTCGACCCACCCGGTGTGCGATTCGCCCCCGCGGCCGCCAGATTGAAAGGGATCTCTCCAGCCAGGGTGCGTTCGTTCAGCTTGGCTCCCCGCTCGATAAGCAGGGCGGTCGCCGAGAGCCGGCCCGCCCGGCGGCGCGGTGGGAGGAACGTCTCCCGCGTGGCGGTCATTCTCTCGTTCACGTTGCCTTGACATCGGCTTTCGCGTCATTGACATCGAACAGCACCCGAGTATATACTTTTTTCATGAAAGACTGGGTTGATTCCGTTTTTAATGGGAGGGGAAGTCGCGCATCTCGAAAAGGCGAACTCCTTTACCAAAAAGGGGCCGGAAAAACGTCCCCCCACACGGGGACGGATCATCATATCCCGGGCCGGGCGCACCGGCCGGAGCCGTAAGGAGGTTCCCATGAGAGCGAAAACCATACTGATCCTCATTCTCGCCGCGGCGGCTTTCACCGCGGCGGCGGCTGAGGAGAAGAAGCCGGTCGAAAGCCTTTGGACGCCGGCTCCTCTTCAAATCGACGGGAAATTGACCGAATGGGCGCCAGAGAGTCTGAGCCCCTTTTCAAAGTTAGAAGTCCGCTACGGTTTCCGGAACGACGCGAACTTCCTCTACTGCGCTTTCCTCTTCGACAATCCCCGGTACCTGAGCTCGATCGAAGCGTCCGGGCTGACCTTCTGGATCCATCCCGAAAAAGAGAAACAGACTCACGGCTTCCGGTTCTACCGCAAGATGGTCACGCCCGATCAATTGATCGAGGAAATGGAAAAGAGCGGGACCCCTCTGACCGACGAGAAGAAGGCCGAACTCAAGGCCAAGAAGAGCTACATGCTCTACGTCTGCGATGTCGTGGATAAAAAGGGCAACATCATCCCGCGCCAGCCGGGTGTGGGCAACGGCACGTACCGCGTGGCCCGGGTCGAGAAGACCATAGTCTTCGAATATGCCATTCCCCTCGCTCTTCTCATCGATCCCAACCAGAAACCGGCCCTTGATCCGACGAAGCCCTTCAAGCTGGGGTTTAAGTGGGGCGGGACGACCGAAGAGATGAAAAAGCAAGCCCTCGCCCAGATCGGGGACGATAATGTCCGGGTCGACTCCAGAGTCGTGGCTATGGCCGTCAGCGAGGGGGGGGGAGAGCGGAGCGAGGGCGCTGAGCCCGGGGGGAGGTCCGCTTCCCTCGAAGGCGTCCGCAGCCGCCTGCCCAAAGAATACGACTTTTGGATCGATCTGAAACTCGGCGAAAAGAAATAGGATCAGAGCGGCACGAACAAGTCCGGCTCAGCGGATGGTCAAAGAGGCTGGATCGCCTTCGCGGCTCTCTCCGTCGACGGAAACAACGACATAATCATAGGGGGTGTTCTTCTCTACCCGGCGGTGCTGGAACGAAAACTGGCCGGGAGGCAGATCGGCGATTTTGGTTAGATCTTCACCCTGCTTCCGATAGATGCGGAAGAGGACCAGGTTCAAGCCGTCGTTGTCCGGATGGGCCTTCCATTTCAGGACATTGATGTATTCCGTCTGCGAGAGCGACCGGTTCAGGGTTTTTTGGCCCTGGAGATCGGCTGGAGGATAGATGATCCGGATGAAGCTGGCGGTGACGGTCTTGTCTGAGTTCATGGTGACGGTGATCGGGTTGGTCGTTCCCGAAGCGTCGCCGCTCCAGCTTCCGAAGCGATAATTGGCTGAGGCCGCGGCCATGACGCTGACGACCGTGCCCTCGTCATAGGTGGTGGTTCCGGGGACAGGGTTGGTCGTTCCCCCGTTTCCGGCCAGTATCGTCAGGACATATTTCGTGACCTTGGCCACCGGCTGAGCCAGTTCGGCGACCGCAGCCAGAGTCGCCCGCGTCACACTCGTGTCATAATCCATGTTCAGCGTGCTCAAGGTGTCCGTCGTCTTATGATAATAAGGATTGCGGGTGTCCTCATATTCGATCTCGCAGAGGGCGCTGTAGCCGTTATCCCAGAAGGAGGATTGATCGCTGTATTTCCAGGAGCCGTCGACGTACTTTCTCGTCCCCAGGCCTTCGTAGCTGAGGGCGGCCGAGGAGAACCGATCGGCCAGCCACTCGGAGTTGCGGTTGACGACGAGATCCAGATTCCACGAAGTCCCGTTGGGATAGGCGATCATGTCCAGGTTGAGGACACCGATGATCTTCTCTCCTCGGCTCCGGGCTTCCTGGGCATAGTGTTCGCTGCCGTATAAGCCCCATTCCTCGGCCGAATAGCAGATGAACTTGATCGTGTAATCGAACGCGACGGGCTGTCCGGACAGGATGCGGGCAATCTCAAGGACGGCGGCCGTTCCGCTTCCGTTGTCATCGGCTCCGGGAGCGAGCGTTTCAGCCCTGTCGCTGTACGAGTCGTAATGGGCGCAAACGATGACCTGCCGGTCGGGAGCGGTTTTTCCCGAAAGCGTCGCCACGATGTTCCGCGTTGAATAGCGGGAGCGGTCGAACCGGAAGGAATCGTATTCCGTCTGGATTCCCATCCGGGCGAAGGCATCGTAGAGATAGGTTCCGGAATTTTCGCAGGCGGTCGTCGAGGCGTAACGCGTCTGGAAATTCTGCAGGTCGGAGATCGTCCCGGTCAAATTGCTTTTGGAAACCTGGGCCACAAGTTGGCTGATCACAGGATTGGGAGCGGAAAAAGCTTCCTGCTCGGGACGTTCGATCGAGGGGAGAGCTTGAGAGCTGAGGCCGGGAGAAAGTGTCGAGGTCGCAACGAACGAGAGGCGGGCCAGCAGGAATTTTGCCGGAATGATTTCCCGCGCTTCGGCCGAACCCGACCAAAAGAGGGCCGTTCGTTGATCGAGCCCACGAACTTGCCCGAACCGGCTCAAATCTTCAATGTCTTCCGGCCGGGAAATCCGGACATAGAAGTAGGCTTTATCCCAAGGATCCGCATCCAGGACCTCGATCTCGGCGCCCCATGGCTTCAGGGGAAGAGAGGCATCGCTCTTGACAACGGCCAGCCATGAGGATTCGAGCTCGCTCACTCCGAGGGTTTCCCTCCAGAATTCTTTCGACAGGGTCCCGGCGTAAGCCTTATCGATTTTGACCAGGATGAGTTCCGGCGCGGTTGCGGCCGCGGCGGCCAGGACGATGGCGGCTGCGACGAGAAGCGCCGTCCTGCGAAAAAAAATCTTGAAAGCCAAAGCTCAGCTCCTGGACACAAGCTTAAACGAAACGGCCGCCGAGATCAAAGGATGTCAAAACGATGTTAATGATCTGGCTTGAGAAAATTCCGATTCTCGTTTACCATC
>JAUYDS010000064.1 GCA_030691735.1 Candidatus Aminicenantota bacterium
TTCCGACGATCCGCTGGCGCCGCGGCTCCAGCTCAAGATAACGGCGGCCGTGGACGTGCCTCCCCAGCCGCGGATCGACCTCGACCGCTACTCCCATGACGCCGGGCTCCTCATCGAGGGCGACGACCTCGAAGCGAGCGTCGTGATCAAGAACAAGGGAGAGCTCGAGCTGAAATTCGAATGCGCTCTTCAGAACGCGAGTTTTTCGATCGACGGCAAGCCGGCCAAGTTCCCGCTTCGGGTGGCGGCGGGCAAAGAGGTCGCGGTGGCGATCAAGCTGACCTTGGCCAACCGGATCGGCCTGGTCCGGGAGTTCGTCCTGTTCAAATCCAACGATCCCCTGCGTTCCACCATCTCGATGAACCTCAACGGCTACGTCGTGACCAGGGACCAGCTCAAGAAAGTGATCCTGAAATACAAAGACATTTTGAAATGATGTGAATGTATCCCATGCGGCACCGTGGCCATCGCGAACGACCGATGGGAGCGTGTCAAGTCCCCCCTCACCCCCCTTTTAATTCCGCAAATTTCCCCCCTTTTCTAAAGGGGGGTGTGGGGGGATTAAGGCGAGTGTTCCCGGAATTGAAACGGGTCGTCCTGAGCGAAGCGAAGGATCTCGTCCAACCTCGGACTAACCGGATGAGATCCCTCGGAATACTCGGGACGACTCTTCGAGTCGGATCGCCGCGTCGCGTCGCTCCTCGCGATGCCACTCTATTCATCGCTCCGCCATGTAAATGAAGGTTCATCTCAACGTCAAGGTCCAGCCGCGGTCGGCCCAGCCGGGCGTCGAAAGGACGGGGGAGAGGGACCTCCGAGTCCGGGTGAAGGCGGCGCCGGACAAGGGCCGGGCCAACGCCGAGGTCATCGAGCTCCTGGCCGAACACTTCAACGTCCCGCGCTCATGCGTCACGATCGCGCGGGGGCAAACCTCACGAAACAAGCTCATCGTCATCGAATCCGATAAAAAAATAAAATGATGGGGGGATTAAAGGGGGACGACGCATCCTGTCCCTTAAAAAATAGAAGCTAATTGGAGAATATGGGGACAGGATGCGTCGTCCCCCGTTACCTCCCCCTTTTCTAAAGGGGGGTGGGGGGGGATTATAGTTAGTGTCCCCGGAATTAACCTTGTGACACTTTTCCCTCCCCTCGGTCGTCTATTTCATTGATTCTCTCCCCTTATAACAAAATGGACGACCGACACCTCCCCTGGCTGGCCTTGAACCTGGCTCTCTGGGACAATCTCAAGCTCCTGCAGAAGGCCCTCTCCCGGTTTCCCTCCCCTGTCGAGGCCCTCCACGCGCCTGACGCCGAACTCTTCCCCCTCGGGTTCGACGCGGACCGCGCGGCGCGCCTGAGATCGCCGGCCCTGATGGAGCGGGCCCATAAAGAATTTGACAGACTCCAAAAGAAAGGCTATTCTCTTGTAACCTTTGGGGATACCGAATACCCGGCTGACCTCAAGGAAATATTCGACCCTCCCTGCGTCCTTTACGTTCAAGGGCGCGCGGAGGTGCTGCAGGGCCCGGCCGTCGCCATTGTCGGCACGCGGAAGCCCTCCCCCTACGGAAGGGCCGTCGCCGAGCGGCTGGCCGAGGACCTTGCCTCCCGGGGGGTAGCGGTCGTGAGCGGGCTCGCCGTAGGCATCGATTCGGCCGCCCATTGGGGAGCTCTTAAAGGAGGACGAACAGTCGCCGTGTTAGGATCGGGATTGGACAATATATATCCGAGAGTGAACCGCAAGCTCGTCGATAAGCTCGCCGAGAGGGGAGCGGCCCTGTCCGAATTTCCCCTGGACACGGACCCGTTCGCGGCCAATTTTCCCCGGCGAAACCGGATCATCAGCGGGCTGGCCCGGGCCGTCGTGGTCGTCGAGGCCGCCGAGCGGAGCGGCTCGCTCATCACGGCCGGTTTCGCCCTCGATCAAGGCCGGGAGGTCATGGCCGTTCCGGGCAACGTCACGTCGGACATGAGCCGGGGATCGAACGGGCTGATCAAGAAGGGGGCCAAGCTTGTCGAGAGCTGGGAGGACGTGGCCGAAGAGCTGGGCTCTCCGCTTCGGGAAACGCTCTTGGCCCAAAAGGAAGGCGAAACGCGGCCTCTCCCTTTGATGACCGACAGCGAGGCGGCCGTGTATCACTGGTTGAAGCCGGACGAGCTCACCCATATCGACGAACTGGTCGAAAAAGGAAGCCTCTCGGCTTCCGAACTGCTCGTCCTCCTGCTGAACCTGGAGATCAAGGGACTGGTCAGGCAGAGCCCGGGCATGAATTATCAGAGGAGAATTTAGATGGACAAGGCGCTTTTCATCGTCGAATCGCCGGCGAAAGCGAAGACTATAAACCGTTATCTCGGCTCGGACTACAAGGTCATGGCCTCCATGGGCCATGTCCGCGATCTGCCCAAAAGCAAGCTGGGCGTCGATGTGGACCATGGGTTCGAGCCCCAATATGTCGTCATCCCCGAGCGGCGCAAGGTCGTCGCCGAGCTCCAGGAGGCCGCTGCGTCGGCGAGCTCGATCATCCTGGCCGCCGACCCGGACCGCGAGGGCGAGGCCATCTGCTGGCACCTGAGCGCCCTGCTCGAGGCGGCGAACAAGAACATCTACCGGGTGATGCTTCACGAGATCACCCAGCCCGCCGTCTTACAGGCCGTCCAACATTTGGGCAAGCTCGACCGAAATATGTTCAACGCCCAGCAGACGCGGCGCATCCTGGACCGTCTTGTCGGCTACCTCATCAGCCCGCTGTTATGGAAGAAGGTCGGGCGTGGTCTGAGCGCCGGCCGGGTCCAGTCCATCACTCTGCGCATCATCTGCGAGCGCGAGAAAGAGATCAAGGCCTTCGTCTCGGAAGAGTATTGGACGATCTTCGCCCATCTGTCGGCGTCGAATCCGCCGCCGTTCCGGGCGGCGCTGACGAAGATCGACGGCAAGAAGGCCAAAATCGCGAACGAGGCCCGCGCGGCGGCGATCGTCGCCGACCTCACGGCGGCCGACTTCATCCTGAACAAGCTCAAGGTCCGGGAAAAAAAGCGGACCCCGCCGCCGCCCTACATCACCAGCACCCTCCAGCAGGACGCCTTCCAGCGCCTCCACTACCCGGTCAAACGGACGATGTTCATCGCCCAAAAGCTCTACGAGGGCATGCCCATCGGCGAGCTCGGGCCGGTCGGCCTGATCACCTATATGCGCACCGATTCGGTCCGCATCTCGAATGAAGCCCAAGCCTGGGCGCTCAAATATATCCAGACCCGGTTTTCTCCGAAGCACGTGCCGGCCAAGCCCCACTTTTACAAGAACAAGAGCCAGGCGCAGGACGCCCACGAGGCGATCCGGCCGACCTCCCCCGACCTCGCCCCCGAGGTCGTCAAGCCTTATCTCAAACGCGAGGAGTTCAGCTTGTACCAGCTCGTCTGGAACCGGTTCCTCGCCTCACAGATGAGCGCGGCGCTCCTCGAGGAGACCGAGTTCGAGATCACGGCCTCAAAATATCTCTTTTCAGCCAAGGGCGAGGTCTTGAAGTTCGCCGGCTACCTCGACCTCTATCCCAACCGGGAGAACGGCGAAAAAGAAAACCTGCCCACGGCGCATGAGGGCGAGAAGCTCCGGCTCGCCGGGACCGGCCTCGAACCGAAACAGAACTTCACCCAGCCCCCCGCCCGCTATACGGAGGGCACCTTGGTCAAAGAGCTCGAAGCCAAAGGCATCGGACGGCCCTCGACGTACGCGCCGATCATCACCACCCTCCAAAACCGCGTCTACGTCGTCAAGGACCAGGGCAAGTTCATCCCGACCGAACTGGGGATGTTCGTCACGGACTTTCTCATAAAAAATTTTCCCGACCTCATGGAGATCAAGTTCACGGCTCAGATGGAAGAGGAGCTCGACCGCATCGGCGAAGGCGGACAGGATTGGCACGTCTCGCTCAAGGGCTATTACGAGCGGCTCGACAAGGATCTCAAGGCCGCGATGAAGGTGGAAAGCGTCAAAGCGAGCGGCATCCCGCTCGACGGCGCCTGCCCGAAGTGCGGCAAGCCGCTCGTGCTCAAGAGCGGACGGTTCGGCCAATTCAAAGCCTGTTCCACTTATCCGGATTGCGATTTCAAAGAGAGCATGGTCAAGAAGGAAGTGATTCAGCTCGAGGAGAAGTGTCCGACCTGCGGCGCTCCCCTCGTTCAACGGTGGGGCCGCTTCGGTCAGTTCATCGCCTGCTCCGATTATCCGAAGTGCAAATACATCAAGAAGGACCAGACGGACACCGGCATCGCCTGTCCGAACGCCTGCGACGGGACGATCCTCAAACGCAAGACGCGCCGGGGGAAGTATTTCTACGGCTGCAGCCGGTTCCCGAAATGCCGCTTCGCCACGTGGGACGAGCCGGTCGCCAAGCCGTGTCCCAAATGCGGCAAGCTTTTCCTGCTCCAGAAGACCTCTAAGAAGGACGGGACCTATCTTCACTGTTGGGACGAGGCCTGCGGATATAGAGATCCGGCCAAGCCCGAAGCCCACCCGAAGAAGGACAAGGAAAAAACCGCCAAGGAAACTCCGGCGCAGACCCCTGTGCCGCCGGATAAGCCGGCCGGCGAGGAAATCCCCGGACCGGAGAAGATTGAGCCTGGAAATCCTGAGAGCTCCGGATCAGAAACCGTTTGAATAATCCCCCTCAATCCCCCTTTAGAAAAGGGGGAGATTCTTTCTTAATAATCCCCCTTTGTCCCCCTTTAGAAAAGGGGGAGATTCTTTCTTTGAACCCCCCCGGCATCCCCCTTTAGGAAATTGTGTGATTGCCGCGTCGCTTCGCTCCTCGCATGACAATTAATTATATGTCATCGCGAGCGACCGAAGGGAGCGTGGCGATCACACCTTTTCCCAATGACAATTAATTATATGTCATCGCGAGTGACCGAAGGGAGCGTGGCGATCACACCTTTTCCCAATTGTCATTGCGATGACATTTCTTAAGAGAATAAAGGGGGAGGATTAAGGAAGGGGAAAATTCAATTGCGCCTTCTCCGTCTTGAAGCTAAAATGAAACATAGATGAAAAAGGAGATCGAGGCGTATCTGGCCTATTTGCGGCACGAGCGGAACGCCTCGCCTCACACGATCTCCAGCTACAGGATCGATCTCGGCCAGCTGGCCGCCTACCTCGAAACCAAAAAGCTCAAACTCCCTCAAGTGGACAACGTCGACCTGCGCGGTTTTCTGGTCGAACTGTACCAAAGGAACCTGAGCAAGACTTCGGCGGCCCGCAAGCTCGCCGCCATCCGCTCGTTCTTCGAGTTCTGCGTTCGCCAGAAATGGGTCGAGGACAATCCGGCCAAGGTCGTGGCTACGCCCCGCCTCGACCGCCACGTGCCGGGATTCCTGTCGGAGGAGGAGATGGCCAAGCTGCTCGAGGTCCCGCCGTCGGACGACGCTCTCGGCCTACGGGATCGGGCCATTCTCGAGTTTTTTTATGCGACCGGCATCCGGGTCAGCGAGCTGGTCGGGGCCAATCTCGACGATGTAAGCCTGGACGAAAAGATGGTCCGCGTGCGCGGTAAAGGCAAAAAAGAGCGGCTGCTGCCTTTCGGACGGAAGGCTGCGGCGAGCCTGGAGGCGTATTTGCGCGTCAGGCACACGTTCCCGCTCGTCTTGGGCGAGCAGGCCGTGTTCTTGAACTATCAGGGAACGCGGCTGACGTCCCGCTCGGTGCAGCGGCTCGTGCCGAAATATTTCAAGCTGGTCGCGCTCCGGAAAAAGATCAGCCCTCACGCACTGCGTCATTCCTTCGCCACGCATCTCCTGGGCCGCGGCGCCGACCTGCGCGTCATCCAGGAGCTCTTGGGTCATGAGAGCCTGGCCACGACCCAGAAATATACCCACATGGACGTCAAGCATCTGCTCGACGTCTACCGCAAGGCCCATCCCCGGGCC
>JAUYDS010000157.1 GCA_030691735.1 Candidatus Aminicenantota bacterium
CCCAGGCCGCGGAACGGCCAAATGATGACGTCGAAGACCTTTCCGATGACAGAATTGAAGACCCACATCACGAGATGTAGCCCAATCCTTTCAGCTTCTTCTTGATCTCCTCTTCGGAGTCGGCCTCCTCGATCTTGGCCATCTCCTTTTCGAGGAGATGGGAGATGAACTCCTCGACGGATGAATAGCCCGAAAGCTTGGCGTATTTACGGACCTTGTCGAGGAGGCTCTTGTCGATCTTGACTTTTTCCTTGCTCATGGTTCACTCCTTGAAGATCGAGGTCCCGATCATGTTCTTGGGCTGTTCTATGCCGAAGACATCCATGATGGTCGCGGTCAGGTCGTAGAGCGCCGGCGAGTCCGCTTTGACGGCTTGATTGGCCAACAGGATGCCGGGCAGGATCTCCGCGGCACCCATGTGGTCGCCGCTCCATTTCGACAGATTATCCTCGAGGACGGCCTTGGGAACGCGACCCAACGGCGAACTGAAGGAGATGCGATAACCGCGGTTGAAGCCGAGGACGATGTCCGGGGCCAGGCTCAAGTACGGTCCCGTGTAGACATCTTTCGCAACATAGGCCCTCAGGACGACCCGGTCGCCGGTTTTGGGGTCGGTGAATTCCTCGAGTTTCCGGGCGATCTCCCTGACCAGGTTGTCCGTGTCCGCTCCCTGATCGATGATCCCGTTAGCTTCGCGTCCTTTTTGGTTGATATAGAGGCCGTTCAAACCGATTCCATAGGCTTTCGTCCGGGACCAGTCCGTGCTCGGGAATCCGATGTCCAGGTCTTCCTGCTTGAACTCGTTGGTCAACTGGAGATAGCCGCTTTGGCGGAGCCAGGTGTTGAGGTTGAAGCTTCGGTAGTAGGGATTGAAACCGTGATCGGACATGATCAGCAGAAGCGTGTTTTTGTCGATCCGGCCCATGACCTGATTCAGGATGGCGTCCGCCTCCATGTACGTTTTCTCGATGACGCCGCCGTAGGACTTCGCCAGCGCGGCGTCGTAGGCGGGGTGCTTTTCATCGAGCAGCCTCCAAAACATGTGTTGTCGCTGGTCGGTGCTCGAAATGTAATAGAAAAGAAGCCCGGAATCGAAACGGCCCAGTTCGTGGTCCAACATGACCCGGCTTTCCTCGAGGACGAAGCCGTCCTGTTGAAGGAACTCGCCTTCGTCCAAGACGTCGTTGTCCAGGGCGCTCGTGTCGGCCGGCAATCCTTTAGTGAAGAACGGTCCGAACTTCTTATCGAGCTGTTCCGCGTAGGATTTCGGGGTCGAAATGGGCAGGGCGGCGTCGCCGGGATCGATGTTGACGGGAGAGACGTAGAGGCGAAAGTTCGGCCGGATCTCTTTGAGATAGAACATGCAGATGCCGCTGACGCTCTGGGTCGGGATGAGGGAGAAGCGGATGCGTTTCCAGCCGCTCCATTCCTTTTCGCGGAGAAGGAATTCATGGTCCTGAATGACGATCTTGGCCACGGGATTCCGCGGGTCGAGATAGACCCTGAAATCGATTTCCGCGGTCGGACGGTCCTTTTTGAACGTGTTGACCGGCCCGGGCAGCTTGGCCTCGATCCGGTCGCCGATGACATAAACCTGGCGGACTTCTCCTCCGCCGATGTCCTCGCGGATCTCCTTGGGCTCGGTCGTGTAATATCTGAACCGGCCGTAGGTGCCCAGGATGTCCGGCGTCCCCATGCCCGAGATTGTCCGCTGCCGGGTCGCGACGGGCGGGTAATTGGCCGGAATCTTGAAGATCGTCGCCGGAATGTCGTGCTCCTCGAGAACCTGCCAGAACGCCTTCCCGCGGCGCAGGTTTCGGACCTTCCCGCCCTTGATGGGAAAAATGGTGTTTCCGATGCGGATCGTTTTCGTCGCCTCTTCCGTGGCCGACGCGGAGAACTCCGGAATATAGGTCTTCGGATCGCGATGGATGAAATCGAAGATGCCGTGGCCGCCCGGGTTCGTGCCGGCGATGAAATTCGACCAGGCCACGGGACTCTGCGGCGGGACGCTCGTGGCGAGCGAACGGAATCCTCCCTGGGCCATCAGCCGCCGGAACGCGGGCAGTTTGCCTTCCTGGATCCAGCGGCTCGTGAGGCGGGGGTCCATGCCGTCAAAACCGAGGATGAGGATCTTCCGTGCGGTCTCGGTCTTGCCGAAGGATTTCTGAACGAAGCCCGGGCGCGTTCCGAGGGCAACGAGGGAGGCCGCCCCCAGTCCCGCTTTCATAAAATCCCGGCGCGATAGCGGTTGAGTCATGGTCGTTTCTTCTTTTTTGGTGTTCGCGAAAAATCCGCCGCGCCAGCTCCTCGCGGCGCTCTCGGCGCGAGAGGATCCTTTTTGTCGCTTGGCCCGGCCTGCAACATGCCCAGCAGGGAGCGGCCGTCCATGTGAGCCGGCGCTTCCAATCCGAACAGTTGAAGGACGGTCGGGGCCATGTCCATGATGGACGGACTTTGAGCCTTGAGGTCGAGATCGCTGAAAAGCACGCCCGGAACGCTGGCCGG
>JAUYDS010000159.1 GCA_030691735.1 Candidatus Aminicenantota bacterium
CCCAGGCCGCGGAACGGCCAAATGATGACGTCGAAGACCTTTCCGATGACAGAATTGAAGACCCACATCACGAGATGTAGCCCAATCCTTTCAGCTTCTTCTTGATCTCCTCTTCGGAGTCGGCCTCCTCGATCTTGGCCAACTCCTTTTCGAGGAGATGGGAGATGAACTCCTCGACAGATGAATAGCCCGAAAGCTCGGCGTATTTACGGACCTTGTCGAGGAGGCTTTTTTCGATCTTGACTTTTTCCTTGCTCATGGTTCACTCCTTGAAGATCGAGGTCCCGATCAGCTCTTTCGGTTTTTCGATGTTGAACACGTCCAGGATCGTGGCCGTCAGATCGGTGAGCGCCGGCGAGTCCGCTTTGACGGTTTGAGAGGCCAACAGGATGCCGGGCAGAATCTCCGCGGCGCCCATGTGGTCGCCGCTCCATTTCGACAGATTGTCCTCGAGGACGGCCTTGGGAACGAGCCCTAACGGCGAACTGAAAGAGATGCGGTAGCCGCGGTTGAAGCCGAGGACGATGTCCGGAGCTGCGCTCAGGTACGGTCCCGCGTAGATGTCTTTCGCCGCATAGGCCTTCAGGACGACCCGGTCGCCGGTCTTAGGGTCGGTGAATTCCTCGAGTTTACGGGCGATCTCCCGGACCAGGTTGTCCGTGTCCGCTCCCTGACCGATGATCCCGTTCGCCTCGCGTTCTTTCTGGTTGATATAGAGACCGTTCAAGCCGATTCCATAGGCTTTCGTCCGGGACCAGTCCGTGCTCGGGAATCCGATGTCCAGGTCTTCCTGCTTGAACTCGTTGGTCAACTGGAGATAGCCGTTCTGTCTGAGCCAGGTGTTGAGATTGAAGCTCCGGTAGTAAGGATTGAAGCCGTGATCGGACATGATCAGCAGAAGTGTGTTCTTGTCGATCCGACCCATGACATGATCCAGGATGCCGTCCGCCTCCATGTACGTTTTCTCAATGACCCCGCCGTAGGACTTGGCCAGCCCTGCGTTGTAAGCGGGGTGCTTTTCGTCGAGCAGCCGCCAGAACATGTGCTGGCGCTGGTCGGTGCTCGAAATGTAATAAAAAAGAAGCCCTGAATCGAAGCGGTCCAGTTCGTAATCCAGCATGACCCGGCTTTCCTCGAGGACGAAGCCGTCCTGTTGAAGGAACTCGCCTTCGTCCAGGACGTCGTTGTCCAGGGCGCTTGTGTCGGCCGGCAATCCTTTGGTGAAGAACGGTCCGAACTTCTTGTCGAGCTGTTCCGAGTAAGAACTCGGGGTCGATATGGGCAGGGCGGCGTCGCCGGGATCGATGTTGATGGGAGAAACGTAGAGGCGAAAGTTCGGCCGGATCTCTTTGAGATAGAACATGCAGATGCCGCTCACGCGCTGGGTCGGGATGAGGGAGAAGCGGATGCGCTTCCAGCCGCTCCATTCCTTCTCGCGGAGAAGGAACTCCTGGTCCTGAATGACGATCTTGGCCACGGGATTCCGCGGGTCGAGATAGACCCTGAAATCGATCTCGGCGGTTGGCCGGTCCTTTTTGAAGGTATTGACCGGCCCGGGCAGCTTGGCCTCGATCCGGTCGCCGATGACATAGACCTGGCGGACTTCGCCTCCGCCGATATCCTCGTGGATCTCTTTTGGCTCGGTCGTGTAATATCTGAACCGGCCGTAGCTGCCCAAGATGTCCGGCGTCCCCATGCCCGAGATCGTCCGCTGCCGGGTCGCGACGGGGGGGTAATTGGCCGGGATCTTGAAGATCGTCGCCGGGATGTCGTGCTCTTCCAGGGTCTGCCAGAAGGCTTTTCCCCGGCGAAGATTCCGGACCGTTCCGCCCTTGATGGGGAAAATGGTGTTGCCGATCCGGATCGTTTTCGTCGCCTTTTCCGTGGCCGACGCGGAAAAAACGGGGAAATAGGTCTTCGGATCGCGGTGGATGAAATCGAAGATGCCGTGGCCGCCCGGGTTCGTGCCGGCGATGAAATTGGACCAGGCCACGGGACTCTGCGGGGGAACGCTCGTGGCGAGCGAACGGAATCCTCCCTGGGCCATCAGCCGCCGGAACGCGGGCAGCTTGCCTTCCTGGATCCAGCGGCTCGTGAGGCGAGGGTCCATTCCGTCAAAACCGAGGATGAGGATCTTCCGTGCCGTCTCGGTTTTGCCGAAGGATTTCTGAACGAAGCCCGGGCGTGTTCCGAGGGCGGCGAGGGAAGCAGCCCCCAGTCCCGCTTTCATGAAATCCCGTCGCGACAGCGGTTGAGTCATGATCGTTTCTTCTTTTTTGGCGTTCCCGAAAAATCCGCCGCGCCAGCCCCTCGGGGAGCACTCGGTGTGAGAGGATCCTTTTCGTCGCTTGGCCCGGCCTGCAACAGGCCCAGCAGGGAGCGGCCGTCCATGTGAGCCGGCGCTTCCAATCCGAACAGTTGAAGGACGGTCGGGGCCATGTCCATGATGGACGGACTTTGAGCCTTGAGGTCGAGATCGCTGAAAAGCACGCCCGGAACGCTGGCCGG
>JAUYDS010000161.1 GCA_030691735.1 Candidatus Aminicenantota bacterium
AGGTCGCGGACCCTGCGCTTTCCCTGAAGCCCCAAGTCAGCCCAGGCCGCCGTGACCACTGACATGGAACCGCCCCGGTTGAACAATCCGACGGCCACCGATCCGTCCTCGAGCTCGCGGGCCCAGACCTCGAGATCGCCCACTTTCGTCAGCCTCCGCCCCGGCTTGCCGAGCGGGTCCTGGTCGACGTCGATGACCTCGTCGTTGGTCAGGAGGCCGAGGGTGAAATCGTCGAGCCGGGTGATGTCGCCGCTGAAGATCAGGGGCGCGGCGATCAGGCTCCACAGGGCGACGTGCGTATACTGCTCATTCGGGGTCAGCGGCGTCAGAACGGTTTGGCCCTTCCAGTTGCTCAAATAGCCGAGCAGGAGATAATCGGGATCGTTCCAAGCCCCGGGGCCACCGTATTTATGGAGATCGTTCTTGGCGTAAACATCGAAGCCGTCGCGAAAGAGGGCCAGGCCGATCTTCTCGAATGATCCGCCCAGATCTCCGGCCGTCCGCCAGCTGTGGCCGCCGACCTCTCTTCCCCACTCCCAGACCTTGTCCATGCCGTACTGGCAGAGATTGAGGATGATGTCGCGCGGCTGCTTTTTCAGGATATCGCTGATGAGACGGTAGGGCTTTTGATACTCCGCCCGGTTCTTGTCCTTGGCGATGTCGCTGTACGAACACCAGTCGTACTTGAGGAAGTCGAATCCCCACTCGACGAAGCGCTCGACATCCTGCGCTTCGTGCTGCCACGCGCCGACGTGCCCGGCGCACGTCGTCGGCCCCGGCGAGGTGTAGATGCCGGCCTTGAGTCCCTTGTCGTGGATAAAATCCGTCAGGGCCTTCATGTCGGGAAAGCGCGGGTTGGAGTTGACCTTGCCCTTCGCGTCCCGTTCCGCGCCCTGGAGCGTCGGATTCTTCGCCCCCGGCTTGACCGCCCAGCAATCGTCGATGTTCACGTACATGTATCCGTGGTCGATCATGCCGCTGGCGGCCATGGCCTCCGCCGCGTCGCGCATGATCTTGTCGGTGACGTTGTTCTCCCAGACATACCAACTGTTCCAGCCCATGTGCGGCGTCAGGGCCAAGGTGTCGCCGCAGACGATCTTGAATTTGCGTTCGGCTTGGCCGCGCCTATTCGTCGCTTTGAGTGTCACGATAAATTCGCCCTTGTCCATGATCCGGCCGCTAATCCGGCCGGTGGCCGGATCGAGTTGAAGGCCGGCCGACAGGCCGTCGGCGGCGAAGGTCATCGGCCTCTCACCCGTCGCCGGGATGGTGAAGAGGAACGGTGATCCGGGACGGACGCCGAAGATCCGGGCGCCGTTGATCTTCGGCTCCGGTCCCGGCTTGGGAGTCAGGACCTGAGCCGACTCGGCGGGAGCGGATGCCGCGCCGGCCAGGCCCACCAAGACCGCAAGAAGGCAGGGCAAAAATGCGAACTGAAGTATCCGTCTTGTCATTTGTCGTTCTCCCAAAAAGATATTACTAGGCGGAAGGTAACACATTAAATGCGTTCAGACTAATAGCGGCACTCCTTGGCCGCATCGGCCATGATCCTGAGGTTCTCGACCGGCGTTTCGAAGAAATGGTCCGAAGCGGCGCAGATATAGCCGCCGTCATATCCGACCTTCTCGAAGAGCTTGAACACGGCCTTTCGGATCTCATCCTCGGATCCCAGGGTCAGCGTGTGATACTGATCGATGCCGCCGATGAGCGCGATCTTATGGCCGACCTTCCGTTTGAACTCCCAAGGCTCCTGGTTGCCGCCGATGCTCGGCGGTGCGAGCGTCTCAGAGACGTCCGCGCCGTTGGCTACGATCATGTCTTCTATACCCAGCGTCCCCCCACAGGTGTGATAGGTTATCTTGAAGCCGAGGTCGTGGAGGGCGTCATGCATGGGGCGGTCATAGGGCAGGCAGAACTCCCTGTGCAGCGCGGGCGAGATGAGAGTCGAGGAGGCCGACCCGCCGCCTGTTTCGATGAGGTCGAACTTGGCCCCTTTCATCGATTCGATGAAGCGCATCTTCTTTTCGAGCAGGATGCGCAGGAATTCGTGGACCCAGGCCGGTCGGTCGATGGCGGCCAGGATGAGCGAGTTGATGTCATAGAGGCAGGCCGCGTGCTGCCAACAGCCGGCCTGGTCGCCCCAGACGAAACCCCTCAAGATGCCATGGTCCCCCACTTCGTCATAGGCCTTGGCCAGCAGCTTCAAGTCGAGCCGCGGCACGGGCATGTATTTTTCAATGAGCCGGATATCCTCGTCCTTCTTGACCAGATATTCCGTGATCCAGGTCGTCATTCGATCGCCCTCGGTCTTATAGCTCAACCGGCCTTCCGGAGTATGGAGCGTGTGGTGGATGAGGCGATGGTCGGGGTCGTCGCTGACGACAACGGCTTCATCCTTCCAAGAGGACGTATTCAACTTGGTGCAATCCGCGTCCGTCAGCCAGAACTGGGCCATGGATTCGAAATACTGGATCTGCGCGTCCAATCCGACCGTCCCGAACGCTTCGAGAGCGCTCATCCCGTTCATATACGTTTCGAGATGGAAGGTCTGCCACTGATGGATAGAAATGGGAAGGCGATCCGGTTTTTCCCGGTGGAGAGCGAGCATCATCCGGTCCTTGGAGGTCATGGCCGAGGCCTTCTCCCCGGCCGGGCCCGCCCGACGACAAAGAGGAACGCGGCTTTATTCAACTCAGGGGATATATAAAACGGCCCCGTGGCAAAGTCAAGGCGGGGCTGGGCTTGAACCCGGGCGGCAACCGCGATAGAATAGCCTTACGATTTTCCGGCTCATCAAAGGAGGGACACATGAACAACCTCGTCGCCAATATCCTTATCATCGTCGGGGTCCTCATCGTCATTCTGTTTTTCAGCGGGATCCGGATCGTCCGGCCGACCCACCGCGCCCTGGTCGAACGCCTGGGAAAATACAAGCGATTCGCCCATTACGGCTTCAACTGGATCATTCCCATGATCGACCGGATGTTCCAGATCAACATCACCGAAGTCATGGTGGACGCCCAGCCCCAGGAGATCATCACCAACGACAACCTCAACGCCCGGGTGGACGCCCAGGTCTATTTCAAGGTCAAGGACGATGAGGAGAGCGTCAAAAATTCCCAATACAGCGTTTTCAACTACCAGTGGCAGATCGTCAACCTGGCCCGGACGACGCTCCGCAACATCATCGGCACGCTGACCCTCAAGTCGGCCAACAGCGAACGGGGGAAGATCAATTCCGAACTGCAAAGAACGCTGAGAGAAGAGACCGGGAGCTGGGGCATCGAGATCGTCCGGACCGAGCTCAAGGAAATCGACCCGCCCAAGGACGTCCAGGAAACCATGAACAAGGTCGTCAAGGCCGAGAACGAGAAGATCGCGGCCATCGATTTCGCCACGGCCACGGAAACGATGGCCGACGGCGCGCGAAGAGCGGAGATCAAGAAGGCGGAAGGGATCAGGACGGCCAGGATTCTCCAGGCCGAGGGCGAGGCCCAGGCCATCAAGCTTGTCAACGAAGCGGCCGATCAGTATTTCGTCGGGAACGCCCAGCTCCTCAGAAGGCTGGAAACGGTGGAGAAAGCAATGTCCACCAATGCCAAGATCATCGTGCCCGGCGATGCCCAGCTGATCAACGTCATCGGCGACCTGGCCGGGGTGCTGCCCTTGCCGAAAATGGACTAATCGAAGAACAACCCTTTGACCCCGCCGATTTCGATCTTCGATACGGGTTGAAAGGCGGGAACCACTCGTCTATCTTCTCAGGTTCGGTCAGGCAAAGATGATATACAAAAAGATCATGACGGACTCCTTGTTTTTTTTCGTTCGAGCCTCACGCTCTCGGCTTTGCGGTACCCCGCGACGCTGATGTCGCCGCCGGGGCCGACCTCGACGATCGCATAGCTGTTGTTTTCCGGACCGCGGCCCTCGATCATCCCTTTCAGCGTGTAATAGGGAATGCCGCCCAGGCGAGTGAGAGCGCCTTCGTGTCGGTGTCCTTGAAAGACCGCCAACACCTTGCCCGACTGTTCGAACAGGGAGCGCACCTGAACTGCGTTCTTGACATAATAAGCCCCTTGGCCGTCGAGCTGGTGGTGGATGAAGACGATGACCGGCGAAGGGGACGCGACCAGCTCGCTCCGGAGCCACGTGATCTCGTGGACCGGCACGTTGCAGTCTTCCCAGGCGAACTTGCCGCGATCATAAGGTTCGCCTTGGCCGTCGAAATTGGCGTCGAGCACGAGGAAGCGGATCCCGCGAACGTCGAAACGATAGAAGCTCCATTCCCTCGGAACCCCCGTGTTCACCACGGCCTCGAGGAATTGCTCCTTCCCCAGACTGTCGTGGTCGTGGTTGCCGAGGACGTGATAGCGCGGCCCGTTGAAGGCGGCGAACATCGCCTCGATCCGGCGCAGGTGGGACAGGGTCTTCGCTTCGACGGGCAGATCGTCCTGGTCTTTGAAATCGCCCAGCTCGACGAGAAAATCGACGCGTTCGCGGTTCATGACCACGACGCATTCCCGCATCTTGGCCAGGGA
>JAUYDS010000029.1 GCA_030691735.1 Candidatus Aminicenantota bacterium
AAGTGCATGATCGGGTCGATGACGCTCTTGGTGAAATCGTCGGCGTCCTCCGGGATGAGCTTGGGCACCGGAGCGGATTTCGTGATCTTGGCCGGGATGGGCACCTCTTCGAGCGCCGAGGCCGCCCGGTCCACGGCCGCCCAGTTCATGTCGACGACATTCTGGCCCTTCTTGATGAAGCTCTTGTGGATCGCTTTCTTGATGAGCTCGATGGCTTCCTTTTCGGGCAGAACCCGCGAGATCTTGAAGAAGCAGGCCTGCATCAGGGTGTTGATGCGGCCGCCCAGGCCGAGCTCCTGGGCGATTTTAAGGGCATCGATGTTGTAGACCTTGATCCTTTTCTCGATGATCGTTCTCTGCATGTCCTCGGTCAGGCTGGCGAAGACGTCCTCCTTCTTCCAGTTGGAGTTGATGAGGAACACGCCCCCTTCGACGATGCCTTCGAGGATGTCATAGCGACCGATGTAAGCGGATTTGTGGAGGGCGACGAAATCCGCTTTGTTGAGAAGATACTGGGACTGGATGGGGCTCTTGCCGAAGCGCAGGTGCGAGATCGTCACGCCCCCGGACTTCTTGGAATCGTATTGGAAATAGCCCTGGGCGTACATATCGGTATTGTCGCCGATGATCGTGATTGAGTTTTTATTGGCCCCGACCGTCCCGTCCGAGCCGTAGCCCCAGAATTTGCAGCGGACCACACCCTCGGGCTCGGCGTCGAAATCAGGCCCGAGCTTAAGGGAGAGGCCGGTCACGTCGTCTTCGATGCCGACCGTGAATCCGTGGAACGCTTGCCCGTCGAGGTGGTCATAGACAGCCTTGACCTGGGCCGGCGTGAACTCCTTGGAGGATAAGCCATAGCGGCCGCCGATGACCTTTACCGGCCGTCCGGAAAGAGAAACGGCGACATCGAGATAGAGCGGCTCGCCGAGCGATCCGGGCTCTTTGGTCCGGTCGAGAACGGCGATCTTCTTGACCGTATGGGGGATGACCGCGGTCAGGGCTGCGGCGGACCACGGGCGATAGAGGCGGACCTTGACCGCTCCGACCTTGGCCCCGCGGCGGTTGAGGTAGTTGATGGTTTCCTCGACCGTCTCGGCGCCCGAGCCCATGATGACGATGATCTTGTCGGCGTCGGGAGCGCCGATATAATCGAACAACTTGTAGGAGCGGCCGTTGACCTTGGCCAACTTGTCCATATACTCTTGGACGATCCCGGGGGTCGCCTCGTAGTGCTTGTTGATCGTCTCGCGGCCCTGGAAATAGACGTCGGGGTTCTGCGCCCCGACCTTCATCATCGGCTTCTCGGGATTGAGGGCGCGGTCGCGGAACGCCTGCAGGTATTGGGGCTCGAACAGCTGGGCAAGGGTTTCGTAAGAGATCATCTCGACCTTCTGGACCTCGCTCGAGGTCCGGAATCCGTCGAAGAAGTGCAGAAAGGGAACGGTCGACTTCAGGGTGGCGAGATACGACACGACGGCCAGGTCCATGGTCTCCTGGACCGAGCCGGAGGCCAGCAGGCCGAAGCCCGTGTTGCGGGCGGACATGACGTCGGAGTGGTCGCCGAAGATCGAGAGCGACTGGCAGGCCAGCGACCGCGCCGAGACCAGGAAGAGCGTGGGCAGCATCTCGCCCGCGATCTTGTGCATGTTGGGGAGCATGAGCATAAGGCCCTGCGAAGCCGTGAACGTGGTCGTCAGGGCGCCGGCCGATAGCGCTCCGTGGACGGCCCCGGCCGCGCCGCCTTCCGACTGCATTTCGATGACGTCGACCGTCTGGCCGAAGATGTTCTTCAGGCCGTGGACGGACCATTCGTCGGCCATCTCCCCCATCGTCGAGGACGGGGTGATGGGATAGATGGCCGCGACCTGGGAGTACGCGTAGGCGACGTGCGTCGCCGCGTGGTTCCCGTCGATGGCGTTGAAAACCTTATTCATATAATTGCTCCTTGGATACGCCGCGCAGAGCGTGCCCGAAATAAATTTATTAGGAGTCGGGAAACCCATCGGGAAGACATCGTATGAATTATGGATTATTCCTTGAGTTCCGTTCTCCCCTCCAGGGCCTTTTTGACGGTGACATGATCGGCAAAATCAATGTCGGACCCGACAGGCAGGCCCATGGCTAATCGCGTCAGCTTGATCGGAAAGTCTTTCAGGATCCCCACCAGGAAATGGGCCGTCGATTCGCCCTCGGACGTGGGATTCGTGGCGATGATGATCTCTTTGATCCGGCCGTCGCCGAGCCGGGCCGTCAGCTTCTCGACGTTGAGATCGTCCGGCCCCTTCCCTCGGAGCGGCGCCAGCGTGCCCAGCAGCACGTGATAGCGGCCCTGGAAAGCGCCTGTTTTCTCGATCGTCGCGATGTTGTAGGGCTCTTCGACGACGCAGAGAGCGTCATCGCTGCGATCGGAATCCGCGCAATAACGGCAGGGATCGACATGGGTGATGTTGTTGCAGACCGAGCAATAGAACAGGTTCTTTTTGACCTCGCGGATGGATTCGGCCAGGCTGTCCGCCTCTTCCTGGGAGACGCTGAGGAGATGGAAGGCGATCCGCTGAGCGGTTTTCGCCCCGATGCTGGGAATCTTCCTCAGTTCCTCGATGAGGCGGTTGAGAGGTTGGGCGTATTCGAACATTCTCAGAATCCCGGGATTTTCATGCCCGCGCCCAGGTTTCCCAGTTTCTGGGCGAGCACGCCGTCGACCTTGGCCGCGGCGTCGTTGAAAGCGGCCATGATCAGGTCCTGGAGCATTTCCACGTCGTCCTTGTTGACCACCTCGGGGTCCAGCTTGAGCGCGAGAAGGTTTTTCTGACCGTCCATCGTGACCGTGACCATGCCCCCGCCGCTCGAGCCGTCCATCCGGAGCTGAGACAGTTCTTTCTGCATGCGCTCCTGCATGTCCTGGGCGGATTTGAGCATTTTCTGCAGGTCGCCGAAGCCTTTCATATCAGTCCTCCTCGCCCTCGCCCTTTCTCCTGAGCGGTTCGACCGAGACCACCCGCGCTTTGAACTTATCCATAAACGAACGGACCACCGGGTCTTTCATGGCGATATCGAGGTCTTTCTCGATCTTGGACGGAGGGGAATCCTGTTTTTGTGGCGGCCCATGCATCTCCATAGCGGACGGTCTCGCCTGGGCAACGGAGCGCGCCACAGGATTCCGCGGAGGCGGAGTCGGAACCGCCGCCGTAGGCGCTGGGGGCCTCGTTCGGCTCTCGATGACCGTTCCTCCGCCTTTCTTCGCCTCGTCCAGGTCTTGGATGACATCCTTCAAGGGAATGATCTTTTTGTAATGACACAGCTTGACGCATACGGTTTCGAAATAGATCTGAGGGTGGGAGGAGAAGCGGAGACCTTGTTCCGCGTTTTGGAGAGCCTGGAGATAGCGGAGAAGCTCTTCCTGGGAGGCTTTAGCCGCCTCTTCTTTCAAGCGAATGAGATCCTCCGGGCCGAAGACCAGGAAGTCTTCCGGCTTGCTGACCGAGCTCATGATCAGTAAATTCCGGAAATGTCGGACAAGCTCCTTGTAGAAAAAACGCAGATCATGCCCGGCTTCGATCACCTTTTCGACCAGGGCGAAGATCCGTTCGGGCTTCTCTTCGAAGACGGCGCCCGAGAACTCAAACAGCAGATCTCTGTTGACCGAACCCAGGATCTCCTTGAGATCCTGGTCGCCGATATTTTCCCCGCAGAATGAGACCGCCTGATCGAGCAGGCTCTGGGCGTCGCGGATGCTTCCCTCGGAAGCGTCGGCGATAAGGCTAAGTCCAAACGAAGAGATCGTCAGGCCTTCTTTCTTGGCGATATCGTTCAAATGGTTGATCAGATCCCTTTGAGAGACCTTTTTGAACTCGAAATGTTGACATCTGGAAACGATGGTCGCCGGCACGCTGTGGAATTCGGTGGTGGCGAAGATGAAGATCGTGCTCGGGGGCGGCTCCTCGAGGATCTTGAGCAGGGCGTTGAAAGCGTGCTTGGACAGCATGTGAACTTCGTCGATATAAATGATCTTGTACCGGCTGTGGATGGGCTTGTACTTCCCCGTGTCGCGGATGGGATCGATATCGGCCACCTGGCGGTTCGAGGCGCCATCGATCTCGAGGACGTCGATCGACCGGTCTTCGTCGATCTCCCGGCAGTGCTCGCACTCGTTGCAGGGGGTGGGGATCGGACCGTGCTCGCAATTGAGCGCCTTGGCCAGGATCCTGGCCGCCGTCGTCTTGCCCACGCCGCGCATGCCTGAAAATAAATAAGCCTGGGCCAAGCGGCCGCTCCTGACCGCGTTTTGGAGGGTCTGGACGACCGCCTTCTGGCCGATCATCTTTTCAAAGATTTTTGGCCGGTATTTGCGGGCGAAAATTTGGTATTTTTCGTCTTTCATGAACGTGGTGAGACAGGCTCCGATAAGGATTTTATCCCTTATAAAGTAAGCGATATTCTAACACAATTTATCTGAAAAGCAAAAAGGAATTTTGGCATCAGAATTGTCGATAGAGCCTGTCATCGCGAGGAGCGGAGCGACGCGGCTAATCCCGCCTTCCCCCCTTTATTAAAGGGGGGATTATGATCGTGGTGCCGCTTCGTTTCTTGAGATGGCGCTTCAGCTTCTCCTATGAGGGCAATTTCATCTTCATCCAGGGAGCAGAATTGAAAAAATTGGCCGCCGCGCTGCCGGGCGGGACCAGTTCGTCGCATTTTTTTCGGACCGTATCGTCGAGCTTCATGTCCATGACCGGCAGCAGGTGTTTCAATTGATCGACGGTCCTGGGACCGATGATCGGGGCGGTGATCCCCGGCTGGTCCTTGGCCCAGAGGACGGCCAATTGCGCGGGAGGGATCCCGTGCTCCTTAGCGATCCGGATGAAGTGTTGACCAACCTCAACGCCTTTCGACGTCACGCGTTCGGCGTAAATCCCGCCGCGGAGAGCGGCGCGGGAATCTTTCGGGAAGTTACCCCCATCCGGATAGCGGCCGGCGAGAACCCCCATGCCCAGAACGGCCCAGGGGAGGATGCCCAATCCATGCTCCCGGCACATGGGCACGAGCTCGTTCTCGATGCGGCGGTCCAACAAATTATAAGGCGATTGCTCGGACACGAAGCGGGCATATCCTTTCATCTCGCTGAGGAAGACGGCCTCCAGGACCTTCCAGGCCGGGGAGGTCGTGCTGCCGATGTAGAGGACCTTTCCCTGCCGGACCAGGTCCGTCAGGGCTTCCAGCGTTTCCTCGATCGGACAATCGAACGACGGCCGGTGGGTCTGGTAGAGGTCGATATGATCCGTCTGAAGGCGGTGGAGCGAGTCTTCGCAAGCTTGAAGAATATGGCGCCGCGAACCGCCTTGGTCATTCGGGCCGGGGCCGGTCGGGTAAAAGACCTTCGTGGCGATGACAACCTCATGGCGGCGCTTGTTCTTGGCCAAAGCCCGGCCGATGATGCGCTCGCACTCGCCTTTGACGTAGCTGTTGCTCGTGTCGATGAAATTGATACCGGCATCGAGGGCGGCATCGATCATCGCCGCGCATTCGTCTTCCGGCGTGGGATTAGCGAAATTGTCCGTGCCGAGGCAGAGCGCGGAGACCTTGAGACCCGATCTTCCCAAACGTCTGTATTCCATGGAACTGCCCTCGCTTTAATCGGATTACCGGGCGGTGTATCCGGCGTCGACCGTGACCATGGACCCGGTCATATAACTGGCCCCGTCGGAGGCCAGAAAAACCACCACCCGGGCGATCTCGGCGGGATCCGCCAGCCGGCCCATGGGGACTACGGTTTCGCCGAGCTTTTTGAGATCTTCGGGGGAAGGCGGAGTTGCCCTGCCCGACGCCAGCATCGGCGTGTTGACCTCGCCGGGACAAACGGCGTTGATCCGGATGCCGTCCTTGACGTGGTCAAGGGCCATGGCCCGGGTCAGGTTGTGGACGGCGCCTTTGCTCGTGCAGTAGGCGACCACGCCTGCCGCACCCACACCGCCCCAGATGGAGCCGAAGTTGACGATGACGCCGCTCCCCTGCTTTTTCATGGGGACGACGGCGGCCCGGCTCATGTAGAACACGCCGTCGACATTGACGGCCATGACCCTCCGCCAATTCTCGTCGGATGTTCCTTGGGCGTCGGCCCT
>JAUYDS010000046.1 GCA_030691735.1 Candidatus Aminicenantota bacterium
AGCCCGATCTTGTAATCCGATGAATACGGGTGGCGCTAGCCGGTCCATCGGACGTCTTCCTGGCGGCTCAAGACCAGCTTGACGGGGCGGCCCAGCCGGAAGGCGGCGAGCGCGGCCAACGCGGCCCAAGCCGTGGCTTGATCCTCCTTGCCCCCGAAGGCGCCGCCGAGGCGCGGCACCTCGACCTCCACTTGGTGCATGGCCAGCCCCAGGACGCGGGCGATGATGCGCTGGACCAGGGTCGGGGACTGTGTCGCCGAAAAGACCTTCATGCCTCCGTCGTCTCGGGGGATGGCAAGCGCCGACTGCGTCTCCAGATAGATGTGTTCCTGACCGCCGGAGTCGGCGCGGCCGCTGACCACCACGTGGCAGCGGGACCATACCTGGTCAACGTCGCCCAGGGCGAAGGTGCGGGGCACGCCGATGATGTCGCCCCGCGCCCAGGCCTCCCGCGGATCGAACACGGGCGGAAGCGACTCGATCTCGAGCCCGATCAAGGGCCGGGCGCGGCGGGCGGCCGCCATGCTTTCGGCGACAATCAGAGCCAGGGGCTGACCCGCGTAGTCGACCTCATCCGCGGCCAGCAGGGGTTCATCCTGGACGATGCTGCCGATTTGGTTTTGTCCCGGAATATCACGGGCCGTAAACACGGCCACCACACCGTTTTCGGCGGCCGCCGCCGCGGGATCAAGCTTCTTGACCTTGCCGTGAGCGACAGGCGAGGGGACGGGGGCGGCATAGAGCGTCCCAGGGGGAACGGGGATGTCACCGACATACCGGGCCGCGCCGCGCACATGCAGGAGGGCGTCGTCATGCTTCATCCGAGGTCCTCCTCGCGGATGCGCCCGGGAAACATCGTCAGGAAGTGGGCTAACAGTAGACGCTGCAGCAGGGCCCGTTTGTAGTCCGCTGAACCACGGACGTCGCTGATCGGCGAAATCTCGCTGCCCGCCACGGCTGCCGCGGCGCGCGCGGTTGCCGCGGAAATCGGCTGACCCTGGAGAAAGGCGACGGTGTTTCGGAGATAGAGCGGCACCGGCGCGACGCTCCCCGCCGCCGCGTGCGCCTCGACGATGCGGTCATCCCGGACACGAAGCTGAATCGCCGAGTTGACGCTGGCGATGTCCAGGTGGACGCGACGGCCGACTTTCTCGAAGTCGAAGCGGGTGGCGGCGTCGGGGACCGGGAAACGGATCTCAACGATCATCTCGTCCGCGGCCATGTCCAGGGTTTTATAGCCCCGGAAAAAATCCCGCAGCCAAATCCTCCTCTGCCGCTTTCCTCGCGCGAGAACCACCGTGGCATTCAGGGCCAGGAACATCACCGAAAGATCGCCGGCCGGCGAGGCGTTGACGATGTTGCCTGCCACCGTCGCCCGATTCCGGATGGGCAGCGAGGCGATCCGGGCGAAGTGCCGGCCGAGATCGGGAAACAACCGCCGGATGATAGGAGACGCTTCGATCGCGGTCAGGGGCGTTGCCGCCCGGATGCAGCAGAAATTGTCCTCGATGCGAATCCCCTGGAGATCTTCGCGTTGCGAGAGAAACATCAGCTCCGCATCGCGGAGCTGGTCGGCCTGCGTGACAAAGAGATCTGTCCCGCCGGCGACCAGGATGGGAGAACGAGCTTCGTGTTCTTCGCCCGGGGCGGCGGCAGGGGCCCCAGGCTTTGTCTGGGGATCCGCTTCCGCCGCACTCAGCCGCGTATTTAAATCGCGGGTGAGTGCCCCGGACTTCACCCGGGGGTTCATTTCCGCAGCTTCCAGACCGCGGAGACGAGCGGAAATGTCGAAGAAATAGCGGGGCAGGACTTGGCGCATGACAAGCGCGGTGATTCGCGCCGAAGAGGACAGCTCACGTGCCGGTTCGAGGTCGCGGAATTGTTCGCACAGACGGGCGATCGCCCGTCGGATGGACACGTATCCGGTACAGCGGCAAATGTTGCCGCCTAGGGCGGCGATCCCATTATCCGCGGAAAGAGGAACGCCGCTGAGGAGAAAACCGGTGAGGGCGATCACGAGTCCGGGCGTGCAGAATCCGCATTGAATCGCCCCTTCATCAAGCAGGGCCTGTTGAATCGGGTTTATGTTCGGTTGGTTGAGACCTTCGATAGTCACGACGTGGCGCCCCGCCACATCGCCCAGCGGGAGCAGGCATGAGTTTACCGTCTGATAGCGTATGCCATCCGGCTGCGGGATGCCGAGAAGGACCAGGCACGCGCCGCAGTCGCCTTCACGGCAGCCGTCCTTGGTTCCCGTTAGCCCGAGGTCCTCCCGCAGGACATCCAGGAGCACGGCCCCGCGACTCCGGGAAACCGCCTGTTCCCGATCGTTGAGGAAAAATATTATGCCTGCCACCATCGACAAGCATAAATTCCGGGCTGAATGAAGTCAAGAATGGAAAAGGAGCGGGCGTGGAGCGGGTCGGGACGGCTAATAAGAACTATTAGAGCATTCGCCCATCCGATTAGTGCAACCAGTGGCAGCAATTTTCGCTTTGATTGCGGGCAAACGCCAATCGCCTTGATTTTATCTATATTGCAATATATACTAAAGTATGTATTTCGACGATAAGTGAGCCCGCCAATGAACAGGATTATCGGTGTCACGGACCTTCAGCGGCGATTCCGCAAGACATTCGACGAGGTCGCCGAAGAGCATATTCCCTATATCCTCACCCGCGGCAGCCGACCCGAAGCGGTTCTTATCCCCTACGAGCAATACCTTAGGTTCATCCGTTTGGATGCTGAGGGCATCCTCAAGCGATTCGACGATCTTCTGGCCCGCATGTCGGCCGCCAACGGCCGGTTTTCCGAGGAGGAGGTTGCCAAGGACGTGGCCGCTGCGGTTAGGGACATCCGGAAACGCAAAAAGTGAAAGTCCGCGCGGTCATCGACACGAACGTCATCGTTTCCGCCCTGATTCGGCCTCAAGGCACGGCCGGGGTCCTTTGGCGGCGCCTTGGCGAAGGGGCTTTCACGGCCGTCTTTTCCCCAGAGCTCATCGACGAGATCGCGGCCGTCCTCTGCCATCCCAAAATCCGGACAAAATACCGAACGAGCCCGAAGGATTTCGAAGACATCGCCGCCCTTTTCGCTCTCCGAGGCGCTCTCGTGACATGCGAGGAGCGGATTCGTCTCTGCCGAGATCCCGATGATGATTTCCTGCTCGAAACCGCCGTTTCGGGGAATGCCGACTACCTCGTCACAGGAGATGAGGATCT
>JAUYDS010000016.1 GCA_030691735.1 Candidatus Aminicenantota bacterium
AGCGCGTCGATGACCGCTTTGTATTTCTCCTGGACGATGTTGCGGCGGACCTTGAGGGACGGCGTTATCTCCTCTCTCTCGATCTCGAAGTCACGCTCGAGAACGGCGATCTTCTTGATCCGCTCGTACGAGGCCAGGTTCGGGGTAGCCCGGTCGATCTCCGCTTTCAGGAACCCGACGACCTGCTCGTTCTTGACCAGCTCGGGCCGGCCGGCGAAAGAGATATTCCCGAATCTCGCGTACTCTTCCAGCTTTTCGAAGTTGGGTACGATCAGGGCCGAGATGAACGGCCGCCGGTCGCCGATCACGACGGCGTTGGCGATATAGGCGTTGGTCTTGAGGATATTCTCGATGGGCTGGGGGGCGATGTTCTTCCCGCCGGCGGTGACGATGAGGTCCTTCTTGCGGTCGGTGATGACGAGGAAGCCGTCCGCGTCGATCAGGCCGATGTCGCCGGTCTTGAACCAATCCCCTTCGAAGACCTCCGCGGTCTCGGCCGGCTTCTTATAATACCCTTTCATCACGTGGGGACCGCGGGTCAGGATCTCGCCATCGGGCGCGATCTTGACCTCGATGCCGGGGATGGGCTTGCCCACCGTTCCGAACCTCAGGTTTTCGAAGGTGTTGAGAGAGATGGCCGGAGAGGTCTCGGTCAGGCCGTAGCCTTCCATGATGACCAGTCCTATGGCGTAGAAGAATTCAGCGATGTCTTTCGATAGAGGCGCCCCGCCGGAGACGAAGAACCGGATGCGGCCGCCCGTCTTGGCGATAATCTTGGAATAAACGAGCTTGGCGGCCAGGTTCCGCCGGAACCGCAGCCACCCCCCGATCGGGAGATTCGCCAGCTTCCGCCGGGCGGATTCCTTGCCGATCTTCACCCCCCAAAAAAAGATCTTCCGTTTAAGGCCCGAACTCGCCAGGACATTGTCCATGACCTTGGCGTAGATCTTCTCGAAGATGCGCGGCACGCTGACCATGATGTGGGGCCTGACCTCGGCGAGATTCTGACCCACGGCCTCGACGCTCTCGGCATAGCCGATGGTGCAGCCTTTATAAATATAGGCGAACGTCACCATGCGCTCCAAAATGTGAGAGAGCGGAAGGAAGGAGAGGACGGTATCCTTGACGTTGAACTCCAGAAGTTCAGCGGCCGTCTTGATGTTGCTCACGAAATTGCCGTGGGTCAGGATAACGCCTTTAGGCACCCCCGTGGTGCCCGAAGTGTAAATGATCGACGCCTCGTCGGCGGGGTTCACGGAGCGCGCCGTCTGCTCGAACAGCCCCGGCTGGGCCTGGTCGAGCTTCGCCCCGCGCGCGACGACCTTGTTCATGGTCAGACAGCCGGCGGGCGCTGAGGCCGCAAAGGAGATGAAATGCCGGACCTGGGGCAGGTCCTTCTTGACGGCCTCGATCTTCGCCCAGAGCTCCTCATTGGAAAAGACGACGAACTTGGCGTCGGAATCGCCGATGATGTACTTCACCTGTTCGGGGACAAGCGTCGTATAGACGGGGACGGTGATCCCGCCGAGGCAGAGGCAGGCGAAATCGGTCATCGTCCACTCGGGCCGGTTCTCCGAGAAGATGATGAGCTTGTCGCCTTTGGCCAGGCCCAGGTCCTTCAATCCCAGGCTGAGATGCCGGATCGTGGCGCCAAACTCGTCGGTCGAGATCGGCGCATAGTGCTCCCCCCTCTTGACGAGCAAAAGCTCGGGCTTGGGGTAGCTTTTCAGGGTGTTGAGCAAAAGCTCGGGTAGTGTGTTGATCATATTTCCCTCTTCTTTCAAATTACGCCAATTTTAGTTTCGTCCGGAGCCGCTGTCAAGCGAAAATGGAGATATGGGGTCGCGTCTACATTTTCCACTTTTTAGTGGCATAATGTAGACGCGACCCCAGGATTTTAGCCGGGCAGAGTCCGATTTGACACCCGTGTCTCTTCTCTGCTATATAAATCTTGGAAAAACGGGGAAAAAATGGGCTTATCAGGGAGCCGCATCAGGCACTACCAGATCCTCCGTCAACTGGGCAAAGGGGGCATGGGCGAGGTCTGGCTGGCTCATGATACGGTCCTCGACCGGCAGGTCGCCATTAAATTCCTCCCCGAGAACCTTCAGACCGACCCCCTCACCAGGGAGCGATTTCTCCGAGAGGCGAAAGCGGCGGCGGCCCTCGACCATCCCTTCATCTGCAAGATCTTTGAGACCGGAGAGAGCGGCGGCCGGACCTATATCGTCATGGAATACATGGAGGGGTGCAACCTTCAGGATAAGATGAAGGAAGCGGAGATCTCCGCGCGGGACGCCCTCCAAATTGCCCTGGAAGTCGCCGAAGCTCTTGAAGTAGCCCACGCCAAAGGAATCGTCCACCGCGACCTGAAGCCGGCCAACATCATGTGCACGCCGCAGGGGCACGCCAAGGTCATGGACTTCGGCATCGCCAAGCGCATCCTGCCCGGACCGGAATCGGTTCAGGCCACCTTGACCCAAATGGAGGTCACCGCCCAGGGGACGATCATCGGCACGATCGATTACATGTCGCCCGAGCAAGCCAAGGGAGCCCCCGTGGACGGCCGGAGCGACATTTTCTCGCTGGGCGTCATTCTCTACGAAATGCTGTCCGGGAAACATCCCTTCGCCAAGCTGACCCCGATCGAGACCCTGACCTCAGTCCTCAAAGACCCCGTCCCCTCGTTCGTCGTCAAGCCGAAGAACATCAATCCCGTCGCCCATCATATCATCAAGAAATGCCTGGCCAAGAAGCCCGAGGACCGCTATGCGAATATTAAGGAATTCTCGGCCGAGGTCCGGAAGGCCAAGGACGAGATCGTCGGCCGCCTGCCCTTCTTCCTCCGAGGCTGGTGGGCGGCGGCGACGGCCGCGATCGTTCTCGTTCTCGCCGGACTGGCCATCTGGCGGTTTGTTCTTGGGCCGAAAGGGCCGAGCTCGAAACCCGCCGTCGAGCCGGTTTCCGTTCTCCTGGCCGACGTCCAGAATAAGACGGGCGATCCGATTTTCGACGGAGTCCTGGAAAAGGTCATCGGCATCAGCTTGGACGGCGTTCCCTACATTTCCCTTTACGATACCAAGCAAGCCCGGCAACAAGCCGCATTCATCAAACCGAACGCGGGCGGCCGGATCGACATGGAGACCGCCCAGCTGCTCTGCCGGAGCGCGGGGATCAACGCGGTCGTCAGCGCCTCGATCGAGAGCATTCCCTCCGGCGGAGGATTCGTCGTCAAGATGTGGGCTTTGGACCCGGCTAACGCTAAGTTGGCCGAGGTGGAACAACCGATCAAAACGAAGAACGACTTCCTCAAGGTCGCCGATTATCTGGCGGTCCAATTGAGGGACCAGCTGGTAAAGATACCGGAGGAATCCAAGGAAACGCTCATCCGGGAGACATTCACCACAACGTCCCTGGAAGCCGTCAAAGCTTACGCCAACGCCCAGGAGCTCGAAGCCCAGGGAAAACCGGACGAGGCGATCAAAGAATATCTGAGAACGATCGATAACGATACCAGCTTCGGCCGCGCCTATTCCGGTCTGGCCGCCATCTATTACAACCGGGGCGATCAGCAGAAAGCCGAAGAGTACTATCTAAAAGCCCTGAAGAACATCGACCGCATGACGGACCGCGAAAAATACCGGACCCGAGGCGGGTATTATCTCTGCACGTTCAATTTTGCCAATGCCGTCGAGCAGTACAGCGCCCTCGTCAAAAATTTTCCGAACGATTCCGCCGGCCATTCCATGCTCGCTTTCGCCTATTTCCTAGGCCGGAACACGGCGAAGGCCTATGAGGAGGGCGGTAACGCGCTGAAGCTCAACCCTCATCACATCAACACCCGCTATAATTTCTGCTGGTTCGCCCTGGCCGCCGGTCAATTCGAACGGGCGGGCCAGGAAGCGAAGATCCTCATCGATTCCAATCCGAAATTCGAGGAGTCCTACATCCTCGCGGCCTTGGCCGAGTTCACTCAAGGACGGACGGCCAGGGCCGAAGAGTTCTTTCATCAGCTCGAGGCTCTCGGTCCATCGGGCAAGACCCTCGCCCGGACGGGATTGGCCGACCTCGCCCTCTATGAAGGCCGCACGGCCGAGGCCTTGAGCATTCTCGAGGCTGGCATTCCATTCGACATCGAGAACGACCGGAAAGACATCGCTGCCCTTAAAGCAGTCATGCTCGGCCAGACTTTCGACGCACTCGGGAAGAAGGATCAGGCGGTGAAATATGCCGACCGGGCCGTTCAATTGAGCGAGCAGGGGAATATTCTCTTCTGCGCGGGAGAGATCTATCTCCACGCCGGGAAAGAGGACAAGGCCCGCGAACTCCAAGCGAAACTCGGGAAGCTCATCGAGCCTGAAAACCAGGCTTACGCGAAGCTGTTGGGCGGAGCCTCCAGCTTGGCCCGGGGCGACGCGGTCAACGCCATCAACCTATTTAAAGAGGCTCAAAAACACGCCGATTCCTGGCTCGGGAGACTTTCTCTCGGAAAAGCATATCTTCAAGCCCGGGCTTTTGCCGAAGCTCAGGCCGAATTCGAAAATTGTCTAAAGCGCCGGGGCGAGGCGACGTCGGTCTTCTTCAATGACCTGCCGTCCTGGTCTTATTTCCCGCAGGTCTACTATTATCTGGGACAAGCCCAGGAAGGAATCGGCAGCGCCGGGGCGAAGGCGTCCTACGAAACGTTCTTGAAGATCAAGGAAAAAGCGGACGCAGGCGATCCGATGGTAGAGGAGGCTCGGAAGCGGTTGAATTCCCGCTAAGTCCTCCGGGGCCGACCTCGACTGTAAAAACTTCTAATCCAACTTAAAAAGTTCGGCGCTGCGCAAAAAGACGCCGTACCCAGGGTTCTCCCCTCCACAGATAAGAACCTTCCCCGTTCTGCAGCAATGTGGCCGTATGAAGCTGGCGTGCCGTCGTCATGACAGGGATCACTTGAAAGACATCGTTCTCTGGATCATAGAGCTCGGCACTTTGCAAAGTATCGCTGCCATTATATCCGCCACAGACGAGAACTTTGCCCATCGGCAACAATGTCGCCGTATGCCGGCTACGAGCAACGGGAATAATGCTTGACGTTCATCACCGAATAGCTCGTGACGACGTTCCCCCCACATCTTTAGCCGTAATGGTGATAGAAAATGGTGTGTTTACGATCTGCGTGCCGATTGGGCTGGGACTGATATCGAAGTGGTCTAAGAGACCGACCGTCGTCAGGGTGACATTGGCCGTGGTCGTACCGTCTGTCGTGACGCTGACCGGGTCACCCGCATCAAAGGACGCCTTGTTGTTATACCATTGGGTGATATAGTTACTGCCTTGGGGAGCATAGAAGATGACCTTGTAGGTCCCTGCGGGCACGGTGATGGAATAGTTACCGTACGAGTCGGTCGCGCCGCCTTGAACCGTATGGCTGGGGGAGTCATTCACATTGATGCCAACGTTCGCGATTCCCGTGGTGCCGTCGGAAGTCACCCGACCGCTGATAATACCTCCCGTAGCGAGGACGGCGTTGGCCGTGAACGTACTGCCCGTTGTGACGGTGATCGAGTTGCCCGAATTGAAGTCGATCTGGTTGTTATACCACTGCGATACGTAATAGCTACCTAGGGGAGAGTAAAAACCGACCTTATAGGTCCCCGCCAGCACTGTGACGGAATAGTTTCCGTTCGTATCGGTCCGGCTGCCTGTGACCCCATGGTTGGAGAGGTCACTGATACCGATGTTGACGTCCGCGATTCCAACGCCCGAAGAATTGGCCACCCGGCCACTGAGGGTGGCGCCCGAAGCGAGCGTGGCATTGATCCCGGAAGTCGTAACACCGGTCACGACGAAAACCGTATTTGCCGATGCAAAATCGGCCTTGCCGCTATACCACTGGGAAAGAAAGTTGCTACCCTGAGAAGGCGTGAAGCAGACCTTGAAACTTCCTGCCGGCAGCGCGATGTAATACGTTCCGTTCGCCTGCGTAAAACCGTTCGTGATCCATTGATTGGAAAGGTTATTGACGTTGACATTGACGTTCCCGATGGGAGTCCCCAACGAGTCCGTCACCAAACCGGTGATGTTCCCGCCGTTTGCGAGCTGAG
>JAUYDS010000118.1 GCA_030691735.1 Candidatus Aminicenantota bacterium
TCCTCATTTGCGAAGCGAATGAGGGCAGGCTTTGTCTGGGGATCCGTTTCCGCCGTACTCAGCCGCGTATTTACATCGCGGGTGAGTGCCCCGGGCTTTGCCCGGGGGTCCACTTCCGCCGCGAAGGCTCGTCCCTTGACGCCTGCCAGCGGCAGAAGCTTGAAGCGGCTTGATTTTTCCCCACGGACAGGACCATGGTATTGCCCGTCCTCCGCCATGTCAAGGACTTCCCGGATTTTCGACCGGCCGGCATATCCATAGGGCCGTCAATCCGGCCATGAGAAGGCTCGCCGAATCCCTTGTCGAAGACTCCGCCCCCGAATTCGCCCCAATTCATTTGACCCCGTTCCCGGGATATGATAATAAATTAGCCTACTTTCTCATGTCTTCATCATAATAAGGACGCCATCATATGAAACAAACACGCTTCAACGCCAGCCATCGCAAACTCGGGGCGAAGATGATCGAGTTCTGCGGCTGGGACATGCCCGTCGAGTACAAGGGCATCATCGACGAGCACATCGCCTGCCGGACGGCCGCCGGCCTTTTCGACGTCAGCCACATGGGCGAGATCCACGTGACCGGCAGAGACGCCCTGGCCTTCGTTCAGCACATTTCGCCGAACGACGCCGCCCGTCTTTCGCCCGGCATGGTCCAGTACACGGCCTTGATGACGGCCAAGGGCACCTACGTGGACGACATGCTGGTCTATTGTATCCATCCGGAGTTCTATCTCCTCGTCGTCAACGCGGCGAACACCGACAAGGATTACGCCTATATCGTCGCCCAGAAGGGCGCCTTCCAGATCGGCCTCGACAACCCCTCGGACCGCACCAGCCAGCTCGCCCTCCAGGGCCGCAAAGCGATCCCGATCCTCCAGCCCATGACCGACGTCGTCCTGGCGCCGATGAAGTCTTTCACCTGCGCTTTCGGCAAGGTGCTCGGAAAAGAATGCCTGGTCTCCCGGACGGGTTACACGGGCGAGGACGGATTCGAGATCTACACGCTCGACCACGAGCCGGGCCCGATCTGGGACGCGATCATCGAGTCCGGGAAGCCGCACGGCCTCCAGCCGGTCGGCTTGGGCGCCCGCGACACGCTCCGCCTCGAGGCCAGGCTCCCGCTCTACGGCAACGACATCGACGACACGACGACCCCCTTGGAGGCGGACTTCAAGTGGATCGTCAAGTTTAAAAAAAGCGAATTCCTCGGGCGCGACGTCCTGGTCAGACAGAACGAGCAGGGGATCAGCCGGAAGCTCGTCGGCTTCGAGCTCGTGGACCGGGGGATCGCCCGGCCGCATTACCCGGTTTATCTCGGCGGCGTCCAAGCGGGCCAGATCGCCTCGGGGACGTTCTCGCCGCTTTTCAAGAAAAGTATCGGGCTTGTCTATTTGCCGATTGGCCAAACGGCGGTCGGCACGGAGTTCGAGATCGGGATCCGCGACAAGCGGGTCAGGGCCAAGGTCGTCCCGACGCCGTTCTATAAGAGGGATTATTGAGAGGCCTCGCAATGAAGAGAAGATCCGTAGGTGAGATTGCCACGTCATCACGCTCTCGCGTGATGGCTCGCAATGACAACAGGTACCAAGAATATTAACTAGGAGGCAACCGCATGTATCCGAACAATTACCATTACACGAAAGATCATGAGTGGGTCGCGGTGAGCGGCGACACGGCCACGGTCGGCATCACCGATTACGCCCAGAACCATCTCGGCGACGTCGTTTACATCGAACTTCCCGCCGTCGGCAAACACCTGGACGTCCATCAGACGATCGGGTCGATCGAATCGGTCAAGGCCGTTTCGGAGGTCTTTTCCCCGGTCTCCGGCGAGGTCGTCGAGGCTAACGCCGACCTCAACAACTCCCCCGAGGCGGTCAACCAAGACCCCCACGGCAAGGGCTGGATCATCCGCTTGAAGATGAAGAACAAAGGCGACCTCCAGGCCCTGATGAGCGCGGCGGACTACGAAAAATATCTGGAAGGACTCGAAGCTTAACATGAGCTATATTTCCTTAAGCGATCAAGACAAGAAGGAGATGCTCGCCCGCGTCGGCGTCTCCTCGGTCGACGAGCTCTACGGCTGTCTGCCGGAGGAGATCAAGCTCAAACGGAGGCTGAATCTTCCGGAGGCCCTGTCCGAGCCGGAACTCATCCGCCGGTTCGAGTGCTTGGCCGCGAGCAACACGTATGCCGACCACATCTCGTTCCTCGGCGCGGGCGTCTATCGCCATTTCATTCCCTCGGTCGTGGATTACCTGAGCTCCCGCGGCGAATTCGTCACCCCCTATACGCCCTACCAGCCCGAGGTCAGTCAGGGCACGCTCCAGGTCATCTTCGAATACCAGACGCTCATCTGCCAGTTGACGGGCATGGACATCTCGAACGCCTCGCTCTACGACGGAGCGATGGCGGCGGCCGAGGCCGTCCTCATGGCCAGCCGCTTGAACACCAAGCCCAAGATCCTTGTCGCCCGCTCGCTTCATCCCCAATACCGCGAGACGATTCGGACCTATATTAAAAATATGGGCGTCCGCATCGAAGAGATCGAATTCGGCGACTGCGGCGGGATCAAAACGGCCGACCTTATGAACAAGCTGGACAAGGACACGAGCGCCGTCCTCCTCCAATCGCCGAACTTTTTCGGCGTCGTCGAAGATCTCAAAAAATTCGGCGAGCTGGCCCACGAACATCAAGCGCTGTTTATCGTCGCGGTCGCGGAAGCGGCCTCCTTCGGGGTGCTCGAAGCGCCGGGCAAGTTCGGCGCCGACGTCGTCTGCGGCGAAGCCCAGTCGTTCGGCCTCGCGCCGAGCTTCGGCGGACCGTTCCTCGGCTTCATGGCCTGCAAGAAAGAGCATCTGCGGCAGCTTCCCGGCCGCATCGCCGGGCAGACCAAGGATGTGGACGGCAAGCGCGGGTTCGTCCTGACGCTGTCCACCCGCGAGCAGCATATCCGCCGCGAAAAGGCCACTTCGAACATTTGCACGAACCAGGCCTTGTGCGCCCTGCGGGCGACGATTTTCCTCGAGACGCTCGGGCACGACGGCCTGAGAGAAATGGCCGTCCAAAACATGCAAAAGGCGGCCTACGCGGCTGATAAGCTCGGCAAGATCGAAGGCGTCAAGGCCCGTTTTGAAGGCCGTTTTTTCAACGAGTTCGTTCTGGAATTCCCCAGAGACGTCGGCCGGATCAATGACGGGCTTCAGGCGAAAGGGATCGTCGGGGGCCTGGACCTCAAGGGATATTATCCCGAGTTGGCCAATTGCGCCCTGTTCTGCGTGACGGAGGTACACACGAAGAAAGAGATAGACCGGCTGGCCGCGGCGCTCAAGAAGGTGCTCCGATGATCCGCGAACCATTGATCTTCGAGATCAGCGATAAAGGCAAGAGGGCTTTCCGCCTGCCGAAACTCGATATCAAGGCGAAAAAGCACGTCTTCGAAGGACTCGCGATCCGGGACGAGATCCAGGATTTTCCCCAGGTCTCCGAAGTCGAGGTCGTCCGCCATTTCACCCGACTCTCTCAGCAGAACTACTGCGTGGATCTCGGCATTTATCCCCTCGGATCCTGCACGATGAAGTACAACCCCAAGGTCAATGAGAAGGTGGCGGCGCTCGACGGCTTCGCCCAGTCGCATCCGCTGGCCCCCGCCGACATGGTCCAGGGAAACCTCGAGATCATCAAGCTCGTCGAGGATTATCTTGGAGAGATCGCCGGCCTGGATGCCTTCACCCTTCAGCCGTCGGCGGGCGCGCAGGGCGAGCTGACCGGGATGATGCTCATCCATGCCTGTCACCAGGCGCGGGGCAATCCGCGGAAGATCGTTCTGATCCCGGATTCCGCCCACGGCACGAACCCCTCGAGCGCCCACCTCTGCGGCTATACCGTCCAGGAGATCAAGTCCAACGAGAACGGCACCATAGACCTGGCGGACCTGTCTGAGCGCATGACCGAGGACGTGGCTGCGTTGATGGTGACGAACCCCAACACGCTCGGAGTCTTCGAATACGATATCTGCAAAATCGCCGAGATCGTCCATGCCAAAGGCGGCTTCGTCTATATGGACGGGGCCAACATGAACGCCCTGACCGGGATCTGCCGGCCGGGCGACATGGGTGTCGACGTCATCCATATCAACCTGCACAAGACCTTCTCCACGCCGCACGGCGGGGGGGGGCCCGGCTCCGGACCAGTGGGCGTCAAGGCTGTCCTAGAGCCCTATCTGCCCATCCCGCGCGTGGAGAAAAAAGACGGCGCGTTCGTCCTGAACTTCGACCGGCCCAATTCGATCGGCCGGGTACGCGGCTTCCACGGAAATTTCCTGGTGGTCGTCAGGGCGCTGGCGTATATGTTGTCGCTCGGCCCGGACGGGATCCGGGAGATCGCCGAGATAGCCGTCCTCAACGCCAATTACATCCGCAAGAGCCTAGACAAGGACTATCACCTCAAATACACGACCCCGACCCTCCACGAGTGCGTCTTCTCCGATAAGTTCCAGAAGGAATTCGGCGTCTCGAACCTCGACATCGCCAAGCGGCTGATCGACCTAGGCGTCCATCCGCCGACGATGTCGTTCCCGCTCATCGTCCATGGCGCGCTCATGGTCGAGCCGACCGAGACCGAGAGCCGTCGCGACCTCGACATGTTCATCGAGGCCATGAAACAGATCGCCCGGGAAGCCAAGGAGGATCCCGAGATCCTCAAGACCGCGCCGCACTATTCCTACATCCGGCGGCTCGACGAAACGACCGCCGCCCGCAACCCGATCGTCAAATGGGAGAGGGGAAAATAGCGCATGAGCCTCCAGTCCCTCATCATGAACCTGCAGAAATACTGGGCGGACCAGGGCTGTTACATAGCGCCTTCGTATGACCTCGAGGTCGGCGCCGGGACGATGACCCCGGATACCTTCTTCCGCGTCCTCGACAAGCGCCCCTGGAAGGTGGCCTATGTCCAGCCTTCGCGCCGGCCGACGGACGGCCGCTACGGCGAGAACCCCCACCGCGTTCAGAAACACCACCAGTTCCAGGTCATCATCAAGCCTTCGCCGGCGGACATCCAGCAGCTCTACATCAACAGCCTGACTTCGCTCGGCATCGACCTGAAGGATCATGACCTCCGCTTCGACGAGGACGACTGGGAATCCCCGACGATCGGGGCCTGGGGCGTCGGCTGGCAGGTCATGCTGGACGGGCTCGAGATCACCCAGTTCACTTATTTTCAGCAGGCCGGCGGACTGGAGGTCTTCCCAATCCCCGTCGAGATCACCTACGGTTTGGAGCGGCTGGAAATGTTCCTCGAGGAAAAGGATAATATCTATGATCTGAAATGGTCCGAAGACGTCAGCTATCGCGATCTCCGCTTCGAAGAGGAACGGCAGTTCTCGGAATTCAATTTCAACCAAGCCGCGGTCAAATCGCTCCAGGAGATCTTCACCCTGGCCGAAAAAGAAGCGGGCCGGCTCATCGAAAAGGACTTGATCCTTCCAGCCTACGACCAGTGCTTGAAATGCTCGCACGCCTTCAACCTGCTCGACAGCCGGGGCGCGATCAGCGTCACCGAGCGGGTGAAGATGATCGCCCAGATCCGGGCCCTGGTGAACCAGGTCGCCTTGAAGTTCACGGGCGCCGAGGTGAAGCCCTGATGGAATTCCTCTTAGAGATCAATGTCGAAGAAATGCCCTCGTCCCACGTCCGGACGGCGGTCGAGGATTTGAGGGACAGGTTCGAAAAAGAGCTCGCCGCGGCCAAGATCCCGGCGAAGGAGCTCCGGACCTGCAGCACATGCCGCCGCCTCGTTGTCGTCGCCGAGCTGGCCGAAGGCCAGGAAGCCCGCGAACAGATCATCACTGGCCCGCCCAAGGCCGTCGCCTTTGGCGCGGACGGCGCGCCGACCCCGGCGGCGCTGGGGTTCGCCCGGTCGCGGGGGATCGATGTCGCCCAACTCGAAGTCATCAAGACCGAAAAGGGTGAATACGTCGGTTTCCGGAGGATCGAGAAAGGGAAGGACGCGGCCGAGATCCTGGGGAGGATCGTCCCGCAGGTGATCGGATCGCTGTCCTTTCCGAAGATGATGCGCTGGGGCCAGGGCCAGTTCAGGTTCTCGCGCCCGATCCGAAACATCCTTTGTCTCCTGGGCGGCAGGATCGTGGCGTTCGAGATCGGGGGCCTGGCCTCCTCGGACACGACGACGGGCCACAAGATCCGGTCTCCGAGGAAGATCGCCGTGACGTCCTTCGCCCAATACAGAGACGCCCTCAAAGAGCAGGTGGTGATCCTCGACGCCGAGGAGCGGAAAAAAGCCATTCTGTCCCAAATCGAAAATCTCCTCGTCCCTCTCAAGGCCCAGCTCTATCCCGATCCCGAACTGTTGAACAAGCTGGCCAACGACGTGGAATGCCCGCTTGTCGTCATGGGTGAATTCCCCGAAGCTTACCTCGACCTTCCCCTCGAGATCCTGAGCACGGCCATGCGCGAAGGGCAGAAGCTCTTTTCCGTCGTCAAGGGCAAAAAGCAGCTTCCCTGCTTTTTGGGCGTGGCTGATATGCCGGCCGACGCCAAAGGCTTCATCCGCAAAGGCAACGAACGGGTGCTCAAGGCCCGGCTCGAGGACGCCCGGTTCTTCTGGGAACAGGACCTCAAGCTCAGCTTGAAGAAGCGGGCGCCGGCCCTCAAACATGTCCTTTTTCAAGAGAAGCTGGGCAGTTACGATGACAAGACCCAGCGGTTGAAAAAGATCACGGCCTATCTCTGCGGCAAACTCGAGGAGTGCAAGGACGCGGCCGACGTGGTCACGGCCGCCGAACTTTGCAAGACCGACCTCGTCACCGACATGGTCCGCGAGTTCCCTTCGCTCCAAGGCAAGGTCGGCGGGCTCTATGCCCGAGTCGAGGGGCTGCCGGCCGACGTATCCCAAGCCATCTACGAGCATTATCAGCCGGTCGGCCTCGACGACGAATCGCCGGCTTCTTTGGCCGGCGCGGTGCTGTCCATCGCCGACAAGCTCGACTCCATCGTCGGGGTCGTCGGCGTCGGCGTCCAGACGACCGGTTCGAGCGACCCCTTCGGCCTGCGCCGCAACGCCCAAGGGATCTGCAAGATCATCCTCGACCGAAAGCTGAATTTTTCGTTCCCGCGGTTAATGGATAAGGTTCTCACGGTCTACGGCGACAAGCTCAAAATGCCGAAGAAAGCGATCCTCGATTACTGCCGGGAGTTCTTCCTCAATCGTCTGCGTTATATTTACGAACGTCGGGGATACAGATACGATCTCATCAACGCGGCGCTCGGAGCGGGCCTCGACAACATCTCCCATTCCTTCTTTCGGGTCAAGGCGCTCGACACCCTCAAGGCCAGCTCGCAGTTCGAGCCGTTCATCCTGATGGCCAAGCGGGTGAACAACATCCTGACCGGCCAACCGGCCTGTTCGCTCAACGCGGACCTCTTCGCCGAGAAGGCGGAGCGGAACCTCTATTCGACCTTCTCCATCGTCAAGGAGAACGTCGTCCCGATGATCGCCAAAGGCGATTTCGCCCAGGCGCAGAAGATGGTCTTTCGGCTGCAGCCCGGCCTCAACGAGTTCTTCGACGGCGTCCTGGTGATGGCCAAGGAGAACAAGCTGAGAAAGAACCGGCTGGCGCTTCTCCAAGCGATTCGCCGGATCCTGATCCAGATGGCAGATTATTCCCAGGTCGTCGTCGAAGGGGAACGATCCGCCGTCAAGAAATGAGCGCCGCGGGATCAGACTGCTTCCGGGATATCGTCCGGCGGCTCCATCGGCAATAAAAATCTTTCCTCTAGGGTGATGATCTTTTTCAATGTCTCGAGAGCGTTCTATATACATAACGTCGCTTCGCTCCTCGCGACAGGCTCTGTCGAAAATTTTAGAAGCGGCGCCGTCTTAGGAAATGCCCGCGAGCTGAGATATACTATCTCTCCCGAAGGGGGAAAGGAGCGCTCCATGGCCAAAGTGGCGACGATGATCATGGCCGGCGGGCAGGGGAACCGTCTCTATCCGCTGACCAAGATGCGCAGCAAGCCGGCCGTCCCCATCGCCGGGCGGTTCCGGCTGATCGATATCCCGCTCAGCAACTGCATCCACTCGGGCTACCGGAAAATCTTCGTCCTGACCCAGTTCGCCAGCGAGTCGCTGCACCGCCATATCTTCTTGACCTACCGGTTCGACATCTTTCAAAAGGATTTCGTGACGATCCTGTCGGCCCAGCAGACGCTCGAGAACCGCGACTGGTACCAGGGCACGGCCGACTCCGTCCGCCAGAACCTCCATTTTCTGGAGAACCAGGGCGATCTGGTCCTCATCCTCTCGGGCGATCACCTGTATCGCATGGATTACCGGAAGTTCGTCGATTTCCATGTCCGGATGGGCGCGGAGATCAGCATTTCCGTGATCCCGGTCCGCACCGATGCGGTCAAGGATTTCGGAGTGATGAAGGTCGATCGGACCGGCCGCATCACGGAGTTCCGCGAGAAACCCAAGGAGGCCGCGGCCATCGATGCCTTGGCGGTCGATGAGGACATCTTCCGGTCTCACGGGGTCAACCCCGAAGGCCGGACGCACCTGGCGTCGATGGGGATCTACATCTTCAATTGGGCCGTCCTTCACGAACTGCTCGAGAACAATGAGCACGAGGATTTCGGTAAGCAGGTCATCCCCGAAGCCATCCACGGAAAGAGGGTCTTCGGCTATTTCTTCGACGGTTATTGGGAGGACATCGGGACGATCAGGAGCTTCTTCGAGGCCAATCTGAACCTCACCGAACCGCTGCCGCGGTTCAACTTCTACGACGAGGACAGGCCGATCTTCACCCACGCCCGATTTTTACCCGGATCGAAGATCATCGCCTCCGACGTCGCCCAATCCATCCTGTGCGAGGGGAGCATCATCAACGGCTCCCGGATCCGGAAATCGATCGTCGGCGTACGCTCCCGGATCGGCGAGGGCTGTGCCCTGGAGCGGACGATCATGATGGGGGCCGACTATTTCGAGTCCCGGGAGGAATTGGAGCGAAATGCGGCCGCGGGAGTTCCGCCCATCGGGCTCGGACGGGGATGCGAGGTCCGCAACGCCATCCTCGATAAGAACGCCCGGATAGGAAACGGGGTCAAGCTCGTCAACGCTCAGGGCGTCCTGGACGAGAAGGCGGAGAACTACTGCATCGTCAATGGAATCATCGTCGTCCCGAAGAACGCCGCCATCGCGGACGGGACGGTCATTTAATTTTATATAACCATTTCGGGCGTCAATCGTATGACCGGCTTATAGCGTGGACCGTATGTATCTCCGGAAACCTTGTGTGATATAATCTAAATGAAAGGAAGGGGAAAAAACATGACAAACGGAACTCCCGATACCCCTGTTTATGTTCATGCGCCGAAAAAGAAAATTGGCCTTCTCGGCTGTCTCGGAGTCGTGGTTATCCTCGTCATCATCGTCGCACTATCGGGGATAAGCACATACAACTCCCTGAACAAGTTCGATCAAGATGTTAAAGGCAAATGGGCAGATGTGGAAAGTGAATATCAGAGAAGGCTAGATCTTTTACCGAATCTTGTGGAGACCGTTAAAGGCGCAGCCAATTTTGAAAAGGATACGTTCACGGCTGTAACTGAAGCTCGGTCGAAAGCAGGGCAGGTGAAGCTGGATGCAAACTCCATTAGTAACCCAGAAGCATTTGCCAAGTTTCAAGAGGCTCAGGATGGATTATCTTCTGCAATAGCACAACTACCATCGCGTCTTATGGTTGTTGTTGAAAAATATCCAGAGCTTAAAGCGACAATAAATTTCCAAGAACTACAGTCACAGATTGAAGGCACTGAAAATAGAATCAAGGTTGCTCGTAATCGTTTTAACGAATCTGCTCAGAAATTTAATACGAAGCGGATGAGCTTTCCGACGGTGCTGATCGCCGGATTCTTTGGCTCCCGATTTTCCGAAAAGCCCTTTTTCAAGGCCCAGGCCGGCGCCGAGACGGCTCCTAAAGTCAAATTCTGATCGTGCGCCCGTTCCGCCTCGGTCTCGGTCTCGCGGCGCTCGTCCTCTGTCTGCCGCTTCTTGCGCCGGCGTCTCCAGATATCGTCATCCCTCCGTCTCCCCAGCAGTGGGCGACGGATACGGCGGGCTTCCTTTCGCCGGCCGCGCTCGAGGCCGTCAACTCTCAGCTTCGGAGCTATTTCCAGACGACAGGCCGTCAGGTCCTCGTCTATATCGGGAAGACGACGGGCGGCTATCCGATCGAGGAATTTGCCGTCAAAGCATTCGAAGCCTGGAAGCCGGGACGGAAGGGAATCGATGACGGCCTGGTGCTGTTCATCATGGCCGACGACCGAAAATTCCGGATCGAGGTCGGTTATGGTCTCGAAGGCGTCGTTACAGACGCTAAATCCTCCCGGGTCATCAATGAGATCCTCGTGCCGCGGATCCAAGTCGGCGATCGGGACGGGGCCGTCAAGAGAGCGGTGGACTCCCTCCTAGGCGCAATCGAGGGCCGGCCGGCCGGCGATACCCAGCCGGTCCCCGAGCCGTCCGCCTCAAAATCCAAGGTCCCGCCCATTTTCATCATCATCGGGATCATCATCTTCCTGATCATCTTCATCACGAACCCGTCGTTCGCCCTCTGGCTTCTATTGAACATCCTCTCCGGCGGCAGAAGAGGCGGCGGAGGAGGGGGCTTCGGCGGAGGGGGAGGCGGGGGATTCAGCGGCGGCGGCGGCCGCTCGGGCGGCGGCGGCGCGTCGGGGGGCTGGTAGCGACAGGAGAGCGAAATGCCCTTCATGCACAGACGCAAGCTCATCAAGGAGATCGATCCCGGTCGGATTCACGCGGTCATCCAGGCTGCCGAGAAAAAAACGTCGGGGGAGATCCGCGTCTCCGTTTTGCCGTTTTTCTGGGGGAGCGTCCGTCCGGTCGCGGAAAAAGCTTTTCAGCGGCTGGGGATGACAAACACCAGGCAGCGGAACGGCATTCTTTTCTTCATCGTCCCATCACGTCGCCGATTCGTCATACTCGGAGACGAAGGCATTCACGCCAGGGTCGGCCAGGATTTCTGGGACCATCTGACGGCCGCTATGTCCGCGGAATTTCGCAAGGGCCGTTTCCAGGATGGATTGATCAAAGGCATCGAGGAAGTCGGCGAGCACCTCGCCGCCCATTTCCCCTACGATCCAGCGACCGATAAGAACGAACTCTCGGACAACATCGATTTCGGTCGGACGGGAACGCGAGCCAAGAAGACCTGAGAGGTCGGGTCCTTCGCTTCGCTCTGGATGACGGGCGGGGCGTGTCGCACTCATAAGTCGGTTCACGGCGGCCGGGGCCCCGGGCTTGCCCGGGGGTCCTTTCCGCCGTACTCGCCCGTGGTTAAAAGCCACGGGCGAGTGGCGAGCCGAAGGCTCGTCCCTTGACGGTTCAGGCCCCGCTCTTTTTATATCAGCGGATCTCGTATTTCTCCATCATCGGCCCGAATTTTTTCATCAGCTCTTCATAGAGGTCCAAGGGCAGTTTGGCGTCGGCGGGAAGGAATGGTTTGTAGGGGAACTTCTTGGTATATTCATCGAATTCGAGGCGCAGCTTTTTGAGTTCTTCGGGTTTTGTCAAAAGGTCGATGGCCGAAGCGGCGATCGCTTTCGCCCCGGCGTTCAAGCCTTTCCAGGCCGTCGAACCGTAATTGCAGGCGACGGAGGACCAGTGGTGGCCGATGGCGCCGGGAACCTGGCCCGGAAAACGGATCGAGGCCGTCGGCACGACGAGCGTTACATCGCCGACATCGGACGACCCGCCCCCGAGGGATACGCCGCTCGGCGCGCGGAGCGAATCGACTTTTATCGGCATTCCGTCTTCTCGCGCCTTCAATTCCTTCTGGAGGGCCTTGGCGAAGGCGTTCTCTTCCTCGGTCCAAGCGGGCATGCCGACGAGCTCGATGTTCTTCTGGAAGAGCTCGGCGGCGGCCCGATTGCTATGCGTTTGATGGGCCGCGGCAATGAAGCGGGGCGGAAGGAGCTCGGTGCCCGAGGCCAGGGCGCCGGCCTTGGCGCAGTTGATGACGCGCTCGAACATCTCCTCGATCCGTTCGTCGCTGTTGCGGACGTAATACCAGACGCTGGCTTTGTCGGGCACGACGTTCGGCGCCTGCCCGCCTTCGGTGATCACGTAGTGCATCCGGTAGGCCGGGTCGAGATGCTCGCGGAGGAAGTTGGTGGCGATGTCCATGATCTCCACGGCGTCCAAGGCGCTCCGGCCCGCCCAGGCATTGGCCCCGTGGGCGGTCTTCCCTTTAAAAGAAAAGAGGACCGAAAAGACGGCGTTTCCGCCCCGTCCGTAGCTCGTCCCGAAGCCGCTGCCGCTGTGGTTGTCGATGACGGCGTCGACGTCGTTGAAAAGGCCGGCCCGGATCATGTGCGGCCGGCTGGCGATGATCTCTTCGGCGGGGGAGCCGAAGACCTTGAGCGTCCCTTTGAGGCCATATTTGTCCATCGCCTCCTTGACGGCGATGGCCGCGGCCGCGGCGGCCGTGCACATCGTGTTGTGCCCGCAGCCGTGCCCCGGCGCGCCCGCCAGGAGCGGGTCTTGTGTCGGAACGCGGGCCTTTTGGGACAGCATGGGCAGGGCGTCGAATTCGCCGAGCAAGCCGATGACGGGCTTGCCGGAGCCGTAGGACGCGACGAAACAGGTCGGCATGCCGGCTAGGCCGCGCTCGACCTTGAACCCGGCCTGCTCGAGCGTGTCGGCCAACAGCTTCGACGATTTGAATTCTTGGAGTCCGAGCTCGGCGTACGACCAGATGGAATCCGAAATATGACCGAATTTATCTAAGATCTGCGGCTGACTGAGCCAGTCGAGGACGAGCTGTTTCTCCTTAGCGATCTTGACCTTGGCCGGGGCTTGGCCGAAGGAGATCGATAGACATAGGATGAGGACGAGAGTCCCCAACGTGAGTCTGGATAAAGCGTTTTTCTTCATGTTCCCTCCCGGAAAAAGTTTCGCGGCCGCAGTTCATTCCCCGATGATCTTGACCAGGACCCGCTTGCGGCGCCGGCCGTCGAACTCACCGTAAAAGATCTGCTCCCAAGGTCCGAAGTCGAGGCGGCCTTCCGTCACGGCGACGACGACCTCGCGCCCCATGACCTGGCGCTTGAGATGGGCGTCGGCGTTGTCCTCGCCGGCGTTATGGCGGTAGAAAGACACCGGTTCGTGAGGGGCCAGCTTTTCGAGCCAGACGTCGAAGTCGTGATGGAGCCCCGACTCGTCGTCGTTGATGAAGACCGAGGCCGTGATGTGCATGGCGTTGACCAGAGCCAGCCCCTCCTTGATTCCGCTCTCGCGGAGGCAAGTTTCGATCTGGGGGGTGATGTTGAGGAAGGCCCGGCGGGCCGGAACGTTGAACCACAGTTCCTTGCGGTAGCTTTTCATGTGGAAGGCCTCAGCTTATACCAGCGGGATTTTTGTTGTCAAATGTCATCCTGAGCGAAGCGAAGGATCCGACCCTTTGGGTCGTTAGGTATTGGCTCTCCTTTGTTGAGGTCCCGCTTGACAAGGGTAAGACTTGTCCGTAAAATGACCAACTGGTAATTAACTGACTGGAGAGTCGAAAATGGGCATCAAAGAGCGACGGGGACGCGAAGAAAAAGCGCGCCTGACGTCGATCATCGCGGCGGCCGAGAACGTCTTCGCCGAGCGCGGCTACCACCAGGCCCGGATGGACGATATCGCCGAAGCCGCCGAGCTGGCCAAGGGAACGCTCTACTATTATTTCAAGAGCAAGGACGAGATCTATGTCCATCTATTGGAGAGGGAAGGCCGGAAGGTCCACGAAGAGGTCCGGACCCGGATCACCGAGACGTCAACTTTTATCGAGGCCCTCCAGCAGACCCTCGATTTCTACCTCGAGTATTTCGACAAGAACCAAGGTTTCCTGAAGATGTTCCTGCCCTACATGCTCGGGTTCGTCCGCTTCGAGGGCGACGAGGCGCTCAAAGAGTCGGCTAAGAGCTACGAATCACACGGCGACTTCATCCGGGAAGTCCTCAAGAAGAAGATGTCCCGGGAAAAGGTGCCCTTCGCCCTGGACGAGCTTCTCAAGTTCATCAAGACCCTGCAGATCGGCATCGGGGTCAAACTGCTCGAGGGCCACAAGGCCGAGGCCAAGGCGGCCGCCCATTTTTTTATCGGTCTCATCAAACGCGTAATGGAGGAATCGAAATGACACGACACGTTCAGAGGACCGTCCTGGTCCTGGTCCTCATGGCCGCGCCGGCGGCCTTCGCCCAGGACAAGATGACGCTCCGGGAGTCGGCCGAGCTCCTGCTCAAGAACAACGAGCAGGTCCAGATCGCCCTGGAGTCCGTGTCCGGCGCCGAGCTCAAGATCAACGAGACGAAGAGCCTCTATTGGCCGCAGGTCAACGTCACGGGCAACTACACCCGGATGAGCCTGTTCGGGGAGTTTCAGATACCCTACCAAGGGCAGACGATGACCATCAAGTTCGGCACGCCCAACAATTACAATATGCGGGCTTCGATCATGGAACAGGTCTTCACCTGGGGCCGGGTCGCCCGGACCGTGGAGATGAGCAAGGCCGGACTCGACCTGGCTCAGGACGGCGTCCTTATGGCCAAACACATGTTCTCCTACCAGGTCGTCCCGCTCTACTATGGGACGGTCTTTTTCAAGGAGGCGATCAAGGTCCTCGACGACAACCTCAGGACTTTCGAGAAAAAGCGGGATATCATGAATCAGCGGTTCCAGGCCGGGCTGGCCTCGAGCTTCGACAGGGACCTGATCCAGGTCCAGGTCAGCGGCCTCCAGGCCCAAAAGCTCGACTTCGAGAACAGCATCCACAAGTTCCGGATCACCTTCAACGCCCTGGCCGGACGGGAGGAGCAAGCGTCGTTCGAGCCGGCCGCCGGACTCGGCTTCGAGCCGGCGGACTACGATCAGACCGCGCTCATCCGCGAAGCGCTGGCCAACCGCCTCGAATTCCAGCAGGTCCAACATCAGCTCGCCCTGGGCCAGGCCTCCCTAGGACTGGCCCGGACCGGCAATAAGCCGACCGTGACGGCGACGTTCAATTACGAGTTTCGCAACGGGTTCATGCCCGAAATGGACAAGATCAAGGGCAACTGGACGGCCCTCCTCTCGATCTCCTATCCGGCCTTCGACGGCTTCCGGGTCGCATCGCAGGTGGCCCAGGCCGAATCCAACCTGCGGGCGGTCGAAATGAGGAAGACCGACCTGGAGCGGACCGTGACCATGGAGATCCAGTCCGCCCTGGCCGACATCCGGACGACCGAGCGGAAGCTCGAGATCGAAAAGGTCAAGATCCGGCAGACCGAAGACGCCCTGCGGATCGCGGACGAGCGCTACCAGAACGGCCTTCTCAGCGCCACCGATCTCATCGACGCCCAGAACGCGCTCGGAAGCGCCCGGCTGAATTTTCTGCAGCTCATCTATAACCAGACGTTGAGCCAATACAATCTATTCCGCTCATGCGGGAGGAAAATATGAAAATCGGAAGAATCATCATCATCCTGATCCTGATCGCCCTCGCGGCGTTCATCGGATACCGGGCCAGCCAGAACATCCAGGCCAAGAAGAAGGCCATGAGCCAGCCGGCCCCTGAGGTCATCGTTCCGGTCGAGACCGTTCAGCCGGCCCGGATGGACATCACCGAGACGATCCATGCCACCGGCAGCATCCAGGCGGAGTCCGAGCTCGCCATTTATTCGAAGGTGAGCGGAAAGATCGCCCAGAATCTGGTCAAGATGGGAAGCCCGGTCCAGCCCGGCCAGGTCGTGGCCGTCGTCAACCGCGACGAAGTCGGCTACGACTTCAAGCCGTTCGAGGTCAAGTGCGACGGCAAGGGCGTCGTCTCGCGCATCCTCCTGAATCCGGGCGCTTCCGTCAATCCCAGCACGCCTCTCATGAACCTGGTCGAAATCGACACGGTCAAGGCCGTCGCCGCGGTGGACGAGAAGAAGATCCGGCTCGTCCAGATGGGCGAGTCCGCCCGGGTGACCCTCGAAGCCTATCCGGGCGAGTCCTTCACGGCCCGGGTGACCAACATCAGCCCAATCGCCAATCCCGTCAGCCGGACGATCGAAGTCGAGTTGAGCCTGCCGAATCCCGGCCACCGGATCAAGCCGGGCATGTATGCCGAAGTCGAATGGATCGAAAGCCGGCGCCCCGCGCTCGTCGTTCCCCTCGCCGCGGTCGTGGACCGGGGAGGTCAGAAATACGTCTTCTTCGCCGAGAACGGGGCGGCCCGGATGAACCCGGTGTCCATCGGGGCCGTCGTCGGCGATGTCATCGAGATCCTCTCCGGACTCAAGGGCGACGAAAGGATCGTGACGACCGGGGCCGGCCAGCTCAACGACAAGGACAAGATCAAGGTCGTCGTGTCCAAACCTGCCCAAGTCTGAGGAACGGTCCAGCCATGAAAATCGCCGATATTTCGATCAAGCAGCCCGTTTTCATCACCATGATCATCATCTCTCTGGTGGTCGTGGGCGTCCTGTCCTACTCCCGCCTCGGCGTCGATCTAATGCCCGATATCACCCTGCCGATCGTCGCCATCACCATCGCCAATCCCGGCGTCGGCCCCGAGGAGATGGAATCCCAGGTCAGCAAGCCGATCGAGGACGTCCTCAGCACGATCAACGGGGTCGACAAGATCTCGTCCACCTCGGCCGAGGGGGTTTCGGTCGTCGTGGCCGCTTTCGTCCTGGAGAAGGACGCCCAGCTGGCCTCGACCGAAGTCCGGGAGAAGGTCGCCGGGATCCGGAATACGCTTCCCCGGGAGATCATCGAACCCGTCATCAACAAGTTCGATCCGTCGGCTTCGCCCATCATCTCCTACGCCATCCTCAGCCGGAGCGGCCGGATGAACCTACCGGAGGTCCGCCGGTTCGTCGACGATACGATTAAAGTCCAGATCCAGCAAGTGGACGGGGTCGGTTCCGTCGACCTTATCGGAGGCCTGGAGCGGGAGATCCAGGTTGAAGTCAACCTCGACAAAATGAACGCCCAGGGGATCTCCATCGCCCAGGTCACCCAGGCCATCCGGGGCGAGAACCTGAACCTGCCGGCCGGCCGCCTGACCGAGAAATCCCAGGATTTCCTGCTGCGGACCAAGGCCGAGTTCACCAGTCTCCAGGAGATGATGGACATCGTCGTGGCCAACGTCGGCGGGACCCCGGTTTATCTGAAGGACATCGCTATCGTCAAGGACGATTTCAAGACCAAAAGGGCCATCTCCCGGATCAACGGCCGGGAATGCGTCTCGCTCATTGTCCAGAAGCAGTCGGGGACGAATACGGTCAAGGTGGCCGACCAGGTCAACAAGATGATCACGGCGGTCAAAGCGGCCAACCCCGACCTGGACATAAGGACGACGACGGACTCGTCGCTGATGATCAAGGATTCCCGCGACGACGTCATCAACAGCCTGGTTCTCGGCATCCTTTTCGCCGGGCTCGTCGTGCTGTTCTCTTTCGGCGACCTCCGCAACACGCTCATCACCGTGGCCGGGCTGCCCGTCTGCATCATCGCCACCTTCGCCGTGATGAGCCTGCTCGGATACACCGTGAACATCATCACTCTGCTGGCCCTGAGCCTCTCCGTCGGCCTCCTGATCGATGACGCCATCGTCGTCCGGGAGAACATCTTCCGGCACATGGATAAACTGGGACAGGACCCGCGCCAGGCCGCCAGCGACGGAACATCCGAGGTAGGCCTGGCCGTCACGGCCACGACCTTGACTCTCGTCGCGGTCTTTCTCCCGGTCGCCTTCACCACCGGCATCGCCGGAAAATTCTTCCGCCAGTTCGGCGTGACGGTCGCGGTCGCGGTCCTCATCTCCCTGTTCGAGGCCTTCACCTTCGCCCCGATGCTGTCGGCCCATTTCTTCAAGAAGATCGAACGGAACGGCAAAAAGACGCTGTCGTCCCGCTTTCAGGCCCTCGTCACCCTGTTTTACGATAAGCTCGGGAACAATTATCGGCCCGTCCTGCGCTGGGCTCTGAAGCACCGGAAAACCATGATCGCGGTCACCACGCTCGTCTTCGTCATGAGCGCCTATCTCTTCACCGTCGTCGGGACCGGCGGAACCCCTCACGGGGAGCGTCCGGAGTTCAACCTGCAGGTCCAGACGGCTTCGGGCAGCTCGCTCGAGCAGACCGATCGGATCATCCGGTCGATCGAAGAGATCCTTCGCCGGCAGGCCGAGGTCGGGGACATCGCTGCGATCGTCGGCTCGTCGGACGGCTCGTCCGACGTGGCCACGATCAATGTCAAGCTGACGATCCCGACGAAGGAAGCCCGAGGCTATGAAGACGTGCTGCGGCCCAAGCTTATGGATATCCCGGGGGCCGCCATCACTTTCCAGGAAGCCAGTTCGATGGGAGGAGCGGCGTTCGCTTCCATGCAGCAGCTCCCGATCCAGATCAACCTGAAGGGGACGGACCTGGCCGGCCTGAACTCCGCCGCGGAGCAGGTCAAGCTCGCTCTGCAGAACATCGGCGGGCTGGTCGACGTCAACAGCGACCTGCGGCCGCCCAAGCCCGAAATCCAGATCCAGATCGACCGCGCGCGGGCGTCCCGGCTGGGGACAAGCACCGCTCAGATCGCCGGTCTGATGCGGTCGTTCGTCGACGGCGACCTCGCCTCGAGATATCGGGAAGCCGAGAAATTGATCGACATCCGGGTCCGGGCCTCGGAGGACGTCCGTTTCAACATGAAGAAGCTGGGCCGGGTCTATCTGCCCACGATGCGGGGCGGCTCCATCACCCTGGACCAGGTCGGGCGTCTGCGGACCGTCAACGGACCGACCCAGATCCGCCGGTCCGACCGGACGCGGCAGATCGTCATCGGGGCCAACATCCTCAGGGGCCGGGCCATCAACGAGATCACCGAGAAGGTCAAGGCCGCGCTGTCGTCGATCTCCTATGCCAAGGGAGTGACGTACCAGTTCGGCGGGCAGGTCGAACAGACCCAGAAAATGTTCGCGTCCTTTATGCTGGCCCTGGTGCTGGCCGTCGTCTTCGTCTATATGGTCCTGGCCTCCCAGTTCGGTTCGTTCGTCCAGCCGTTCGTCATCATGCTCGCCCTTCCGCTCTCCCTCATCGGTGCCGTCCTCGGGCTCCTGCTCGCCAACAAGCTCTTCGACATGGTCGCCTTCATCGGTCTGATCATGCTCATGGGCCTGGTGACCAAGAACTCGATCCTTCTCGTCGACTACACGAACGTCCTGCGGAAGAGGGGCTTGAAGCGGTTCGAGGCGATCATCGAGGCCGGCTCGACCCGGCTGCGGCCCATCCTCATGACCACGCTGGCCATGATCCTGGCCATGATCCCAGTCGCGGTCGGATTCGGGACGAGCTCCGGATTCCGCGCGGCGATCGGCTACACGATCATCGGCGGGCTGACCAGTTCGACGATCCTGACCCTGGTCGTCGTCCCGGTCGTCTATTCGATCCTGGACGACCTCGTCTTGAAACTGAGAAGGAAGAAAGCGGACGTGTAAGGCAACGTCTCGTCGGCAAAGGTCTTCGACCCTGCCGTTTAGGGCTCGGTCCAGAACGATGAGTGGGTGTCCGCGAGGTTCCATGATCGACGGTGGCCGGGGCGGCGGCAGGGGCCCCAGGTTTTGCAGTCCTCATTCGCGAAGCGAATGAGGGCTGCAAAGCCTGGGGATCCGTTTCCGCCGTACTCACCCGTAAATATAAGACATGGGTGAGTACTTCCGCCGCGAAGGCTCGTCCCTTGACATAAAAAAATCGTTTGACGAAGGTTATGGACTTGCCCTCGCGGCTATTTCATGCCCGGGTCCTTATTTTTTCTCCTTGAGGACCTTGGTGATCTCGTCCACCAGGGGTTTCGATCCGATATAAAGGGCCGTCCGCTGGTGGGGTTTCTCCGGGACGATGTCGAGGATCGGCCGGCCGTTCTCATCGACCGCGTCGCCGCCCGCCTCGCGGCACATGAAGGCGACGACCGCCGCCTCGTACATCAGCCGCAATTTCCCCTGAGGGAGGTTCTTCCGCCGATCGGGATGATTGACGATGGCCGGATACATGAACAGGCCGCCGTTGAGCAGGATGCGGTGGAAGTCCCCGGCCAGGGCACCCATGTAGCGGAAGGCGTATTTTTTTTCGTTCTCGGCGATCCATTTCTGCACGGGCAGGGCGTAGGTCTCCCGGCGGGACGAGTTGAACGAGAGCTCCCAGGTCTTCTTGCTGATGGGCAGCATCATGCCCGTCGGTTTGACGAAATTGAACGTCTCGTCGAGATGGAAACGCCAGCAGCCCGCATTGTGCAGGGCGATGGTGAAGGTGCCGGTCGGGATGACGAACATGCCGGCGGCGATGTATTCGCGGCCGGCCCTCAGGTGCATATCCTCCGCCCCCTCGAGGTTGCGCTTGGCCACGCCGAAGAGAAAACCGATCGGCAGGTTGTGGGGGACATTGGACGAGCCGTCCATAGGGTCGTAATAGACGAAGTAGCGGCCGCCCTCCTCGTTCATCACGATGGCCTCTTCTTCTTCTTCGCCGATGGCGTGGACGACCCGGCCCGAACGGGCGAGAGAATGCTTGACCAGCTCGTTGGCGATCATGTCCATATGGAGGACGTCCTCGCCCTGGATGTTGGTCGATCCCGTCATCCCCAGGTTCCCCCGCAGGGCGCCGGTCGAATAGTAGAATTGGATGCGTTTGGCGGCGTTGAGGATGGAGTTCATGAGGATCAGGAAGTGGTAGCTGCGTTTGTGGCGCTCCTGGTGCTCCAATAAGAAATCCATGAACGTTTGTTCGATTTGGATCATGGCTGTTCCTCCCCTTAGGATTCGGCTCGCGCGGCCGCTCGGGACGACGAAATCACCACGTTCTTATCTTAGCCGAGGATCGTGTCGGGATACAAGGCCTTTTATCGGTCGGAGCCGGGGGTCAAGGATGATCTTTTCGCCGCAGAACGAGAAAAAGCAATCCGAACGCATTCGCCAGAAACAAATATTGAAAAAGGACGGGCAGTCCGGCCAGCGGGACGAGGATCGCCGACAGTCCCACGGCGGCCGCGCACGATCCCAGGAGATCCCACCCGTATCCCAGCCCGGCCTGTCCCTTGTCCTTGAAAAAGAGCAGGTTGGAGACGATGAAAAAATCGCCTCCCAAATATCCCAAAAGGAAGAGAAAGGCGAAGGGGACGATCTGCGGCGGTCGAAAACCCAGAGCGAGTCGCATGGCCAATACGAGCAGGAGCAGCCCGAACTGCAGGAGCACGATTTGCTTATAGCGGAGTCGTTTGCGTTTGGTTCCGGCCAACGCTCCCAGCGCCAGCCCCGCCATGAATGTGGTCAGGATCAGGGCGACCTGACGATAGAGGAACCCATAGAGGGCTTGGAACCAGATGAGGATCATGATTTCGCCGGCCATCGTAGTCAGGCCCATGAGCGCGAGGGGAACGGCCGAAATCGCGGATCTCCTCCCTCTCCCTCCGATGAAGGCGAGGAGGCCGACGAAGACAAGGAACGGAACGCCCAGCAGCCAGGGGACGGGGATCCGGGCCAGGCCGAGGAGGACCTTCGATTCCAGGCTTTTGAACTGCGTGCTCCAGAGAACGGAATTGAAAAAATAGCTGACGGGACGGAGGTCCGAGTTCAATCCCGCCGGCCCCGCCTCGATCTTCGTCCGAAGGGCCTCGACCCGCAGGGGATGGAGACGCGCCGGAAGCCGTTCCGGCGTCACGTAGCGGTTTTTCAGGCCGAACCGTCGCATCGTCCCGATCAGGTCCTCGGCTTCCACCGTCAGCGGCCCGGCGGACGCCAGGAAAACGTTGGAATCGCCGGGCACGACCTTGACCATGGGGAACGCCTGCCGCAGCGTGTTGGCCATGATCGACAGGAATTTTTGGAGCTCCGGACCGATATAGTTTTCGGCCGACGGCACGCGGAACGAGAAGACCCCGCCCTCGGCCAGCTTGTCTCGAACGCGAGCGAAGAATTCCTGCGTATAGAAGCGGTTGATCTGGGCGGTGGCCGGTTCGGGAAGGTTCAGGATTACGGCGTCATAGACAGCCGCAGTCTCTTCCAAAAACGCCCGGCCGTCGTCATAAACAAGATGAACTCGTGGGTTTCGAAGGGATCCCTTCGCGGCGTCGGGCTGGAAGCGCTCGGACAGCCGGATGATCTCGGGATCGAGCTCGACGTAATCCACGTCGGTCCGGGGATATTTGAGGATCTCGGCCAGGCTTCCGCCGGCGCCGCCCCCGATCAACAAGACCCGCCCGGCCTCGGGCCTCTGGAGCAGGGCGAAATGCACGGATTCTTCGGCGGAAGCGAGGTCGGGGATGGAGTGGACGCGCAGCGAGTTGTTATAGAGGGTGACCTGTTCGGACGTTCGAATGACCTGCAGCTTGCCGTAGAGGCTGTCTTTGGTTTGGATGAGGGCGAAGGGACGCCAGGCGAGCTTTTGGCTGGCAATGTCGGAAAAGAAAAGGGCGGCGTGGGCGGCCAAGGCCAGAGAGAAGACGAGAGCCGCCTTCCTGCCGTCCAAAAAGAAAAACACGGCTGTCGCCGAGACCGCCCCGACGACGGCCAGCGCCTGCCAATTGGACAACAGAGGGATGAGGGCGAGATAGGTCAGGAGACCGCCGGCGGCGGCGCCGATCGATTCCCAGAAATAGACCCGCGGCAGATGACCGTCGCTCTTAACCGTGAAAACGAAGATCGCCCCCAAAGGAAAATTCAAAAAGAAGGAGAGAACGAAAGCGAAGAGAAGGATCGGCCCGAGACCGATCAATTCTCCCGGCAAAATGCCCAGGATGAACCGGGAAAACCGCAGGCCCGCGAAACAGCCGGGGGCGACGAGGAGGACGCCGAGAAATAAGACCGCCAACCCCTTTCGTCCGGCCTCCCGCCCCGAGGCCCATAGGCTCCCGCATCCGCCCCACAAGAGCCAGGAGGCCAGGACGAGCCCGAAAACCAGCTCGTTGCCGTAGAACTGGGCGGCGAATTCCCTGAGGAGAAAGATCTGGAACGAGGCGGCCAGTAGGCCGAGGAGCACAGCCGGCGGGGAGAACTTCAGGTCCAGATCCCCGGGACCTGATTCTGACAGTTTGGACACGTCCCTTGCCTCAGATCGTTCCTGACGATCTTGTAGCCGCTTCTCTCGATGACCATCTTCCGGCATTTCGGACAGAAGGTGTTCTCGCCTTCGTGGCCGGGGATGTTTCCAGTGTAAACGTAGTGGAGACCCTCTTGGAGGGCGGTCTGCCGGAGCCTTTCGAGGGTCGAGATCGGCGTCGGGGGAAGGTTCTTGATGAGATACATGGGATGGAACTGGGTGAAGTGGAGCGGAACTTCCGGACCGATCTCCCGATGGAGCCATTGGGACATTCTCCGGATGTCCTCGACGGCGTCGTTCAAGGTCGGGATGACGAGATAGACGATCTCCATCCAGATCTTGGCCTTGGCGATGATCTTGATGGCCTCGAGGACCGGTTTTAATTCGCCCCGGACGTACGTCTTATAGAAGTCCTCGTCGAAGGACTTAAGATCGATCTTGATGGCCTCCACGACCTTGGTCAGGGCTTCGAGGGGCTCGGGATTGATGTGCCCGCCCGAGACGACGACGCTCCGGACGCCTTGGCGCTTGGCTTCGACGGCGGTGTCGACCATGTATTCATAAAAGACCGTCGGCTCGGAGTATGTGTAGGCGATCGTGGGACAGCGATATTTGACCGCCGCGTCGGCGACGGCGCGGGGAGGAAAGTCCATGGCCTGGACCTGTTCCGGCCGGGCCTGCGAGATCTCCCAATTCTGGCAGAACTTGCAGTTGACGTTGCAGCCGGCCGTGGCGATGGACAGGGCGTCCGACCCCGGCAGGACGTGGAAAAAGGGCTTTTTTTCGATGGGATCGACGTTGACCGAGCAGGCTTTGCCGTAGACGAGCGTGTAATATGTCCCGCCGTCGTTCTGGCGGACGCCGCAGTAGCCTCGCTCCTTATCGCCCAGCTTGCAGCGTCGGGGACAGAGGTCGCATTCGATCTCCCGGTCGGCCAGGCGCTTGTAATAGCGCGCCTCGACATGGGACAGGTTGACCGTCTGGCCGAAGGCGTAGAGATGATGAAGCGCCGGCCCGGGATCCGCGCTCAGAACGGCTCCCGCGCCGGCCGCCGTCCGGAAGAAAATCCGTCTTTTCATGGGCTTGCTCGATCCCTCAGGCCGTTTCCTCGACGATCTGGATCCCCGAAAGCGTCGCCGTTCCCAGCCCCATCCGTTCCGCCGTCCGGAGATAAAGCGGTGCCCGCTTGTCTTCTTCCAAAGAGGGAAGCCCTTTCGCTTTCCGGAGATCCTCGACGATCCGCCAGCCGACGAAATCCGCCGCCACGGGGTCCAGGCTGAAGATCAACGCTTCATAGGTTTCCGCCCAGCGGGCGTGGTAGGAAGGGCCTCGATGGTATTGAACGACCAGGGCGTCCAGGATCGTCAGCCGGTGTTTCGATTTGATCGACGGAACGTCGAAGAGCTCGGCGACGAAGGGATTGCAGTTGTCGTCATGGTATTTGTTGGGATTATGGATGGCGCCATAATAGTTTTTCAAGCCGGCCGTGATCCCGGCCGTCCCATGGTCTTTCAGCACGGCCAGGCTGACCGACGCGGTGACGAAGCTCGACTGGATGGCCGAGAACAGGCTTCCGATGTTGAGATGAATGATCGGCTCGCCGGGGTAACCCATACCGGCCGTGTCCGTCCCCATGATCTGAAAGACATCACCGCCGGAATTCAGGCGGTATCGAGCTTCCTTGAGCTCGCGGTTCGTCCGGTCCCAGACGACGATCTGTTTCTCTCGGATCCCCGCCGCGACCATGAGGCGGGCGAGGGGCAAGCTGACTTCGGGGGGCGTCGAGAGCTCGGGGGCGGCGATCGCGTTGACCTTGATCCCGACGCGATCGGCAGGCGCGAAGATCGTCCGCAGCCCCGCAACGCCATCGTTCTGGCCGGTGAGAAGACGGAAGCCGCGCTCGTACATGTTCGCGAGGACCTTCGGCTCGACCTCGCCTTTTCGCGGAATAACCCCTTTTCCCCGGACGATCACGACCTTCGAGGCGGCCATCGGTGTCAAATTACCCCAGCCGGCCGAGACTTGTCAATGCGGTCCGTTGCGGTTATATTAAGAGCCGGGACCTGAATCGATAGGAGTCAAGCATGGAGAGGAAGATGTCGAGAAAAGAAATCGTCCTGATCCTGGCCCTGGCGGCGGCGCTCACTCCGCCGGCGCCGGGCTCTCAAAAAATCGGGGCGTCGTCCCTGACGTCGCTTCTTCCCCAGGTCGCCAATTGGAAGGCCGCGGAGGGCGTCCAACGCTATAGTCCGGAAACCCTTTACGAATTCATCGACGGGGCGGCCGAGGCGTATATCAGCTACGATTTCAAGGAGTTGATCGTCGCCGAGTTCCAGGGCGGCCGGACGAAAACGTCGCTGACGACCGAGATCTACGACATGGGATCGGAGCTGAACGCGTTCGGCATCTACAGCGCCGAGCGCTTTTCCGAGAGCCGTTTCATCCCGGTCGGCGTTCAAGGCTACATCGAAGAGGGGACCTTGAATTTCCTGGCCGGCCGCTATTATGTCAAGCTGATGGGCTATGAAGGCGGCGGCCAGACCGAGGAATTCCTGAAGCTTTTCGCCGAAGCCATCGTCGACAAGATAAAGAACCCGGGAGGTTTTCCGGTCCCTCTGCGGGCCTTTCCGAAGGAGGGGCTCGTCGCCAACAGCGAAAAGTTCATCCTGCGCAATGTCATGGGCTTCAAGTTCCTTAAGAACGGCTTCATCGCCAACTATAAGCAGGCCGGCCAGGAATTCGATGCCTTTCTCATCGACGGGAGGACCGCGGAAGAGGCCGAGGCGATGCTTAAGCAATACCTGGATCATTTCGCCAAGAGCGACCCGGCCGCCGACAAGAGGACCACCGGAGCACATGTCAAGGACCCTTATCTTAAGAACGTCTTTGTGGCCAGAGCGGGTTCCTATATCTGCGGCGTGACGAAGATCAAGGACGGCCAGGACGCGCTGGGAGAGAAAGTCCTGGCCGCGCTGGTCGACGGCTTGAAAAAATAGCTGCGCTTGGACAAAAGGGTTTCCTCTCGTCTAAAATGATGCCGTGGAAAAGAACAAAGTCCTGACGATCTCGAGCGCGATCATGGCGATCTTCGTCGTGGGCGTCGTCCTCCGTCTGGCCAAATCGGTTCTCTTTCCGTTCTTCCTGGCCATCTTCTTCTACTTCGTTCTTTCACCCGCCCTGGATTTCCTGACGCGCAAGGCCAGGTTCCCCAAGAGCCTGGCCTTGGTCGTCATCATTCTGTTCACTTTTCTGGCCTTGTATCTGATGGGGCTGTTGTTCTATTCGAGCGGAGAAACGTTCGCCGCGGAGGTCCCCAAATACGGCCAGAAATTCAACCGCATGATCGAATCCCTTCAGGTCCAGCTCAAACTTCCCAAATCCAAGGTGGACCCGTTGGCCTGGCTGGGAGGACTCGATATCACCAAGATCAGATCGTTCTTCCTGTCATCGGTGGGCACGGTCATGACCTTCCTCTCCAACTTGTTCCTCGTCCTGATCTTTCTGATCTTCATGCTTGCCGGCCGGGGCAAGTTGAACGTCAAGATTAAGAGTTCCTTCGACTCACGGCGCTCCGCTCAGCTGATCAAGATCGTCGAGAACATCGACCGCCAGGTTCAGAAATACCTGGCCCTCAAGACCGTCAGCTGCATCGTCTCCGGGCTCCTGGCGGGGCTCATCATGGTCGTTTTCGGCCTGAATTTCGCCATCCTTTTCGGGTTCCTGACGTTTCTCCTGAACTACATTCCCAACATCGGAGCGCTGATCGCCAAGATCCTGCCGTTCTTGTTCGCCCTGCTTCAGTTCGACAGGCCCTGGCAGGCGATCTGGATGCTTGTCGTCCTCTTAGTGGTCGACGCCTTCATCGGTATGGTGGCCGAACCGAAGATGATGGGCACGAGATTGGGGCTCAGCCCGCTGGCCATTCTCTTCGCTCTCTTTTTCTGGGGCTGGCTGTGGGGCATCCCGGGCATGATCCTGTCCGTGCCGATGATGGTCATCCTGAAGATCGTCTGTGCCAATATCCCCGAGCTGAAATTCATGGACGTGCTGCTCAAGCAATAGAGCGCCGTCCGCGGTCAAGGGACGAGCCTTCGCGGCGGAAGTACTCACCCATGTCTTATATTTACGGGTGAGTACGGCGGAAACGGATCCCCAGACGAAGTCTGGGGCCCCTGCCGCCGTGGACCCCCGGGCAAAGCCCGGGGCCCCGGGCTTTCCCTTGGCGGCCGACGGATCGCTCGGCCGTGAGGGGACGATCACTTCTTGAAGATGAACGTCTCCTGGGTCAGGGCTTTGATCTTTTGGCCGAAGAAGCTCTTGAGGGCCTTCTCGGCCGCCTTGAGCTCGGCCGCTTTCCGCGAGAGGCCGCTGGCCTTGGCCAGGGGTGTCTTGTTGACGAAGACTTCGACGACGAATTCCTTTTTGTGATCGGGTCCGGTCGATTTCAGCAACTTATAGTGGGGGGCCGGAAGGTCCTCTTTTTGGAGGAATTCCTGGAGGGCCGATTTATAATTGTTGATGTCGAGCTGCTCCTCGTCCTTGATCTTCTTGAACGATCCGCGGAGGAGCTTCAGGTAGACATCCTGAGCCGCTTTGTAGCCGCCGTCGATGAAGATGGCGCCCACCACCGCTTCGAACGTCCCGGCCAGGATGCTCTCCTTCTTCCTGCCTCCGCTCTTCTCCTCGCCCCGGCCGACGCGCATGAAGTGGTCGAGCCGGATCTGCCGGGCATACTCCGCCAGGGCGATCGTGCTCGTCGCCGAGGATTTCAACTTCGACAGATCGCCCTCGGTGACCTCGGGGTAGGATCCGTAGAAGAACGCGGCGGCGATCAGGCCGACGACGGAATCGCCCAGGAACTCCATCAATTCGTTGTCCCTGAACTTTTCGGCGTTCTCGTAGGCGAAGGAGCTGTGCGTCAGCGCCTGGAGGAGGAGGTCTTTGTTCCGAAACTGATAGCAAAGCTCACGTTCGAGCTCCGAGACGACGCTTGGTTTTTTTCTTTTTCTCAAGATGTTCCTCATCATGATGGGAAAGGATAAACGACGCGGCCGCCGACGATCGTCATCACGGGGGCTCCTTTCAGCTTCCAGCCGTGAAAGGGGCTGTTCCGGCCTTTCGAAGCGAACGCCCCGGCGTCGACCACGACGTTCTGGTGCAGGTTGAGAATCGTCAGATCGGCGTCGGCTCCCACGGCGATCCGGCCTTTGGCCTGGAGGGAGAGGAGCTGAGCCGGTTTCGTCGAAATCATCTCGATGAAGCGCATGATCGAAATGATGTTCTTGTTGACCAGCCGGTCGAGGAGAAGAGACACGGCCGTCTCCAGCCCGACCATTCCGAACGGCGCCTTTTCGATCGGCGCGTCCTTCTCCTTGGTCGTATGCGGCGCATGGTCCGTGACGAAGACGTCCACCGTGCCGTCCTTGACCGCGGCGATCAGAGCCCGGACGTCCTCGGCGCTCCGCAAAGGGGGGTTCACTTTGAGGGACGTCTCCCGTTTTTCCAGATCCCCGTCGTCGAGGAGAAGATGATGCGGGGTGACCTCGGCGCTGATCCTTACGCCCCGCGACTTCGCTTCCCGGACGAAATGGGCCGCGCCTTTGGTGCTGAGGTGGGCGATATGGACCCGGGTCTCCAACGCTTCGGCCAGGATGATATCCCGGGCGACCATGATTTCCTCGGCCGCCGCCGGGATGCCCGGCAGTCCGAGCCGCCGCGACGCCGGCCCTTCGTGCATGACCCCGCCTTCCCAGAGCGGCCGGTCCTCGCAGTGGTCGATGACGAGCGCGCCCAGCGACTTCGCCGTTTCGAGCGCCCGTCGCATGACCCGATTATCCTGGACGCATCTCCCGTCGTCGGAGAAGGCGATGGCTCCGGCTGCGACGAGGTCGGCCATGTCCGTCACCTCCCAACCCAGAAGCCCCTTGGTCAGGGCTCCGATCGGGTAGACGTTCACGACGGCCTTCTTGGCGGCTTGGGCCAGAATGAATTCGGTCACGGCCCGCTCATCGTTGGCCGGTTTCGTGTTCGGCATGGCGCAGACGGAGGTGAATCCTCCTCGGGCGGCCGCCCGGGCCCCCGTCTCGATGGTCTCCTTGGATGTCTGCCCGGGCTCGCGCAGGTGCGCATGCATATCGATGAAACCGGGCGCGACGACGAGGCGCGCGGCGTCGATGACGGTCGCGTCCCTGGCTTTGATCGAAGGTTTGATGTCGGCGATCCTGCCGCCGTCGATTAGAATGTCGAGGGTTTCGTCGACGGCGGACTTGGGATCGACGACCCGGCCGTTCTTGATCAGGATTTTCACGCGGGGTCTCCTCGGAGACGCCGTTCTCCGGCCATATTCGGAACCTCTCCTGTCATTTCAGCGCAACGGGCTCCGTGATGAGGACCTCGTCGCGGCTGTCGATCTCTTTGAGGCGAACCTTGATGATCTCGCGCCGGGAGGAGGGGAGCTGCTTGCCGATATAGTCGGCGCGGATGGGAAGTTCGCGGTGGCCGCGGTCGATGAGGACGAGCAGTTGGATCGATCTCGGCCGGCCCAAATCGAACAGGCCTTCCATGGCCGCCCGGATCGTGCGGCCGGTCATCAGGACGTCGTCGACGAGGATGACGTCCTTTTTGGCGATGGGGAAGGGGATGTCCGTCTTGGTCCCCTTGTGCGGCGTCTCGTTCTTCGAAAAATCGTCGCGGTAGCGGGTGATGTCCATGATGCCCACGGGGATATCCACGGCCTCCGTCTCCTTGATGATCCTGGAGATGCGCTTACCGATATAGATGCCGCGCGTGCGGATCCCGACGATGACGAGGGCTTTGAGGTTGCGGTTGCGTTCAAGGATCTCGGTGGCCATGCGGTCGATGACGCGCCGGATCTTCGTCGCGTCCATGACGCTGGCCTTGATCTTTTCAGTCATAATCCAACTCCTGGCCTATGTTATACCATATTTCGCGGAGACGAGATCTCATTCTTTTCGAAATACCTCCGGGCGTCCTCAAGGTCCTTGTGGATCCGGGCCGCCAGCTCCCCGGCGTCGTGAAACGTCCGCTCGTCCCGGATCTTCTTCAAAAAGAACAGTTTGACGGCGGCGCCGTAGATGTTCTTCTTGAAATCGAGGATGTACGCCTCAATCGTGAGAGGGCGGGCGGCGCCGGGATCGGAGGGGAATGTCGGCCGGCTTCCCACGTTCGTCAGGGAACGGCGGTATTTTCCACCGATGTCCACGAGGGAGACGAACACGCCTTTGGGGATGATCTCGTTGGGGGTCTCGATATTGGCCGTGGGGAACCCGAGGCTTCGTCCCCGCGCCACCCCCCGGACCACGTCGCCCTCGATATCGTACGGTCGACCGAGAAGTTGATTGGCGGTCCCGACATGGCCCAGCTTCAGAAGTTCGCGGATCGCGCTGGAGCTGACCACGAGGGATTTTTTGCGGACCGGCGGCACGACGAGGACGTCGAACCAGAGCCGTTTGCCGAATTTCCTTAGGGCCGGGATATCGCCGCGGCGGCCCTTGCCAAAACGGAAATCGGGGCCGACGATGACCGACCGGGCCTTCAGCTTCTTGACCAGGACCTTATGGACGAAATCCTTGCCGGAGAGACGGGCGAAGTCCGAGTTGAACGGAGCGACCAGGATCAGGTCGACGCCGAGGCCGGCGATGCCTTCGAGCCTCTGGTCGAGCGTCTGGATCATGCTGATCTTCTCGGAACCGAAGATCTTTTCGGGGTGGGGCGAAAAAGTGAGGACGCCGGAGAGGCAGTTTTTATCCGCGGCCTCGTTTACCACCAAGGACAGGATCTTCCGATGACCCAAATGAAGGCCGTCGAAATTGCCAATGGCGAGAGCCGTTTTCCGGGGAAGGTCGGGCACTGCTTCGAGCGAGCGATAGATCTTCATGGGACTGATATCATCCGGCGCTTGGGGCGGTGACCGCCCGCTTCATCACATTTTTATGATGTTGGCCTGTTTCATGTAATTCATTTTGAGCTGGAGGAGACAGGATTCGAGGAACTTCTCTTCCTCCTCGTTGAGGTTGCCCTTAGTCCGGTCCTTGAGAAGGTCGAGCAAGTCGATGAGCCGTTTGGCGAAATCCAGGTTCCCCTCGGCCGTCTTTTTAAGCGGATCCTCCATCAGGCCGAGCTTGACCAGAGCTTGCGTATAGAAGGGGAAGACGATGGAGCTGAAATCGAGCGGCGGCAGGAATTCCTTGTCCTCGTCGTGTTGGTGTTCGTCGCTCATCTTCGATTCGTCCTTTGGCCTGAGTGATGAGCCCTCATCATACTTGGAATCAGGCGAAAATTCAAGAAAACGAGCGACCTCTTTTCTCTTTTCACTACCTTGGTTACAATGGAACGTCATCCGAAAGAGGTCATTATGAAAAAAGCCGATTCTGCCGGACTCGGGTTTCAAAAACTCGTCGCGATCCTGGCCGCGCTGCGCGGACCGGAGGGCTGCCCGTGGGACAAAGAGCAGGACGAACGGTCCATCGCCAATTATTTCCTGGAAGAGGTCTACGAGGCGATCGATGCGCTTTTTCGGAACGACGTCGCGGAGTTGGCCGAGGAATTGGGCGACGTCCTGATGGAAGTCGTCTTCTTGGCCCGGATCTACGAGGAGAGGGGAGAGTTTACCATCTCCGACGCGCTGGACGGCATCAATCGGAAGATGATCCGCCGGCACCCCCATGTTTTCGGCGGCAAAAAGGTCGATTCATCTCAACGTGTCCTGGACGAGTGGATTCGCCGGAAGAAAGCCGAAAAAAAGCGGAAATCGCATTTTGAGGGCATCTCCCGGCAGGCCCCCTCGCTTCTGGCCGCGTTCCAGATCGGTCAGCGAGTGGCCCATTTTGGATTCGACTGGCCCTCGCCCGATGAGGCTCTCAAAAAGGTCCGGGAGGAGATCGGCGAGCTCGAAGAGACCATGGCCCGGACGAATGTCGGTCGGATCGAGGAAGAGCTCGGCGACTGCTTTTTCGCTTTGGCCAATGTCGCCCGGAAGCTGGGTCTGAATCCGGAGACAGCTTTACGCCGGGCGAACGATAAATTCATCGAAAGATTCGCGAGACTCGAGAGGAAGCTCAAAGAAAAGGGGATGAAGCTGGGAAAGGCGAGCCTCGCCGAAATGGACGCGGTCTGGGAGGACATCAAGAAAAAGCGAAGATCCTAGGAGAGGCAGGAACTTCGATGGAAAGGGGGGCCAGCCGCTATATAAATTAGACCCTCCGTTTTTTATCCCGCGGGTTTTGTTTTCCGCAGGACCAGGCTGGCCTTGATGAAATCGTCCAGGTCGCCGTCGAGGACTCTGTCGGTATCTCCGGTTTCGAGGCGCGTCCGGGTGTCCTTGACCATCTTGTAGGGGTGGAGGACGTACGACCGGATCTGGTTGCCCCAGGCGATATCCGTCTTGGAGTCCTCCAGCAGTTCAACCTTTTCCAGTTTCCTCTTCCGCTCGAGCTCGTAGAGACGGGCCTTGAGGACTTTCATGGCCGAGGCCTTGTTTTTGTGCTGGGAACGTTCGTTTTGGCACTGGACGACGATCCCGGTCGGGATATGGGTGATCCGGACGGCCGAGTCCGTCGTGTTGACGTGCTGACCGCCCTTGCCGCCCGCGCGATAAGTGTCGATGCGGAGCTCGTCCGGGTTGACCTTGATCTCGATGTCCTCGTCCACCTCCGGATAGACGAAGACCGCGACGAACGACGTATGCCGCCGCTTGTTGGCGTCGAACGGGGAAATGCGGACCAGCCGGTGGACCCCGGTCTCCTGGCTGAGGTTGCCGAAGACATAGTCGCCCTCGATCCGGATCGTCGCGCTTTTCAGCCCGGCCTCTTCGCCCGGCTGCATATCCAGGATCTCGGTCTTGTATCCTTTGCGCTCGGCGTAGCGGAGGTACATCCGCATCAGCATGGAGGCCCAGTCCTGGGACTCCGTCCCGCCCGCGCCCGGATGGATGGTCAGGATCGCGTTGCGAGGGTCGTCGACCTCATAATAGAGCGTCTGCAGTTCGGCCTCTTCGAGGTGTTTGCCGAACGCCGCCAGGGCTAGATCGAAGTCCTTGTCGACGTTCTCGCCTTCCTTGGCCAGCTCGAGCAGGACGTCGACATCTTCTTTTTTCTGGTAGAGGGCGCTCAGGAACTGGACGTCACGCTCCAGCCGTTTCTTGCTCTGCTGGAGCGACTGGGACCGCTTTTGATCCTGCCAAACCTCGGGAGAGCCGAGCTGGCGGCCCAAGGCCTCGACCTGGGTTTTCTTATTGTCGAGGTCAAAGAAAACCTCGAAGCTCTTCGAATTTAGCGAAGCGCTCGCGGGTCTTGGCTTCGAGGTCGCTGAAATGTTCGGCGGGCAGGTTGTTGTTGGGGTTCATGGTCGTCTCTTTAACGGAGACATAATAAAGAAGATAGCGCTGATTGTCAAGCACAAAAGGGAAAAAGCGTCGCCCCACCGGGCATAAAAAGTCAGTTTTATTGAAGGCGTGATCGTTCCGGTCAGGAACGTCTTCGTCTTGATCTCGGACTCCGTGACGACCCGGCCGTAGGGATCGATGATCCCGCTGATGCCCGTCGTCGCCGCCCGGAGAAGGAAGCGCCGGTTCTCAACGGCGCGAAAGACGGCGTTGGCGAAGTGTTGATAGGGCGCCGAGGTCGTCCCGTACCAGCCGTCGTTGGTAATGGTCACGAGGAAGGCGGCCCCCTTTTTCGCGAAACGGCGGACGAGATCGGGAAAAATGACCTCGTAGCAGATGGGGGAGCCGAATCGCCAGTCCTTGAAGGCATGAAGGACGGGCTCGGTCCCCGGAGTGATCTCGCCGATGGCATGGGTCATTTTTTCGATGAAGCCGAAGACTTTCTTGTACGGCGTATATTCGCCGAACGGGACCAGGTGCATCTTGGCGTATTTCGAGATCTTCAGGTCCGGGCCCAGGCAGAGCGCGGTGTTGAAGTAGAGCTCCCGCCCCGGCGGACCGGCGGTCTCGTTTGTCCCCAAAAGAAGGGTGCACTGCGAATCCTGGACGAACTGGGACAGGATGCGTTTGAAGCTCTGGTAGATCGCGTCGTCGCAGGTGAAGCACATCGGAACGGTGAACTCAGGCCAGATGATGAGCTTCGCGCCTTTTTCCGACGCCTGCCGGGTCAGATCGAGATGCTCCTCGAACAAGGTCAGGATGTCCTTGGGCGAGACCTCGTTCCAGTAAATATCGGAAGACACGTTCCCCTGGATGACGGCGGCGGTGAAGGTCCCCTTCCCCTCGGGGACTTTTTTCAAGCTCAAGAATCCGCCCAAATGGACGAGGACGAGGACGATCAGCCCGAAGGCGAACGGCGGTCTTTTGGAAGCGCGGATGGAATAGACGAACAGGCTCTGAAAGAGGACGAGGACAAACGAAACGCCATACACCCCGGTGATGGCCGCGATCTGGATGAAGGACAGATTCCTAGACTGGCTGAGCCCAAGAAGTCCCCAGGGAAATCCCGTCAGGAGATGGCTGAGGATGTATTCGAAAGCCACCCACAAGAACGGTGCCGCGAAAAACGCCGCCGCAGGATGTTTTCGATGGATCCGGGAAAAGACGAATCCGAAGAACGCCCAGGTCGAGGCGAGCAGGAGGATCAACGCGAGATAGATCAGGAGGCTGAAGATCGTCGAAAGATGGCCGTAATGCGCCGGCACGGCGGGGATCCAATACAGGAGGATCCCGTAGAAAACCGTGCCCGCGATCCAACCGGTCAGAAACGAGCGGCCGGGAGTCAGACGCGAGATCAGAAAAAGAAAAGGGATGAAGGAGATCCAAACGAAGAAGGGCAGGCCGATCTTGGGAAAAGCGACGGCGGTGAGAATACCGGAAACAACGGCGACGGCGATATCGGTGAGCTTCAGCTTCACGGGCGCGCCGCGCGTCAACCCTTCACGACGAAAAAGTCGGTCTTCTTTTTCTTCAGGTCGACGGCGATCTTGTCCTGAGCGTCGGCGGCGTCCTGTTTGCTCTCGTAGGGGCCGATCTGGATCCGGTAGACGGGTTTTTTGTCCTGGGCCAGAGGCATCAGGACGATGGTCGGGTAGCCCAATTTCTCGACTTTTTGGGCAAATCCGTCGGCGGCTTCCTTGTTGTTGACCGCGCTGATCTGGACATAGAAGATGCCTTCCTGTTTTGCCGCGGCCAACTTTTTCTCGTCCGGGGCCGGTTTGACTTCGGCGGGTTTGCCCGGAGCGGTCGGAGGCTTGACCTCGCTTTTGGTTTCGACTTTGGCCCCGCTCCCCTCGTTGGACTTTTTCTCGGCAGGTTTCACCTCGGTCTTCGTCTCTGTCGGCTTGGCTTGGGGTTGGGTCGCCTGGCCTTGGGTCGGCCGGATCGTGACCGTCGGCTGAGCGTCCGCGGGGAGAGGCGATTTCTGGGCTAAGGCCTCGGTTTTGACCGCGGGGGCGCCGCCGGACCCGGCGACAAGCTGGGTCTGTTTCTTGCCGACGGAGATGCCGAGGAGAAAAATGCACACGCCGAAGGCCAGGATCGCCAGAAAAACGACGGCGAGCTGGGTGCTCGTGAACTTCAATTCGCGGAATTGTTTTTCGTTTGTCATGGTGGACCTTATGCTTTCCTCATTATATCACGATCCGACGCGGGCGGAACGAAAGGCCAGATCGGCGTCTTCGCCGCCCTCGATTTCGAGGACCTCGAGACCGTTCATCCGAGGTTAAAAACGCTCCGGCCCGGACCGCCCAAATGATTTTCTTCACGTTGATTCCATTATAGAAAGGAGTCCTCGATAAGTCAATAAATTGTCTTGACAAAACATCTTCAATAAATTAATTTTATGTCCTGTTAAGGAGTTCCCCATGATCAAGAACGACATTGCCCTCGCGATCGAAAAGAAATCCGAATTCAACGGGGCGAAGTCGTTGTTGATCGTCGAAACGATCCTCGAATGTCTCAAGGACGCGCTGGCCAAGAAGGAGAAAGTGGAGATCCGGGGATTCGGGAGCTTCAAGGTCGTGGCCAAAAAGACGGGTTACGGCCGGGACATCCGCCGCAAAAAACAGATCCACATCACCCAGGGCAAACGGATCAAGTTCCGCTCCGGCCAGGAGCTGAAGAACATCGCCGCCAAGTCGTAGACTTGAATCCGCTCGCCCTCTCGTTTTTACGGACATCTCGAGGCAAGGGGGTTTGACGTGGCCTACAAGAAACGACCTCTGTCCCCGGACGGACTGACGACCTATCCTCTCCGGTCCCGCTCAAGCAAGGTCCGCGTCGCGGATTTCGCCAAGGTCTCGCGACCGGGCGATTCCGTCGCCCGTTTCGTCCGAAGTCTTCCGCGTTTTCTCGCGGCCCAGGAACTCCGGGAGCTGACGGCCGCGATGACGAACGCCCGCCGCGGCCGGAAGGTTTTGATCTGGGCCATGGGCGCTCACGTCATCAAGGTCGGGCTCAGTCCCGTTCTCATCGATTTGATGAAGAACGGCTGGATCTCCGCCGTGGCGCTCAACGGCGCCGGCATCATCCACGATTTCGAATTGGCCTACGCCGGAGCGACCTCCGAGGACGTGGAAAGCCAGGTCAAGGCGGGCCGCTTCGGCATGGCCCGGGAGACGGGGGAACGGTTGAACGGCGCGATCCGCCGCGGCGCCGAAGACGGCCTGGGGCTGGGCGAATCCGTGGGCCGGATGATCGCGGGGTCCGATTTTCCGTTCAAGAAATGGAGCCTCTTGGGGACCGCCTATCGCCTGGGCGTTCCGGTTACGGTCCATGTCGCTATCGGGACGGACGTCATCCACATGCATCCCAGCGTCAGCGGCGAAGCGCTCGGAGCGACTTCTTTAAAGGATTTTTTCCTCCTGGCCGCGCTCGTCCGGGGGCTGAACGGCGGGGGCGTGTTCCTCAACATCGGATCGGCGGTCGTTCTGCCCGAGGTCTTTCTCAAAGCGGTGTCGCTTGTCCGGAATCAAGGCCGGACGCTCGACGGCTTCACGACGGCCGTCTTCGATTTTCACCATCACTATCGGCCCGCCCAGAACGTGACCCGCCGGCCCCTGGGGAAGAAGGGGAAAGGGTATTATTTCGTCGGCCACCATGAGATCATGATCCCGCTGCTCGCCGCCGCTCTGGGGACCTGACGACCCGCCGCTGAATTATCCAGCGGATCCGCTTTTGATCCGGCCGGCGAGGAGCAATTCCTCGTAAAGCTCTTCCGCTTGCTCGATGGTCTCTTCCATCGATCCGGACGTATCCACGACGTAGTCGGCGTATTCCAGCTTTTCCTCGGCCGGCATCTGAGTCCGGATCCTACGGCAGGCCTCTTCGCAACCGATCGCGTCGCGGTCCATCAGGCGTCGGACCTGGACCTCCTCCGGGCAGTAAACGACGACGACCTCGTCGAAGAATTCGGCGAATCCGGCCTCGATGGTCAGGGCCGCTTCGGAGACGTAGATCTTGACTCGGCCCTCTTGATCGAGCCGGGCGATGGTCTTCCTCTTCTTCTTCATAACCAGAGGATGGATGAGGGCGTCGATAAAACGCCTCGCGTCCGCGTCCCCGAAGATGATCGCGCCGAGCTTCTTGCGGTCAATCGACCGGTCGGATTTGAGGAGGTCCTGGCCGAAGCGGGCGACGATCTTTGTCCAGGCCGGACGGCCCGGGGCCATGATCTCGCGAGCGACTTCGTCGGATTTGTCGATATGGCATCCGCGCCGGCGGAGAACGTCCCCGACGATGGATTTTCCGGAAGCGATGCCCCCCGTCAGGGCAACGGTCAACATGCGAGGTTCCGCCTACCTATTTCTTAGAGCCGCGGATGAACTTGAACTCTTTGTCGAAGCGGACGGCCACGCCCTGTTTCTTGTTCTTCTTGTTCGGTTTTTCCAGACGGACGGTCATCCCCCCGATCTGCAGCTTGAGACCCTGGCTCTCGGTGAGTTCCTTGGGCAGCTCGATGATGATGTTGAGCTTGGAGCCGACCACGACGCCCGAGTCCAGGCAGAGATAGGCGCCGGTCGAGCTGATGTTCTCGAGCTTCGCCACTTCCTTGAAATTCTTGCCCTGAGGCAGCGTGCCCTCGACGATGGCCGTCAGAGGCAGTTCGAAGCGCCATTCCCGGCGGCGATTAATGTCGACGGGCACGCGGATCTTTTTCACGAGCGTCCGGCCCTTGGGGGTTTTTTTGCGGCTGATGTGTTCATGGCGTTTCCACCCTTGTCCTTTCGATCTTAGAAGAGGGCCGAGTTGATGGCGTAGAGCGCCAGCTGGAGCCGGCTGTGCGTGTCGAGCTTGGCGTAGATGCTCTTGATGTGCGAGCGGACCGTGTTCTTGCTGATGAAGAGGATCTCGGCGATGTCGTCGTTGCTCTTGCCCTGGCCGATGAGCTTGAGGACCTGGAACTCGGTCGGCGTGAGCTGGTCGAGGGTCTTCTCCTTCATGTCGCGTCCGACGACCGAGATAATCCGGTCCATGATGCTGCTCATCTTGTCTCGCGGCAGCCAGATCTCGCCGCGGTGGATGACCCGGACGGCCTCCGGGAGCTGTCCCGAGGGGTCGTTCAAGTCGAAATAGCCTCGCGCCCCGACGTTGATGAGGCTGACGATCTCCTCGTGCGAGGGGATGTTCCCGATGAGGAGCATCTGCGATTTGAGCTGGTCCTTGGAGATCTCGCGGATCGCCTTGCAGATCTCGCGCATGTTGGGGAGCGTTTCGGTGCTGGCGAACAGGATGACGTGGGGTCGGAGCTTGCGGATCGAGTCCATGAAGGACTCGATGGTGTTCTTTTCGATGGTCACGACCTCGATCTGCGGGTCGATTTCAAGGGCCTTCAGGATCCCGGACAGGATCAGGTCCGACGGGCAAAAGATGAGGACCTTGACCGTCGTCGCGTCCGAAGAAGACGGGAGTTTCTTTTTATTCATGTGTTTTTGTGTCCCTTAGGCAATTTCGGTCCTGGCATTTCTCTCTGATTGGATGGAATTCTAATAAAACGAATCCGGGATGTCAACCCGCGGATGGGCGCGGCCTCTTACGGCTGGACCTGGAAATTCCTGTCGAGCTTCACCGAAACGAGCTGGCTCCGGCTTTTGATCGAAACGTCCGATTTGACGAACGCGACTGTCCCGGAAAGACAAAGGTCGAACCGCTTTTCGAGAAAAAAGGTCTGCGGGACCCTGAGGCAAAGCAGGAGCTTGGTCCCGATCATCACCTTGGATTGAAGGCAGAGAACGGCCTCTTGGGCGCTGAGCGACGAGACTTCCGTCTGTTCCGAAAATTCCCGTTCGGCGGCGTCGAAGCCTTTGACCAGCGCGGGAAGAGAGAGCTCGAAGGACCGCTCCCTCTTCCGCGTTTCGGAAAAACCTTGAATGGAAGAGGTGCCGTTTATGTTCATATCCATGAGAGTGATCAAGCCTCGGGTCGGATGATGTATTTGCTGTCGAACTTGATCGTGACCTTCTGGCGGATGAGACGGTCGCGGTCGGCTTCGACTTGGGTCACTTTGCCTTTGATGACCATTTTCAGGGACTTGTCCTGGGCGAGCTTCTCCGGCAGGTCGATGATCAGTTTCAACCGCATGCCGATATTGATCGGATTCTTGAGGTAAAACGTCGATCCCTCGTGACTGATGTAGGTCAGGACCGTGTCCTCGGCGAATTCTTTTCCCTGGGCGTTCAAGCCCTCGACTTGGGTCGGCAGGGGAAAGGTGAATCCCTGATCCCGACCTGCCGGGGTGTGCGGACCTTCGACGGCGGCCGGGGCGGCGGCAGGGGCCCCAGGCTTTGTCTGGGGATCCGTTTCCGCCGTACTCAGCCGCGTATTTACATCGCGGGTGAGTGCCCCGGGCTTTGCCCGGGGTTCCACTTCCGCCGCGAAGGCTCGTCCCTTGACATATGGCTCTTTTGTCATGATCGCTTCCTTATTCCGAATTCCTTTTCCTTGGCCTCGCCGTCAGCTTAAATCGGCCTCCAAGAGGGGTCAATCACCCCTAAAGATGAAAAAAGGGGTGATATTTCCCTTGGGGATTGTCACCTCCCGCATTGACGATGAAGCAAGCTTCGTTTAACATGGAGGCCACAGCGGCCGGGGCCCCGGGCTTTGCAGTCCTCATTCGCGAAGCGAATGAGGGCGGGCTTTGCTCGGGGGTCCACTTCCGCCGTACTCGCCCGTGAATATAAGCCACGGGCGAGTGGCGAGCCGAAGGCTCGTCCCTTGACTGACGATTCGGAGAGTGGATATGCAAGCAGTCATTTTAGCCGCGGGCATGGGCAAACGCCTGGGAGATCTCACCCGGCATTCCACGAAATGCATGGTCAAGGTCAACGGCAAGCGCCTCATCGAACACGCCTTGGACGCCCTTTTGGCGGCCGGCATCCGGCATGTGGTGATGGTCGTCGGCCACGGCGCCGACGAGCTCAAAGCCTTCCTGGGAGACGCGTACAAGGGCGCCAGAGTCGATTATGTTCTCAATCCCATCTACGCGAAGAGCAATAACATTTATTCGCTGTTCCTCGTTCGCGCCTTCATGGAGGCCGATGATTCCCTTCTCCTTGAGAGCGACGTCATCTTCGACCCCGCCATCATCGAAGACTGTTTGGCCGATCCTTCGCCCAACCTGGCCATCGTGGCCAAGTTCCAGTCCTGGATGGACGGCACGGTCACCAAGCTCGATGACCGGGAATTCATCTCCTGTTTCGTTTCGAAGAAGGAGATCGTCTGGAGCGACCTGGATCAATATTTCAAGACCGTCAACATCTATAAACTGTCCAAGGCGTTCAGCAAGGAGAGGTTTTTCCCTTTTCTCGAGGTCTATATCCGGGCCAAGGGGCTCAATGAATATTACGAGGAGGTCCTCAAAATCCTGACCTTCATCGATCAGGGAAGCATCAAAGCCTTCGACATCAGCGACAGGCTCTGGTATGAGATCGACGACCTCCAAGACCTCGACATCGCCGATGCCTTGTTCTCCCGCGGCTTGGACAAGCTCAAGGCTTTGTATCAGAGATTCGGCGGGTATTGGAGGTTCCCGGCGCTCAAGGATTTCTGCTATCTGGTCAATCCCTATTTTCCCGCGCCGCGGATGGTCCACGAGATGATCCGCAGCTTCCCCCAGCTCCTGACGAGCTATCCCTCGGGCCAAAAGGTCCAGAACCTGTTGGGCTCTAAGCTGCTCGGCTGTCCCCCCCAGCAGGTGCTCGTGGGCAACGGCGCCTCGGAGCTGATCAAAGGCCTCGTGCCGGAATGCGGGGGACCGTTGGCCTTGTCCGTTCCGACGTTCGATGAATATCGGGCCGGCGCTCCCAAAGACCAATGGCGCGTTTTTTATCCGGCCCCCGGGACGTTCGACTATTCCGGCGATCAGCTGGCCGATTTCTGCGCCGCCCAGAAGGTCTCGACGCTGATTCTGATCAACCCCGACAACCCCAGCGGCCATTTTCTGGCGAAGTCGGATGTCCTCAGGCTCCTCGAGAGACTTCGGACGATGAACGTCCGGCTGATCCATGACGAATCCTTTGCCGATTTCGTCGACGGAACGACCGATCACTCCCTGATCTCACCCGACATCCTGGACCGCTTTCCGAATCTCGTGGCGGTCAAGAGCATCAGCAAGTCCTACGGTGTGCCGGGTCTCCGCCTGGGGATCATCGCCTCGGGGGATCTCGGTCTCCTGGAACGGGTGAAGAATCGCCTGTCCATCTGGAACATCAATTCCTTCGCCGAGCATTTCCTCCAGATCATCGACAAATACAACCATGATTTCCGCCACGCCTGCCGCAACATCGGCGCGGAGAGAGAGCATCTGTTCGAACGGCTCCGGGAGATCTCCTTCCTCCGTCCGATTCCTTCCAAGGCGAATTATATTCTGTGCGAGGTCAAGGCGCCCTGGACCCCGACGCGTCTGGCCGAGACTCTCTTGAACGCCTCCTGGCTCTTCATCAAGGACTGCACGGGGAAGATCGGTTTCGAAAAAACGCCCTGCATCCGGTTGACGGTTCGCGATCGGAACGATAACGAGTTTCTCATCTCGGCCTTGAAAGCCCTCGACAAGTAGCTCCGGCGGCTTTTCGGTTGGCCGATCGATAAAGCGAGGGATATACCTTTTGATCTGGTCTCCCATCCTATATGTCGTTGACAAATCAAGGGATGGACGATAGAATGTCTGGAGATTTCACCCCTGGAGAAGATCGTGAGCAAAGACGAACGACAGGTCAAGAAGATCACCCCGAAGACCGAGGATTTTTCCCGCTGGTATGTCGAGATCGTCCAGAAGGCGGAACTTGCCGATTACACGCCGATGAAGGGGATGATGGTCATCCGGCCGTACGGCTATGCCATATGGGAGAACATCCAGCGGCTGATGGACCAGCGGATCAAGGCGACCGGACACGTCAACGCTTATTTTCCGCTTTTCATTCCGGAGAGCTTTCTGAAAAAAGAGGCCGAGCATGTCGCCGGATTCACGCCCGAGGTGGCTTGGGTCACCATGGGCGGCAAGGAAGAACTGGAAGAAAGACTGGCCGTCCGCCCCACGTCCGAGGCCATCATCGGCTATATGTACTCGAAGTGGATCAAATCCTGGCGCGATCTGCCGATCTTATATAATCAATGGGCCAACATCGTCCGCTGGGAGAAAGTGACGCGGCCCTTTCTCCGGACGACCGAGTTCCTCTGGCAGGAAGGCCATACTTGCCACGAGACCGCCGAGGAGGCCGAGGCCGAGACGCTCAAGGTCCTGGGCTTCTACAAGGAATTCTGCGAGACCGAATTAGCCATCCCCGTCCTCGCCGGGCGCAAGACCCTTCGAGAGAAGTTCGCCGGCGCCCAAATGACCTACGCCATAGAAGCGTTGATGTCGGACGGGAAAGCGCTTCAGATGGGAACGTCGCACAACCTGGGCCAACATTTTTCCAAGGCTTTCGACATCAAGTTCGAGGACCGCAGCCAGACCCTCCAGTACGTCTGGCAGACCTCCTGGGGCACGACGACCCGCATGATCGGAGCGCTGATCATGGCCCATGGAGATGACTCCGGGCTGAGACTGCCTCCCCGCGTCGCGCCGATCCAGGCCGTGATCGTGCCTATCTCCATGGGCAACTGGAAAGAAAGCATCTTGCCAAAGGCCCGCGCCGTCGAAGACAATCTGAAGAAAGCCGGCGTCCGAGTCTCCCTGGACGCTCGGGAGGAGTTCACCCCGGGTTGGAAATTCTCCGAGCACGAAATGCGGGGCATCCCCCTGAGGATCGAGATCGGGCCCCGGGATGTCGCGGCCGGCCAGGCGGTCCTCGTCCGCAGGGACAGGAAGACCAAGGAGACGGCGCCGCTGGATGTGCTGACGGTCAAAGTGCCGGCCCTGCTCGACGAGATCCAGGCCTCCCTGTTCCAGGAAGCGACGAAGTTTCTCGCGGACAACACGCGCGCGGCCGGAACATATGAGGAATTCAAGGACATCCTCGAAAACAAAAAAGGATTCGTGACAAGCCTGTGGTGCGGATCCGAATCCTGCGAGGACAAGATCAAGAACGAGACCATGGCCACGATCCGGATCATCCCGCTCGAAAACGAAGAGCGGTCCGGCCGGGGCGCCTGCGTTTGCTGCGGCCAGGAGGCGAAGATCCTGGCCTATTTCGCCCGGGCCTACTAGAAAAGAGAATGCGCAACGATTTTTCCTCCCTCCGGGAGAAAATGGTCGAGGTCCAGATCGCGGGGCGGGGGATCAGAGACCTCAAAGTCCTCGAGGCCATGCGCGGCGTCCCTCGCGATGCGTTCGTGCCCGAGGACTTGAAGGGCCTCGCTTACGCCGATGAACCCTTGCCGATCGGACATGGGCAGACTATTTCCCAGCCCTACATCGTCGCCTATATGACCGACGTCCTCGAGCTCAAAGGCGGGGAGAGCGTGCTGGAGATCGGAACGGGTTCGGGGTATCAAACGGCCGTGCTGGCCAGCATCGCCAAGGAGGTTCGTACGGTCGAGACCGTCGCCGCCCTGTCTGAGGGGGCTCAGGGCTTGTTGAACAGCTTGGGATTCACGAACATCCGTTTCAAGATCGGGGACGGGACGTTCGGCTGGGAGGAGTTCGCGCCCTATGACGCGATCATGGTCACGGCCGCGCCGGCGGCCATCCCCAAAGCCCTGAAGGAACAGCTCCGCATCGGCGGACGAATGATCGTCCCCGTCGGTGCCGAAGATCAACAGCTCGTTCTGATCCGCCGCGAGGAGACCTCGTTCCCGGAAACGCGTCTGCTGCCCGTTCGATTCGTCCCCCTCGTCTCGGTCCATTGAAGCGGAGCGGGGATCCCTCCCGATCACCGAAAAAAAACCTTGCCGTGCGGTCCTTCTCGTTTTATGATTTAAAAACGACAGAGGTCAAGATGACAAGACGAATGACGGGCTCATTTCTTTTAACGCTCCTCGCCGGCAGCCTGCTCTTCTGTCAAGGGGTCCGCCGCGACAAGTTCATCAAGATCTACCTTCCCGATGGACGATCCGTCACAGCCGAGCTGGCCGTGTCGGACGAGGAACGCCAGCGCGGTCTGATGTTCCGGGAAAAGCTCCAGCTTGATCAGGGGATGCTGTTCGTGTTCGAAAGGGAATCCGCATATGCCTTCTGGATGAAGAACACGCTGATCCCGCTGGACATGTTGTGGGTTGACAAAGACCGGAGGATCGTTCACATCTGGCGGAACGTCCCGCCCTGCAAGGAGGATCCCTGTCCTTCCTATGCGCCGGACCGGCCCGGGCTTTATGTGCTCGAGCTCGCGGCCGGCGCGTCCGACCGCTTCGGGCTCAAGCTGTTCGATCGGCTCGAATTCACGCTTCCCAAGATCAAGCCGCGTTCATGAGCGTTCTGGCCGGATATATTAAATCTCTCAAACGCCTCGAGGTCGAGGAGCTGGCCGATATCTATATCTATCGTCCCCTGGCCTTTCTCCTGGTCAAAGGCATCTACCGGACCAATATCACCCCCAATCAGATCACCATGGTCTCCCTGCTCGTCGGCATCTTGGCCGGCATCAGCTTCGGAGTGGGCTGTCGCCCGGCCGTCATTTTTGGCGGGATGATCTATGGACTGTCCATCGTCCTCGACTGCGCCGACGGTCAGCTCGCCCGGCTTAAAAAGAACGGGACGCGGCTGGGCCGGATCCTGGACGGTCTGATCGATTACATCGTCACCGTGGCCGTTTATCTCGGGATCGGCATTGGTCTCGCGCCCGCTTCGGACCATCCTCTCCTGTGGTGGGTCATCCTCGCCGCGACCGGGGCCAGCCACGTTTTCCATTCCCTCTCGGTCGATTACTACCGAAGCCGTTTTCTCGATCATGTCGAGGGTTCGTCCGCTTCCGACGAGGACGACTTCCGGTCGTTTAAAGCCGATCTGGACGCTCTCAGCGCGAGCCAAGGCCAGCTCCTTCGCAAAGCGGTTATCGGCCTGTACCTGAGATATCTGAACCTTCAGAAGAGAATGACCTCCCGGGCGGCCGGCGCCGGCCGAGGCCGACGGGTCAGCGCGGACGCGTTTTACGCCAGGAACAAGACGGCCATGCGCGGCTGGACTCTTCTCGGCTCGTCCATGGGAGGCCTGCTGCTGATCATATCGGCCTTCCTTGGGCGGTTCGATATCTATTTCTGGGGGAGGATCGTCGTGATGAACCTCTGGGCGGCGGTCATGTATATCGTCCAGTTCAGGATCGATCACGGCCCGGCCGAAGAAACCGCGCCTTAGCTCGGGTCAGCTTGAACGGCGGATGAGCGCGTCGAGCTCGCCGGCGACGTTGGCCGAAGCCGAATCCCGTCCCAAGAGGGACTTAATCCGGCGGAACTCGTCTTTCATCGCCGACCGGATATCCTCGGACCCAAGGATCGTCTTTACTTCGCGGACGAGATTGTCGGCCGTGAAATCCCGTTGGATGAGTTCCGCAACGATCCTTTTCCCGGCGAGGATATTGACGATGCTATAGTCCTTGACCTTGACCAGCTTCACTCCGGCCTTGTACGTCAACGACGATAGGCGGTAGAAGGCGATCAGGGGGGTTTCGAGCAGGGCGGTTTCGAGGTTGGCCGTCCCGCACGCGGAGAGAACCAGGTCGGCGGCGGCCATCGCTTCGTACGCGTTCTCGCCCAGGATCTTGATGTCCGGAGCGTCGCGCGGCAGACGGGCCTGGAGAATGCCGGGGTCGAGGTTCTCGGCCAGCACGAATACGAATTGGGCCGGGATCTCTTGCCGGATCTTCTTCAGGGCTTCGACCAGGACCGGCATATGGAACCGGATCTCGCTCCGCCGGCTTCCCGGCATAATAACGATCAGTTTCTTGTCCGGATCCATCCCGTTCCTCGAGAGGAACTCGTCCCGGCCGAACGCCGCGCGGACGCGTTCGAGGAGAGGATGGCCGACGAATCGGGCGGGGACGCCCGCCTTTCGGTAAATGTCCTCCTCGAAGGGAAAGATGAGGCACATTTCGCGGACGTATTTCTTGACGGTCTTCAGCCGGCCTTTTCTCCAAGCCCAGACGGTCGGGCCGATATAGTATAGAACGGGCACGCCGAGCCGGTGGAGCTTTTTGGCCAGGCGCAGGTTGAAATCGGGCGAATCGATGAGCACCGCGGCCGCCGGCCGACGGGTTTCGACCTCGCTCCGGATCCGGTTGAAGATCCGACGGATCCGGGGCAGGTGGGAGATGACTTCGAACAGTCCGACCACGGCCAGAGCGTCCATCGGAACGAGGATGTCCACCCCTTCCGCGGCCATCTTCGTCCCGCCGATACCGAAGAAGCGGATCCCGGGATGGAGGGCCCGGAAACAGCGGACGACCTCCGCGCCGTAGTTCTCGCCCGATTTTTCGCCGGCAATGATGAGCAGAGAATCGGTCATTTCTTGTCCGGCCGTCCGTAATACGTGACCTCGGCCTTGACCTTGCCGTCCTGGCCGTAATAAAAGAACCATTTGTCGTAGGTGGTTTCCTCGTTGTAAGTCCTGATCGCGGTCTTTCCCGACGCGCTGACGACGCCGACGATGCCGACGTTCGAAACCGACGAGAGGTTGGCTTGGGGTACCGCCAGGAGCTGCAGACCGCCGGATTGAGATGGGGCGCCCGTCCTGGGGCCGCGCGTCATGCTCGTCTGTTGGACGAGGACGTCCCATTTTCCGTCCTTGGTCATAGGATCGGGAAAGAGGCGCCGCAGATACCTTTTTTTATACAGCTCGTCCATGGTCCGGGGGAATTGTCCGGGGTTCTTTGTCTGGTAACGGCGGATGGCCTCGACGTATTGGTTGCCGCGAAAGATGAGCTCGTCCTCGTTCTCCCGCTGGATCTGAGTCTGCCAGACGGGCACGGCGACGAGAATGCCGATGGCCAGGACCGAGGCCGCCACGAGCAGCATGACGATGGTGTAGCCCTCGTTCCGCGACATCACCAGGTGTTGTAGGGCGTCCCGTCCAGACTTTTATCTTCCGAGCTCGAATGCACGTCCACGACCCCGAACGCTTGTCCGGGCTCGAGCTCGTCCACGGTCGGCTGTTCTTTGACCTCGATCCAAGCGTCGGATTTGCCGGTGATGGGATCCGCCGGGATCTTTCTCAAATATTTCTCGTCCACGAGGGCTTGGAGCGAGTCCGGATATTTGCTCTTGTCCGTATAGTACTGGTCGATGAGCTTGCGCAGTACGAAGAGGGTCTCTTTGAGCACGGATTCGCGGGCTTTTTTCATGGCGTTTTGGTACTGGGGGAGGGCCAGGCCGACCAGAATGCCGATCAGGGTGAAGACGATGACCATTTCGATCAGCGTGAAGCCTTTGGATTTGCGGCGAAACATCATGGGGTCCTCACCAGTCCCTGTAGTTGGTCCCATCGAGAGCCTTGCGGCGGCTCTTGGTGTAGACGTCGAAGATGTTCTGTTCGCCCCAGGACGAAGCGTCAGGAGCGTCCTGGCTCGACAGCAAGCCCCATTCCGTCGATCGGGTCATGGGGTCCGAGGGGACACGGCGGAGGAACCTCATCAGCTTTTCCTCGCCCTTTTTGTTCTTGGCCTCGGATTTGATCTTGACGCCTTTGACGAGCGTCTCCAGGTCCGGCGGATACCCATCGGTGGAGTCATCCACTTCGATCCTCTTCTCGTCGGCCATCTTTTTATAATCGTCGATCGCTTCCCGAATGATCCGGAGATTGCGATGCAGTTCGATCTCCTTCTCCCGCTGGACGGCGATCTTGGTCAGGGGTAGGATGGCGCCGGCCAGGACGACCAGGATGGCGGCCGCCACGAGAAGCTCCGTGAGGCTAAATCCGTCTTGCCGAGGCATTGTGCTCGTCCTCATGACCCAAGGCGATCGGGCGAAGCCCCGATGGATCTATTGTCTTAGCGTGCGATTAGTACCGGCCCCGGCGGTCGGAACGGGGGCCCGAGCCCTGGGGCTTTTTATATCGCGGTTCCTGGTCCCGGTTGGGCTGACCTTCGCGGGGCGGCGCCTCTTCTCCGGGATTCGAGTTCTCTTCGAGGGCCTTCATACTTAGTTTTATCTTGCCGCCCTCTTCGACGTTAAGGACTTTGACGCTGACGGTCTGTCCTATTTTCAGGACGTCGCGGACGCTCGAGACCCGGTAGTTGGCGATCTCGGAGACATGCATCAGTCCGACGAGGTTGGGCAGGATCTCGACGAAGGCGCCGTATTCCTCGATGCGGACGACCTTGCCGGTGTAAGTCCGGCCGACCTCGGCCTCGGCGGTGATCTCGATGATCATCTGCTTGGCCTTCTCGGCCGCCTCCACGTCGGTCGAGGCGATGGTGATCTTGCCCGTCTCATCGACGTCGATCTTGGCCTTGGTCAGAGCGACGATGCGCTTGATGACCTTGCCCGCGGGTCCGATGACCTCGCCGATCTTCTCCGGGCTGATGAACAGAGTGAAGATATGGGGGGCATAGGGGGAAATGTCCGGGCGGGGCGCCGGGATGGCTTCCTTCATCTTTTCGAGCACTTGGAGGCGGGCGACCCGCGCTTTGTCCAGAGCCTCGCGGATGATGTCCATGGAAATGCAGTCGAGCTTCAGGTCGAGCTGGATGGCCGTGACGCCCTTGTCCGTGCCGGAGACTTTAAAGTCCATGTCGCCGAAGTGGTCTTCCAGTCCGGCGATGTCGGTCAGGATGGCGTAGCGGTCGCCCTCCTTGACCAGGCCGATGGCGATGCCGGCGACGACCATGGATAGCGGCACTCCGGCGTCCATGAGCGCAAGCACTCCGCCGCAGACCGTGGCCATCGACGACGAGCCGTTCGATTCCATGATGTCGGAGACGATGCGGACCGTGTAGGGGAACTTCTCCTCGGTGGGCATGGCGGGCAGGATGGATTTCTCGGCCAGGGCGCCGTGACCGATCTCGCGCCGGCCGGGTCCGCGGAGGAAGCCCACTTCGCCGACCGAAAAGGGAGGGAAGTTATAATGGAGCATGAACCGCTTCTTGGTCTCCTCGCCCAGGCTGTCCAGCCGCTGGGCGTCCTCGGGCGTTCCCAAGGTCACGGTGGCCAGGCATTGTGTCTCGCCTCGGGTGAAGACGGCCGAGCCGTGCGTCCGAGGCAGCATCCCGATCTCAATCGAGATCGGCCGGATGTCGTCGAAGCCGCGGCCGTCCACGCGCCGGCGCTTGTCCAGGATCAGGCGGCGGGCGAGCTTTTCCTCGAGTTTATTGAAGAGTTCTTTTGTTTCGAAGCGCTCTTTGGCGTTCTCTTGGGGGATGGCCTCGATGAGGCCTTTCAGGATCGCGGTTACGGCCTCTTCGCTGGCTTTCTTGCCGGGCGTCTGGATGGCCTCGAACAAGGTCGATCCGATCTTCGTTTCGATCTCGGCCAGTTTCGACGCGTCGGGCAGATTGGGGGTGAAGGTGCGTTTCTTGATGCCGAGCTTCTGGTAGAGCTCCTTCTGAATATCGATGATCTGGCGGATGGGACCCATGGCCGCGGCGATGGCGCCGAGGATCTTTTCCTCGTCGACCTCGTTGGCTCCGGCTTCGATCATGGTCACGCCTTCTCCCGTTCCGACCACGAGCAGGTTGAGGGGGCTGATTTCACGTTCCTTGGCCGTTGGGTTGATGACGTACCGATCGTTGATCAGGCCGACCTTGACCGCGCCGATGGGCGTGGTGAAGGGAATGTCGGAAAAGTACAGCGCCGCCGAAGCGCCGATGAGGCCGAGCGTATCGGGCTCGTTCTCGATGTCGGCCGACAGGAGCAGGCCGACGACCTGCGTCTCGAAGAAATAGCCGTCGGGGAAAAGGGATCGGACGGGCCGGTCGATCAGCCGGGCGACGAGGATCTCGCGCTCCGAAGGCCGGCCTTCGCGCTTGAAAAAGCCCCCGGGGATCTTCCCGGCGGAGTAGGTGTTCTCCCGGTAATCGACGATCAGGGGAAGAAAGGGCTTGTCCTCTTTGGCCTCCCGTTTGGAGGTCGCGGCGACGAACATGACCGTATCGCCGTAGCGAACGAGCGCGGAGCCGTCCGCCTGTTTGGCGATCTTGCCGATCTCTATGGATAAGATGCGCTGATTGATCTCAAGACTGATTGTGTGAGACATGGTTTTCGGTGAAGGGGGCCTTTACTTGCGAAGCCCGAGCTTTTGGATCAGTTTTTCGTAGCGGCCGCTGTCTTCCTTTTTCAGGTAGGCCAGAAGCCGTTTCCGTTGCCCGACGAGCTTCATCATGCCCATAGGGGAATGATGGTCGGTCTTGAACGCGGTCATATGCCGGCTCAGCTGGCTGATCCGCTCGCTGAGGAGCGCGATCTGGACCTCGGCCGAGCCCGTGTCCGTCGGATGGACTTTGTTCTCGGTGATGAGCTTGTCTTTCTTGTCTTTCGTCAACACTTTAATTTTTCTCCTTTAAATCGTTGATATCATAGCAAAAATGGATGGGGATGTAAACCCGGGGAGACCCGCGGCGGGCCGGATAGGCGCCGGCCCATATGTCCACGGCGGCCGGGGCCCCGGGCTTTGCCCGGGGGTCCACTTCCGCCGCGAAGGCTCGTCCCTTGACGATCGCCGGGAATAGGGTTGTAGAAGGGAAGCAGCCCCTCTGTTCGTCGTTGGAAGGGTCAAGGTCGGTGGTTGCGGCTTACTTGGCCAGCGCTTTTTTGCGCTGCAGAAGCTGTTTGGCGTAGCGTGATCTCAGAAATCCCTGGGCGACCTTGACCTCGTTCAGCTTGACATCGATCTCGGCCAGGGTCATCTTGTTGATCTTCTTGTTGCCTTCCGCCTTATTCTGTTCGGCGTCGCCGGCGGCCTGGGCTTCGGCCTTTGGCCCGGGCTTGGCGGTCTCTTTTTTGTCTGCCATACGTTTTTCCTTGTGTTTATTAATCTTTCTTTTTCCGAATGATGATAACAGAATTCTCCGTCCGGGTCAATATGATATCGCGAATACGCCGTTCATCTGCTATTGATGGATTTATATTCAGGCGAACAGGCTATGTCCAGGCGGCGGTTATAATCCCCCCACACCCCCCCTTTACTTGGCGGGAAATCAGGTTCCCCCTTTCCTAAAGCGGGCAATCAGTTCCCCCCTTTTCTAAAGGGGGGTTAGGGGGGATTATCAACGGCGGCCGGGGCGGCGGCAGGGGCCCCAGGCTTTGCAGTCCTCATTTGCGAAGCGAATGAGGGCAGGCTTTGTCTGGGGATCCGTTTCCGCCGTACTCAGCCGCGTATTTACATCGCGGGTGAGTGCCCCGGGCTTTGCCCGGGGGTCCACTTCCGCCGCGAAGGCTCGTCCCTTGACCTTGGAGTTCCTCTCTAAAGACGACCGAATCTGGGAAAATAGAACCGTCCCCTGTTCCCATTTGACCCGCTTGAATTTAGGGATTGAGTTGTCTGTCACCGAAATTGGGGAGCGAATTGACTTCCCCCTGGGCCTATGATATTTCTCAACCTACGTTTTTTGAGGAGGCTCGGGAATGCAGGCCATCGGTCTCCAATTCGTCGATTGGGTCATCATCCTCTTTTACTTCGCCTTCATCATCGGCATGGGCTTCTATCTGAAAAGATACACCAGGAGCGAGGAGGATTTCTTCCTGGCCGGCCGCCGCAACAGCGCTTGGGTGGCGGGCCTGGCCTTCCTCTCGGCCAATCTCGGCGCCCTCGAGCTCCTCGGCATGACCGGCAACACCTATAAGTACGGGATGTACGTGGCCCACTTCTACTGGATCGGGGCCATCCCGGCCATGCTCTTCCTCGGCATCTTCATGATGCCGTTCTACTACAGCAGCCGGATCAAGTCCGTCCCCGGCTATCTTAAACTCCGCTTTGACGAGAAGACGCGCGTCCTCAACGGCTTCGCTTTCGCCATCATGACCCTCCTCGTTTCCGGGATCAACCTCTACGCCATGGCCCTCGTCCTGCACACGTTCGTCGGCTGGAACTGGGACGTGAGCATGTGGGCTTCGGCTGTGACCGTGGCCGCCTACGTCACGCTGAGCGGCCTGATGTCGGCCATCTTCACCGAGATCATCCAGTTCTTCCTCATCTGGTTCGGATTATTCCTGGTGTCCGTCCTGGGCATCGTCGAGATCGGTAGTCTGAGCGAAATCATGCGCCGCGTCCCGGAGGCCTTTTCCAAACTGTGGTCCACGTCGGGGGACCCGACCCAGAACGGAATGATGGTCACCTGGGGCGGGATCGTCATGGGACTCGGGTTCGTCCTGTCTTTCGGGTACTGGACGACGGATTTCCTGGTCGTTCAGCGGGCGTTCTCGGCCAAAAATCTCCGCTCGGCGCGGATGACCCCGATCATCGCCTCGTTCTTCAAGATGGCCGTGCCGTTCATCGTCATCGTCGCCGGGCTGCTCGCGCTCGTCCTGTCCAAGGATCCCAATTCCGGTTTCGCCCTGATGAGCGACGGCGGCAAACTGAACTACGACTCGGCTTTGCCCATGCTCATCGCCCGCTATTTCCCGCGCGGGCTGGCCGGCCTCGGCATCACCGCCCTCCTGGCCGGGTTCATGGCCGGCCAGGCCGGCAACATCAGCGCTTTCAACACCGTCTGGACCTATGACATCTATCAGTCGGTCATCAACAAAAAAGCTTCGCCCAAGCACTTGTTGCGGATGGGCCGGATGGCCACCATCGTCGGGATAATCCTTAGCGTCGCCACGGCCTACTGGGCCAAGAGCATGCCCACGATCATGGACTACATGCAGGCCATTTTCTCCTGGGTCAACGCGCCGCTGTTCGCGACCATGCTCCTGGGCATGTTCGTCAAGTGGATCACTCCGGCCGGGGCCTTCTGGGGCCTGATCGCCGGGATGGGCTCGTCGATCACGATGTACTTGGCGGTCAAGTTCGCCTGGATCCCCATGAGCGCCGTCACCCTGTCCAAGGTCGCCAGCGACATGGCCGCCAACTTCTGGAGGGCCTGGTGGGCTTGGCTCATCTGCTTCGTGGTCACGATCGGCGTCAGCCTGTTCACCAAGAAGAAGCCCGAGGCCGAGCTCGTCGGCCTGGTCAAGGGTCTGACCGCGGAGACGGTGGGGGAGGCGGGGCCCTGGTACAAGACCCCGGTGTTCTACGCCGTTCTGTCCCTGATCATTTTTGCCCTGTTGAATATCTATTTCTGGTAAAGAGGGAAGAAATCCATGGCCGAGAACGTCAAAAAAATGAAACCGATTTGGTTTTTTGTCGGACTGGTCTTGCTCGTCATGGGCGGCGTGATCCTGGCCACGGGGCTGTACGACCTGATCGCGCGCGTCGAATCCAAGACCGTTCTGGCCCGCCTCCATCCGAACATCTGGTGGGGCTGCCTGATGGTCCTGGCCGGAGCGATCTTCGTTCTGACGAATAAAAATGCCAGCGTCGAATAAACAAGGCCCGCCGGTCACTCTTGGGAGAAAACCCTTGGCGCGGGTTTCCTCCCAACGGTCCGGCGGGAAAATCCCGCCGTCCCTGCCCTCCTTCCAAGGAGCTTCATGCCACGAATCGATACGGTCGGCCGATCAGGGCGTCTTGGTTCGCCAAATCCAGGCAAAATTCAGATCCCTTTTCAAGGACGAACCCATTCTGGTCCGCTCGCCCGGCCGGGTCAACCTCATCGGAGAACACACCGACTACAACGAAGGCTTTGTCCTGCCGGCCGCTGTCGATAAAGCCATCTACTTCGCCGTTGCGCCGAAAAAAGGCGCCGTGGGATCTCTTCATGCTTTTGATCTCGATCAGAGCCACGAGTTCGAAATCGCCCGGCCGGTCCGGAGCGACAAAGGCTGGCCGAACTACCTGATGGGCGTCGTCGATCAGCTCGGCAAGGCCGGCGCCGCGGTCGGGGGCTTCGCCTGCGTTTTCGGAGGTGATATCCCCATCGGCTCGGGGATGTCGTCGTCGGCGGCGATCGAGGCCGGACTGGCCTTCTCTCTAAACCGGATCTTCAGCCTGGGGCTCGACCCGCTGAAGCTCGTCAAGCTGGCCCAAAAGGCCGAAAACGAGTTCGTCGGGGTCCGCTGCGGGATCATGGACCAGTTCATCAACATCTTCGGCCGGCCGAGATCGGTCCTCAAGCTCGACTGCCGGAGCCTGGATCATCAATATTTTCCCTTCGAACGGGCCGACCTGCGTATCGTCCTGTGCGACACGCTCGTCAAACGGGAACTGGCCGCCTCGGAATACAACGTCCGGCGGGCCCAGTGCGAAGCGGGAGTGAAAATCCTGGCCAAGCACGCACCGGGCCTCCTCAGCTTGCGGGACGTATCGCTCGAGCTCCTCGAAGCCCAACGCTCCGAATTCGATCCCATCATCTATAAAAGATGCGATTACGTCGTGCACGAGAACTTGAGGGTCGAGGAAGCCTGTTCCGACCTGAAAAAGGGCGATTTCACCGCGTTCGGCCGCAGGATGAACGGCTCGCACGACGGTCTTCGCGACGATTATCAGGTGAGCTGTCGCGAACTGGACGTTCTCGTCGAGGCGGCGGGCGATGTCCCGGGCGTTCTCGGCGCCCGGATGATGGGCGCCGGATTCGGCGGCTGCACGATCAACCTCGTCGAAGAGACCGCGATCGAGGCGCTGAAAGAAGGGGTTGTCAAGTCCTATAAGGATATATTCGGCCGAGAGCCGAAAATCTATATCAGCAGCCTGAGATCAGGCACGGATATCATCAAAATCTAATGGGAGGAGAAATGATGTTTACAACGATGAGGAGAGTCTCCATCGGCTTTTTTGTGGCGGCGGTTTGTTTCCTGGGCTTGTCTTTGACGAGCTACGCCCAGAGCCCGGTCACCACGGACGACTTCAACCAGTTCACCTGGAGGTGGGTCGGCCCGGTAACGTTCTCGGGCCGGATCACGGAGTTCGCCGTGCCGCGCGGCCAGACGACGACCTACTATGTCCTGACGGCCAGCGGCGGGTTGTGGAAGACCGAGGACAGCGGGACGCATTTCGAGCCCATCTTCGACAAGTACGGCAATATGAGCATGGGCTACATGGCGATCGCTCCGTCCAATCCGAACATCCTGTATCTGGGGACAGGCGAGCCGATGCACGCCCGCTCGAGCACCCACGGCAACGGCATGTGGAAATCCGCTGACGCCGGTAAGACCTGGGCCAAGATCGGCTTGGAAAAGAGCTATTTTATTCCCAGGGTCGCGGTGGATGCCAAGAACCCGGACATCGTCATCGTCGCCGCCGAGGGCAAGCTCTACGACAACGAGCCGGACTGCGAACGCGGCCTCTATAAAAGCACGGACGGCGGCAAGAGCTGGACGAACATCTTCCCGGTCAAGGACCGCGGGGTGGGCGACTTTGTCCTCGACCCGCGCAACTCCGATGTCATCATCGCCGCGGCGTACAAGACCTTCCGCCGGGCATGGACCTACATCGACCGGCAGGCGGGCAACCACCTCTACAAGACGACCGACGGCGGAAAGACCTGGAAAAAGCTGACCAACGGCCTGCCCACGGACATGGACCTGGGCCGAACCGGTCTCAGCCTTTTCGAGAAGAACCCGAACATCCTGGTCGCCCGCCTCGATGAGGAGATAAACCTGGGTTTTCCTCTTCGCGACGGCGTGGCCAATTTCCGGGCCGCCGGAGGCCCCGGCGGGGGCGGTGGAATGGGCGGCGGGGCCGGTCTGTTCACCGATGAATACACTCTGGCCAAGTTCAAAACGTTCAAGGTCAATCCCGAGCTGGCCAAGCTGGCGCCTAAATTTACCCCGATCGTTGCCGAGACCGATGCCGACCTGGTCAAGAAACTGAACGAGCTCATCCAGGATAAGGATTTCCTGACGAAGAGCGGAGCGGATGTGGCCAAGATCAACGCCGCGGCCCGCAAGGTTTACGCTAAAAACGATAACCTCTTGGGCGCGATCACCGAGATCGATAAGCTCCTGAAGGCCGAAGCCCCAAAGCCGGATTCGGATGAGGCCAAGGGGCGGTTCCAAATCATTAACCGGCATGTCCTCGAGATGTTGTACGGCGGCGTCCTCCGCAACCAGCAGCCGACGAAACGGTCGGGCGTCATCTATCGGACCGAGGACCAGGGCGAGACCTGGAAGCGGATGACGGAATACAAGCTGTCGGGCGGCAGCGCTCAGGTCAACCAGACCGAGGGCGGCTATTATGGCCGGATCGTTCTCGACCAGATTAACGACCAGGTCATGTATTGCTCCGACACGAACGCCACGGTCTCCACCGACGGCGGCAAGACGTTCAAAGCGACCGGTTGGGACAGCGGCAACTACAAGCTCCACGTCGACCATCGCGGGATCTGGGTCGATCCGCAGAACGGCAACCACATCCTGAGCGCGAACGACGGCGGGACGGGCGAAACCTGGGACGGCGGTAAGCACTGGAGCCAGAAGGCGACGATCAGCGCCCAGCAGTTCTACGATGTCTCCGCGGATAACCTCCAGCCGTACAACATCATGGGTGGGACCCAGGACAACGGCGCCTGGCTCGGACCTTCGCAGAACCGCAACAGCTACGGCGTTTATGCGGCCGACTGGACCTATCTGCCGACGGGCGACGGCTTCTATGTCGTCCGCGACTGGTGGAATCCCGAATACGTTTACTATGAGAGCCAATTCGGCTCTTCGAGCCGGCAGAATCTGTCCAACGGCGAGACGATCTCGATGACCAAGAGGACAACGCCGGAGGAAGCGGCCGCCGGCGTGCCCGCCCAGCGCTACCAGTGGAACGCGCCGATCGTCCTGTCTCCCCACAACCCGGGTATCGTCTACATCTGTTCCCAGTTCGTCCACCGCTCCCTGAGCCGGGGAGAACGCGGCACGTTCGTCACGATCAGCCCCGACCTGACCAAGGCCAGCAAGGAGCGGATCGCCCTCTCAAAAAAGACCAATCTTCAATACGCGGCGATCTACAGCTTTGCCGAGTCAGCCAAGAAGCCCGGCCTCTATTGGGCGGGCACGGACGACGGCAACCTCCAGATGTCGCCCGACGGAGGAGTGACCTGGGTCAACATCACCGCCCAGTTCTACGACGCGGCGGGCAAACCGAAAAAGGACGTCAAGGGCGCCCTGATTCCCTACGACCGCTGGGTCAAGAAGGTCATGCCTTCTCAGCACGACGAAAAAACGTGCTATGTCGCTTTCACCGGATACCGGACGCACAACGAGGACAAGACCTACGTCTATGTGACGCGCGACCTGGGAAAAACCTGGACGGACATCTCCGGCGGGCTGATGAATCCGCTCTTCGACCTCGAGGAGGACCCGGACAATCCGAACGTGCTTTATATCGCCGGTGACTACGGCATCCAGGTGACGATCGACCAGGGCAAGACCTGGACGAACTTCTCCACCGCGGCGCCCAGTGTCGTAGTCCGCGACCTCTTCATTCAGAAGCGCAACCGGGACCTCGTCATCGGGAGCTACGGCCGCGGCATCTATATCGCCGACATCGCTCCGATCAAGGAGTTCAAGGCCGAGACGTTCCAGAAGGATGCTTATCTCTTCGACGTTGAGGACACGATCCGCTGGAACCGTTTCGAAAGGAGGGGCGAGACTCTGGGCGAGTTCGCCAAGGTCGACAATCCGCCGCTCGGCTCGACGATCTACTACTACCTGAAGGCGGAGCCCAAGTCGGTCAAGCTGACGGTCAAAGACCTCGAAGGCAACGTCATGCAAGAGATCACGGGAACGGCGAAAAAAGGCCTCCAGAAGGCGGCCTGGAACCTGACCCGGACAACTCCGGGCGCCCCGGCCGGCGGCCAGCGCGGCGCGGGCGGAGGCGGCGGCCAGCGCGGCATGGGCGGCGCTCGGGCGGACGCCGGGATTTACAAGGTCACCTTGAACGTGGACGGGAAGGACGTCGAGACCAAGAAGATGAATGTCCTTCCGGATCCGTTGTTTAAGTGACAATTGTTGAATAATCGATTTTCGGCGATGAAAAAGAGTCGATAGAGGATTCAATCGTATATTGAATAAATTAACGCGAGCGAAGATCCGGGAACGGCCGAAGCGACCATGGAGGGTTTAGCCTTTCCGAGCCGTCTTTCGAGGGCAGCCGATCCGGAAGAGATCGGCCGGCGAAGCATGTTTGAGCTTCCCGGCGAACTCCCGTAATTCGGAAGCCGGGAAGCGAGTTCTGAGCCGCCGAGAAGGACGGTGAGGAAACGGCGTTAAAAACCCGAGTCGGGAGCAAGGCCGATTCCGGATCTGAGCGAGGAGGATGAATGAAGCGCAAAAACACAACAAGCGCGATCACGGCCGTGTTCGCGGCCCTGGCCTTCTTCGGCCTCGGCGCGACGGGAACGGCTCAGGATTTCACGAAATATCACAACTACGCGGAACTGTCGGCCATGCTCCAGAACCTGGCCGGCGCCAACAAGACCCTGGTCAAGCTGGAGTCCATCGGCAAGACGCTGGAGAAGCGCGATATCTGGGCGGTCCAGATCGCCAATCCCGGAGGCGTTCCGCTCGCGGAACGGCCCGGTCTGCTGATTGCGGCCAACTTCGAGGCAGACCATCTGATCGGCAGTGAACTGGCGATGTTCATCGCCGACTATCTCGTCAAGAACTACGCCTCGAATGCCAACGTCAAGCAGCGGCTGGATAACTCTGTCATTTATATCCTGCCCCGGATCAATCCCGACGGGGCCGAGTTCATGTGGGCGCCTTTGAAATGGGCGCGTCGGACGAACACCCGGCCGTTCGACGACGACAACGACGGCCGCATCGACGAGGACGGGCCCGTGGACCTCAACAAGGACGGCCTTATCACCGTCATGCGGGTCAAGGACCCCAACGGCGATTACATCATCGACCCCGATGAACCCCGCTTGATGCGGAAGGCCGATCCCAAGAAAGGCGAACGGGGCGAATACGCGATCTACCGCGAAGGGATCGACCAGGACAAGGACGGCTTCATCGGCGAGGACGGGCCCGGCGGCGTCAACGTCAACCGGAACTTCATGCACGAATATCCCTACACCAAGACGGAAGCCGGGCGCTACATGGTCAGCGAGAGCGAGACGCGGGCCGTCCTGGAATGGATGTTGGCCCACCGCAACGTGGCCGCGATCCTGACCTTCGGCGAAAGCGACAATCTGATCGTCCCGCCGAACACGAGCGGACGGCTCTCCTCTTCCAAACAGATCGACCTCGTCGAGTTCGCCAACGCGACCGTGGCCGGCGCCAACCGCGTCGGCATATTCGCGTCAGCCGGCGGATTCGGCGGACGGGGAGGAGGTCGTGGCGGCGGAGGGGGCGAAATGATCATCAGCGAGGAGATGCTGAGCCAGCTCATGGCCGCCGGCGGTGGCCAGTTCATCATGGGCGGCGCAGGAGGCGGAGGACGCGGGGGCCAGCAGACGGCGGCTCAGCAGCCGGCCAGCGCCCGCGCCCAACAGCCGGCTCGGGCCGCGGCGACCACGGTCAACGCGGCCGATATCGACTATTTCCGGTTGATCGGCGCCAAATACGTCGAGCTGACCGGGATTCGGCAACAGCCGCTCGTCGTCAATCCCGAAGGCGCTTTCTTCCAATACGGATATTATCAATTCGGCGTTCCTTCTTTTTCGACGCCGGGCTGGGGTTTGCCTGAAGCTCAGCGCGGCCAAAGCATGGGCATGCCTGGAATGGGACAGGGAGGGCAGCTTCCCGCCGGCGGGCAGGCTCAGGCCGCGGCCATGATGGGCCAGCGCGGGGCCGGCGGCGGACAGAGAGGCGCCGGCACGACTGGTATGACCGGAACCGCCGCCGCGGGCGGCGGCGAACAGGCTCAGTCTTACGACCGCCAGCTCCTGCAGTGGATGGACAAGGAGAAGATCGACGGCTTCGCGGCCTGGACCAAAACCAAACATCCGGATCTCGGCGAGGTCGAGATCGGCGGGTTCAAGCCCTATGTTTCGGTCGATCCTCCCGCGGCTAAGATCGCCGAACTGGGCAAGTCCCACGCCGAGTTCGCTCTCTATCTGTCGTCGATTTTCCCGAAGGTCGGCATCGCCAAGCTCGAGGCCACGAACCACGGCGGCGGCATTTTCCGGATCAAGGCCGAAGTCGAGAACAGCGGCTTCCTGCCGACCGCTCTCGGACAGGGCGTTACGACCCGGGCGGTTAAGGCGACCATGGTCCAACTTCAGGTCGCCCCGGAATCGATCATCTCCGGAAACGCGAAAACGAACAGCGTCCAAACGCTGGCCGGCTCCGGCGACCGGGTGAAGTTCGAATGGCTGATCAAGGCCAAGGCCGGCGACGCCATCGAGCTCAAAGTCGTGTCCCAGAAGGCGGGCGCGGACAAGCGGTCGGTGGTCCTGAAGTGAGGAGGCGAGAGATGAACAACCAGACAATCAACAACAGGAAAGGGACCTTCCGCGTCGTCAAGTCTCTCCTCGCCGTGTTGGCCCTGCTGGCCCTGATCCCCCAGGGCGGATTGACCCAGAAGTTCGCTTCGGACCCGCCGTTCAAGGTCAAGATCGATTTTAACCGCTGGCACGACACGGCTGAGATGTACGCCGACATGCGGCGGATGGAGCAGGCCTGGCCGAAGTTCGTCAAGGTCAACGTGATCGGCAAGAGCTACGAAGGCCGCGACATCATCGCCGTGACGATCAACAACCCCGACACGGGATCGGACCTGAGCAAGGCGGCCATGATGATCGAGGCCAACGTCCACGGAAACGAGATCCAGGGCGGCGAGATCTGTCTTTATACGGTCTGGTATCTCATGGAGAATTACGGCCGGCTCGATCAGGTCACCAGGCTCGTCAACGAGCGCGTTTTCTACATCATCCCGACGATCAACCCCGACGGCCGGCAGTACTTCTTCGAGAGCCCCAGCGCCAGCGCCCGGTCCGGCCATGTGCCGACGGACGACGACAGCGACTTCCAGTTCGACGAGGACAAGCCGGACGACCTCAACGGCAACGGCGTTATCGAGCAGATGCGGAAATACCTGCCCGGTAAGGGAAACTACCGGCCGAGCGCGGTCGACCCGCGGATGATGGAAGCCTCTCCCTTCGGTGAGAAGGGTGACTACATCATGCTCGGCTCGGAGGGTATCGATAGCGACCACGACGGCCGCGTGGACGAGGACGCCGCCGGCGGCTACGACGGGAACCGGAACTATCCCTTCGACTGGCAGCCGAACTACATCCAGAGCGGGGCCATGGATTTCCCGACCCAGCTCCCCGAGGCCAAGGCCGAAGTCGATTTCATCTTCGCTCACCCCAACATCTCCGGCGTCCAGTCTTATCACAACAACGGCGGCATGATCCTGCGCGGCCCCGGCGCGGAAGCCGTGGGAGATTATCCGACGAGCGACATCCGGGCCTATGACGAGCTCGGACGGATGGGCGAGAGGATCCTGCCGTTCTATCGCTATATCGTCATCTGGAGCGGCCTCTACACCGTCCACGGAGGGTTCATCGATTGGACCAACGACGGCATGGGCATCCTGTCGTTCTCCAACGAGCTGTGGAGCGGCGAGCAGTACTTCACCAGCCCCGAGCTCAAGGAGCAGCAGAAGGACCCCAACAGCCCGATCGCGCCCCAGAAGTCGCGCTATTTTTTCAACGACAAGGTCGAGTTCGGCGCCCAGTTCATGGAGTGGAAGAAGTTCAATCATCCCCAGTTCGGCGAGGTCGAGATCGGCGGCACGTGGAGGAAATTCACCAGCCGCGTCCCGCCCCGGTTCATGAACGAGGAACTCTGTCACCGCAACATGGCCTTCACCTTGATCCAGGCCGACGAGATGCCGATGATCAAGATGGGCGGGGCGGCGGCGGCGGAGAAGATCGGCGGCGACGTCTACCGCCTCTTCGTGAACATCGCCAATCCCAAGGTTGCGCCGACGATCCTGGAGCGGGTCGCCCCGAACGGAATCATCCGGCCCGACCTGCTGACCCTCGACGGCAAAAACGTCGAAATCATTTCCGCGAGCTGGATCAGCGACGAGGAGACCTACAAAGTGAAGCCGGCCGTGACCCAGTTCATCGACCAGAAGAACCTGAAGCGGATCATGCTCCGGAACGGACTGGCCGGCAGGACGGCCCGGACGATCATGTACATCGTCAAAGGCTCGGGCGAGGTGACGGTCAAATACGACTCCGTCAAGGGAGGAACCGCCAGCAAGACATTGAAGCTGCAATAAAAAAATAGGAAAAATAGGAGACACATATGGAATTCCTCAGTATTTGCGAAAATCGAGTATCCATACCGAATTCTAAAGAATTCGGTATATGTCCCCAATCTCTTGGATCTCCTCCAGGTTGACAAGAGGGGCGTTTCCGTTTAAATTCTATCTCCCGCCGGCCGACGACGACTCTTTCCGGGGGAGGGAGAGCGGGCATAGCTCAATGGTAGAGTACGGGCTTCCCAAGCCCGGAGTTGTGGGTTCGAGTCCCATTGCCCGCTCTATCTCCCCCAGTTTAAAGGTGATGAAGAGGGGACACGTACCGAATTCTCCGGAATTCGGCACAGGTCCCTCCGTTGAAAATGTGTCCTCTTGTTTTAAAATGAAGACCTGGCACCTGCTCATCGAACCCGCCCCCTTGACAGGCTCCCTCAACATGGCCGTCGATGATTTCCTGTTCCATTCCGCGGTGTCGACGGGCCGCACGTTTCTTCGGTTCTACCAGTGGCAGCGGCCGACGGCCTCCCTCGGAGCGACGCAGAACGTGGCCAAGGTCATCGACCTCGATTTCTGCCGCAATCATGGGATCGATGTCGTCCGCCGGATCACCGGGGGCAAGCTCGTCCTCCACCATCGGGAGATCACCTATTCGATCTGTTCCTCTGATGAGGCGACGTTCACGCCGACCCTGGCCGGCTCGTACAAGCTCATTTCCCGGGCGCTTCTCCGCGGCCTGGAAAAAATGGGGATTCGGCCCTCGTCGGCCGAACAGGCGCCGCCGTTCTACGCGAAGAGCGATCTGCCCTGTTTCTCTCATCCGGCCCGGGATGAGATCGAAGTCGACGGCAAGAAGATCATCGGCAGCGCCCAGAAAAGGACCGGGAGCCGGTTCCTTCAGCACGGCTCAATCCCGCTGGCCCATGATGAAGGCCTGCTCAAAGCCGTATCGCTCCGGGGAGCGGACCCGGCCGAGATCCGGATGACCTCTCTTTCCGAGGTCTTGGGCCGGCCCGTCGATTTCGCTTGGGCGGTCGAGCGGCTGGCCGTGGGATTCAAAGAGTTCTTCGGAGTTCGGTTCGAGCCGTTGGCGTTCGGAGCCGAGGACCTGGTCCGCATCCGCGATATCCAACGGTCTAAATACGATGACGAGGAATGGACGCTCCGCGGCAGGACCCGCGTCGGGGCCCCGACAGACCTTGATTCCTGATCCGTCCGGTGCTACTATCTTGTTGACAGAACGAATGAGGGACGCCCATGAACGAAGCCGATGAACTCCTCAAGCTCGACCTCAAAGACCTTCCGGTCCTCAAGCCCCTGGCTTACGACGATCTCCATCAGAAGGCCTTGAAGAACCTCTACTTGGAGCTCGGAACGGGCGCAGTGAACTTTCTTCTTTCGCCGTCCTATTCCGTCCTCCACCCCGCGCCCAACGAGACGATCAACGAGCTCATCACCCAGAAGGAGGGGCTCCTCGACTACCTCAAGGAATGCCTCATTCAGAACTTGGCCGCCTATTCCGTGCTGATCGAGGTCAACAGCTATTTCATCGAACAGAACAACTACCTCCTGCTGGCCCGACTGAGGGAAAAGGACTCGGGCGGCCGGCGCTACGAGATCAAGTTCTATACCCACGCCCCGATGGAGATCCTGACCCATTACGAGGACAAGATCTACATCGGCCGCGACTTCGTCGAAATCTACAATTTCAAACGGAAATATTTCGGCATCCGGGAGCTCATCGTCTCGCTCAAGGACCAATCGGAGAAGCTCGAGCGCAAAGCCTCAGAGAAGCTGACCAAGCCGCTGGGCTACAAGTCGTTCTTTCAGGAGATCAAGGAATCCGTCGGCGAACTGAACGCCGAATGTCTGGCGATCCTCGAGCCGCTGCCGCCCTATCTCGATTTCGCCAAGCTTGGCGAGCAGGACCTGATCGACATCAACGCCCAGTACCGGTCCATCAACCACTACCTCATCGAGCTCCACGACGAGGTCGGGGAATTCGAGAACCTGCTCCGGTTCAAGATGGAGATCGACTTTGTCCGCTACGTGACGAAGTACAAGAAGGACCTGACCAACCTGATCTCGTATTTCAACATCAAGATCAACGGCGCCCTGTCGCAGCGCATCTTCCATTCCCGCCATAAATAGGCCTGAGGTCCCGTTCCTCAGATCGTTTTGGCGGGCCTTTTGATCTCTTCGATGCGGATGTCGGCGTAGGACGTGGACAGCGTGATCGAGGGCTTTCCCGTTTCTTCCTGGAAAGCCTTGATCAGGGATTCCCCGTTGGTCTCCTCGAGCGAAGGCCTTTCGGCCAGGTTCCATAGAATGCGGGCGGACCTTGTCCGGCCTTCGAACGGGAACCGCCCTCCCGCCGGCCAGCCGAAGCGGATCGCGGCATAAGTGGCTTGAACGTCGATCGGCCCGGTCACGGCATCCGGCTCGAGGACCAGGTCGCCGTGGTTCAGGCGGACGGTGGTTTTCCCGGTGAAACCCAGGATTTCGACGTTCTGGTTGGAGGTTTTGATGCGGATCTCCCCGGCCGCGACGGATCGGGCCCGGATCTCCATGTTGGTCCCCTCGATCCGGAGATCGCCCTTCAGATCGTCCAGCAGGACGCGGGCGTAGTTGTCAGTGATCAAGAGGGAACCGGCGACGGCCCTGACTTCGATGTCGGAGTGGTGACCGCGGATCGTCGTCGGCCCGACCTCGGTCAGGACAATGGGTTCATAGGAGCTTCCGACCTCGACCTCGGCCTTGAGCCCCTTGCCCGTCACCCGCGAATGCGAGCCCTTGACGACGACCTTCCCGGCGATATTCTCCAGCTCCACGTCGCCGTAGCTGTGGTCGAGGAGCAGTCCGCCCCGGACGCCAATCACGGTGATCTTGGCGTGCGGGCAGGTGACCTGGCAGTCGGTCCGGGCATTGAGGATCGACACATCCTCATAGCTGCTGCTGACGATCAGCCCCCCGGCGATGTCCGACGCTTGAATCTCGCCGTGGGGATTGACGATGTCCGTCTTTCCCGTCCCGGCGGTTTTGACCAATCCATAGGAATTCTTGACCAGGACCTCCATCCCGGCGGGGACCGAGATCTTGAAATGGGTCTCGAAGTTCTTGCGCTTGAACGCCTCGCGGTTCGTCGACAGGACGAGCGTCGGCTCGCTCCGGTTGACGACCATCTTCATCTGGTCCGCGATTTTCCGGGCTTCGTCCCCGTTCTTGCGGGTGATGCTCTTTTTGAACACGATCGTGATCTTGTCGGTCTCCGTTCCCTGGATCTCGACGCTGCCATGGGCGTTGATCACCTGGAGCTCCCGGGGAAGGGGGGCGGAGATCTCCTGCGATTCCTCGAAGACGAACTCCTCGCCCCGTCCGAACAGAAAAAGATCGCCTCCGTCCCAGGCGATGTCGAGCTTCCCCGTCTTGGCGTAGTAAATGAAAATGCCGGCGCCGATGATCAATAAGACGAGGAAGATCTCCCGGGCTTTCATGGTTTAGCCTGCGGCCCAGGGCCGGGCGTCTCTCCCTCCCGGTTCTCTTTCTTCTCCTGGAGCCCGTTATAGAGCTTGAGCCCGCCCCAGACGATGAGGATCACGGGCCAGAGCTTCCAAAGGGTATCCCAGATACGGATGTCGAAATTCTCGAGGAAGAAGATCGCCCCGATGACGATCAGGATCACTCCCCAAACGAGCGGGTCTTTGCGGCGATGCTGTGACATGGTGACTCCTTTGTCAGGCTTTCTTTTTGATGAAATAATCGGAGATCATTTTCAGGCCGATGACGATGATGATCACGGGCCAGAACTCGAAGATCCGGTCGTAATCGATGATCTCAAAATTGCTCAAGAGGAAAATGACGCCCAAGCCCATCAGAACGAGACCCCAGAAAGCCGAGCCTGACCGCGGGGCCAGCCGGGTGTCGGCCGCGCCCGGCGGCGGCGCGGCTTGAGCGGGCTCCGCCTCCGACAGGGCCTTTTGGTTGATCGCCTTGGCCGTCTGCACGGCCTCAAGGATCTGATAGATGTAGAATGCGGCGAAGACGAGGGGCAGAAAGGGATGCGGGCCGTGCGGCATCATGGAGATGGCGCCGGCGAAGATGATGAAGAATAAGAGGGCCTTCGTCGGCTCGCCGTTGTAAAGCTGGCCGGCTCCGGGGAAGAACCCCGAGAGGATGCCGGCGGCTGCGGGCGACTTCGGCGGTCTTTTTTGAATGATGATCGAGTCGGTCATGTTATACCTCCATGGTTGAGTTTCATTCGTCGGTCTTGCCTAAAGGATTGACCTTCTTGAGCGAGACGAGAACGTTGTCGGCCACGCCGCCAAGGCTGTCCGTGAGCGACCCGGCCTTGGCGTAAAGTTTTTCGACCTGGCTGTAGCCCAGGTGGAGTTGACGGTTGATGGCCTTGTTGATCTGGGTCTTGGCCGGGCTAAAGACGTAGAAGGTGAACAGGGTGAGGACAACGGCCGCGGCGGCGAAGGCGGGTTGGAGCGAAGGCCGGAGCAGAACATCCAGGCCGAACCTGAATCTCCGGCGGGCGGGGATGGCATAGAGCGTCTCGCGCAGGTCCGCGGGCGGCTCGACCTCGGGGAAGCGGGACAGAGACGCATCCGCCGTCCTCAGGGAGGCCAGGAGCGCCGCGCAGTCCGGACAGGCGTCGAGGTGCCGTTCGACGGCGGCCCACTCGTCGGGACCGAGTTCGGCGTCGGCGTAAGCCGCTAGAAGATCCTCGATCTTGTCACAGGTCATGGGCGTTCTCCTTGCGGTTCCGCAAGATCTTGGCCAGTTGGAGCCGGCCGCGATTGATGCGCGACTTCACCGTTCCGACCGGAAGGGTCAGGATTTCCGCGACCTCTTCGTAGGTCTTGCCCTGGAGCTCCTTGAGGATGATGGCCATCCGCATGTCGTTGGGCAGGTCGTTCAGCCCCCGCCACAGCATCTTCCGGTTTTCTTCCTCGACAAGGCCGCGCTCCGGATCATCGGCGGCCGCCGCGCTCTGGATATGCTCGTCGAAGTCATCCCGCTGTTTCTTCTCCCATTTCGTCCGGCGGTATTCGTCGATGAGGTGGTTCTTGGCCAGGGTCAGGAACCAGACCGTGAAATTCCTGCCGAAATCGTATTTGGACAGAGCGTGATGGAGCTTGACGAAGATGTCCTGGGTCAGGTCCTGGGCCTCCTGGAAGCTGCCGGCGAACTGATAGGACATATTGAAGATCTTCTTAGAGTAGAGGTCGACGAGCATTTTCCAGGCTCCTTCCCGGCCGTCCAGGCAATCTCGGATGATCGCTTCCAAGTTCATTCACGACATCCCGATAGACGATAAACGGAGCCCGAGAGTTCCCTGACGGCTTGATGGATGGTCAGATATTTCCTGCGTCGGCCTATGGGCCCAATTTTCATGGATGCGCCTAATCCCCCTTGATCCCCCTTTAGAAAAGGGGGATTCCGAGAATTGACCCAGCTATTATAAAGGAGGATCTGAGATTTTATCCCCCCTTTTCTAAAAAGGGAGTCCCAGCTTCTTTCCCCCCCTTCTAAAGGGGGGAGGGGGGATTATTTCTTTTTCGAGGGAACCGTCAGCGTTTCCAGAGTATTCCCTTTTATATCAATAACTTTCAGGTCGATGGAGATGGCCGTCACGTCGGCCCGGATGAAGGCGTCCTGGGGACCACCAATGATGGGAAACGCGTTTTTCCCGGGCTCTGGATCGAACTTGAAAAGCCGGTGGTAATGGCCGGATATAGCTAAATCTATCCCGCCTTCGTTCAGGAGCGGCCCGTGGATGATGGCCGGCTTCGCCGCGTTCTGGAGATGGGCATGCAGGGGAGCGATGAGAGCGGAGATGATCAAGAGCCGGGCGATGGATTTCCAGTGGTCCGACATGGCGGCCGCCTTTCGTCGATGACGTTCGAATCCTCGGGGGAACATTAACAAATTCAAGAAACGGGGTCAAACCGATGCGGCCCCAAGGCTGACCGTCGAACAGTTTCCAAGACGAGGGGGGACACGATACCCAGGAGAAAAGAATTTGTAGAGAATTCGCAGACACATACCGAATTCAGAGCGAAGCGAGGAATTCGGTATGTGTCTGCGAATTCCCCCCATGGTCTCCAACGGGGCAGGGAATCATGTCCCCGAAACTGTTCGACGGTCAGGCCCCGGGAGGCGATTGACATTTCTATATTCGACTATTATTATATAAAAAGTAGGAATTAACAATTCGAGGAGATACGCTCATGAACGCGACGCGGACCATCCGGCAGGTCTTTTCCGGCCGGCCCACGCTCGAAGGGGCCGGCGTCCGGCTGAAAAGGATCTTCGGATTCAACGAGGTCCCCGTCTTCGATCCTTTTCTGATGATGGACGATTTCGGCGCGTCCGACCCGGAGGATTATGTCGCGGGATTCCCCTGGCATCCGCACCGCGGGATCGAGACGGTGACATACATGCTCCACGGGACGGTCGAGCACGGGGACAGCCTGGGCAACAAAGGGACGATCGGGGACGGCCAGGTCCAGTGGATGACGGCCGGCTGCGGCATCATCCATCAGGAGATGCCGCAGCCGCAGGAGGATTATCTCCGCGGACTGCAGCTCTGGGTAAACCTTCCGGCCAAGAACAAAATGATGCCGCCCCGATACCGGGACATCCGGGCCGCCGATATCCCCGACCACAAGGACAAGAACGGGGTCAGGGTCAAAGTGATCGCCGGCCGGTATAAGGACGCCATCGGTCCGGTCAAAGACATCGTCCGCGGCCCCGAATATCTGGATGTTCACCTGCCCGCCGGGAAACCGTTCGAGCACGGCATCGCTCGAGGACAGACCGTCTTCGTCTACGTGCTCGAGGGCGAAGGCGCGTTCGACGCGGGAAAAAAGACGATCACGGCCGGACGACTCGCGCTTTACGGCGACGGCGAAAGGATCTCGGTCGAAGCGGGTCGGGATGGCGTCCGGTTCGTCTGCATTTCGGGACAGCCGATCGGCGAGCCCGTGGCCTGGGGCGGCCCCATCGTCATGAACATACAGGAGGAGCTGGACCTGGCCTTCCGGGAATACCGGAACGGGACGTTCATCAAATAGGCCAGATTAGGGACACAGACCGTAAGTGGACCTAGGTCCACTTACGGTCTGTGGACATGTTTTGCTCGGGGAGGAATGTTATTGAGTTCGCGAACGGTGGACGGGCCGACCTCCGGTTCTATTTTGACGGCCGATCGGGCCGGCCGGAAATCGTTGCCGCTGAGGACGATGTCGTTCGTCCGCCGACCCGAGAACCGGAAGAACTCATCTGTTCCCAGAGCGGCCCGGCAGTTCCGGACCAGAGCCCCTTCGACCTGATGGAAAAGCACCGCCGGCGCGGTCTTGGCTTTTTCTGTCGCGGCCTGGCGCCCCACAAACCCGTCCAATTCGAGGCCCTGGACCTCATCCAGGCACAGAGCGCTTTCCCACTTCGCGTATTCCAGGCCGTCCCAGACGATCTCGACGTTCCTCAGCTTGAGGTTCCGGGCCCATTTGAACGTCAGGGCGTGAACGGCCTTATCGTAAGGCGCGGCTGGGTCGTGGGCGATGAACAGCGTCACGTTGTCCATCGTGATCCCCTCCAGCCAGCTGTCGGGATGCCCGTTGCAGACGCTGGCGCCCTGGCCGCGGGCGATGACGTTGGTGATCTTCACGTTCCGGATCCGCCCGGCCGGCCGGTCGTCCTCTTTTTTCCAATTCTTGTGCACCTCGCTCCGTTTCTTGATGTTGAAATGGAACGGCTCGCCGTCGCCCCACCAGAACCAGGCATAGCGGACGCAGTCGATGGTCAGATTGGACAGGACGACGTTCTCCACCACGCCGCCGTCGAAGTTCATGAAGGAGATGCCGCGATTGGCCTTGGTGATCACGCAGTTGTCGATGGTGACGTTCCGGACCGCGTTCATGTTGCCGTCGCAGAACTTGATGGCGCTCGAGGCGGAGGAGAGGCGGCAGTTGGTCACGGTGATGTTCTCGCAGGGGAGGGCCGGGCCGAACCAGTTCATGGAATAAAAGACGAGCGCGTCGTCGCCGGTTTCGATGGTGCAGTTCGAGATGCGGAGGTCCCTGCAGCCGTCAGGATCGATGCCGTCGGCCCAGACGCCGTCCTTGAGGCTGGAGCGGATGAATACGCCGTCGATGACCGTCCGTTCACAGCCGTAGAGATGCATGGTCCAAGACGGGGAATCGATGAAATTCAGGCCGCTGATGCGGACGTCCCGGCAGCGCAGCAAAAGAACGAGCTTCCCGAACTGGTCCTCCTTGGGGAAGCTGCGGACGAGCGGTTTGCCGAGCTTTTCCATCTCGACCTGGTTCGGGTAAATGAAGTCGTCGTGAAAATCTCCCTTCGGCCGGTAAACATAGCCGCCCTGGCCGTCGATGGTGCCCCGGCCTTCCAGGCTGATCTGGGTCAGGTCTTCGCCGTAGAACAGGGCGTCCTTGTCGAACGCCGCTTTGTTTTTGATCGAATAGATCGTCGCCCCCGCTTCGACGAAGAAACGGACATGGCTGCGGAGATGGATCGTCCCCGTCGCATATTGCCCCGGCGGAACATAGACCTGGCCGCCGCCCGCCGCGGCGCAAGCGTCCACGGCGGCCGGGGCCCCGGGCTTTGCCCGGGGGTCCACTTCCGCCGTACTCGCCCGTGGATACAAGCCACGGGCGAGTGGCGAGCCGAAGGCTCGTCCCTTGACCGCCTTTTGGATCGCCGCTTGAGCGCTCCCGGCCTTCGTTCCCGTCGCCCCGAAGTCCCGGATGTTGAAGATTTTTTGGCCCGACTGGCCGGCGAGGGCGGAAGGAATGAAAACGATCCCTCCCCAAACGATGATCCCGATCATTCTTCTGGCGAGCACGGTTCTCATCGCCCGGCCTCCTTGTTCAAAGGCATTGTCCCTATCATTGCGATGTCGCCGGCGGTTGTCAAGGCGGGGGCCCAATCCCGCGGCTCCGCCTCATTCATCCGGGGGATATGCGGCCCTGCCCTTGCTATTTGGATGCGAAATGCATAGAATTAATGGCAATTTTGAGAGTAGAAACGCTGGACCGATCGTTAAGCGCGAAGCGATATGATCACGTCTGACTTTCAAACTCTCAAAAGGATGTCATGTCGACTCGGGTGAGAGGTATAGTTTGAAGAGTCTGAACATCGGTGAATTGACGGCAAGGATCCCGATCATCCAGGGCGGTATGGGCGTCCGGATCTCTTTGTCCGGCCTGGCCGCGGCCGTAGCCAACGAAGGCGGCATCGGCGTCATCGCTACGGCCGGACTCGGCATGTTCGAACCGGATCTGTTCACGGCATTCCTGGAGGCGAACTCCCGGGCCCTGCGAAAAGAGATCCGTAAGGCCAGAGAAATGACCAAGGGCCTCTTGGGGGTCAATATCATGGTGGCGCTGTCCAACTACGCCGAACTGGTCCGCACCGCCGTGGAGGAAAAGATCGATATCATCTTCTCCGGCGCGGGTCTGCCGCTGAACCTGCCGGAATTCGTCACGAACACCGGCGGGACGAAACTCGCCCCGATCGTGTCCTCGGCCCGGGCGGCCGGCATCATCATTCGCAAATGGTTTGGGAAATACGGCTATCTCCCGGATGCATTCGTCGTCGAAGGCCCCTTGGCCGGAGGACATCTCGGCTTCAAAAAAGAACAGATCGAGGATCCCGGGTTCTCGCTGGAGAAGCTGATCCCCGAGGTCATCGCCGAGGTGCGGCCCTACGAAGAGAAGCATCAGAGGAGGATCCCGGTGATCGCGGCCGGCGGAATCTATACGGGCGCTGATATCTGCCGCTTCATGAATATGGGCGCTTCGGGCGTCCAGATGGCCACGCGCTTCGTCTGCACGGACGAATGCGACGCCTCCGCCGAATTCAAACAGGCCTTCTTGGAATCCAAAAAGGACGACCTGGTCATCATCCAAAGCCCGGTCGGGATGCCGGGGCGGGCTATCCAGAACCAATTTCTCGAGGATGTCCGGGCCGGTATGAAAAAACCTTTCAGCTGCCCCTATCACTGCATCATCACCTGCAACCCGGAGACCAGCCCTTACTGCATCGCCCTGGCGCTCGCCAGCGCATGCAACGGAAAACTCAACCGCGGGTTCGCCTTCGCCGGAGCGAACGCCTACCGCTGTGATCGGATCATCTCGGTGCGGGAACTCTTTGCCGAACTCTCGGCCGAATATAACGCCGCCGCCCAAACTCAAACGGCCCGGCTTTAGTGTTCGTGGCGGTGATGAACGTCCGGCCAGTGGCCGTGGACGTGGTCCAACTCTTCGTGCTCATGTTCGTGCGCGTGCGGCTCCGCCCCAGGCCCCTTGTGCGCGTGGAAGTGGTGTGAGTCGCCGTGTGTATGGGCATGTTCGTGGACGAGACGCTCATGACGGTGCCGGTGCGCATGTCTTTCGCTGATGATCAGAGCGACGCCGAGACCCATGAGGATTGCGCCCGGGACGAGGACCCAGCGGGCCGGCTCGGGCAGAACGAGGAGCGAGACCAGCGTGCCGACGAAGGGGGCGAAACTGAAGAAAGCCCCCGTCCGGAACGCCCCGATCCCTCGTAACGCCTTGATGAAAAAAACCAGGCTGAGGCCATAGCTGAACGCGCCGAGGACGAGTCCGGCCGCGGCCGCGACCCAGGAAGACATCTTCGATCCCAGGGCGATGGCCGTCCCCAGAGAAAAAACCCCCGCGGCCAGGCCTTTGATCCGGGTGATCTGGACCGGGCTCTTGTCCGAGATCTTGCGCATGAGATTGTTGTCGAGCCCCCAGCCTATGATGGCGGCCAGGACGAGAAGCGATCCGGTCACGGCGAATTCGTTCCGTCCGGGGTCCCAGCTTAGAAAAACGCCGGCGCAGGTCATGAAGACAAGAGCCAGCCAGATCCTCCGTCCCGCGCTTTCCTTGAAGATGAACACGGCGATCAGAGCCGTAGCGATCCCCTCCAGATTGAGGAGCAGGGACGCGGCATATCCGGACAACCGGTCCAGCCCGAACATCAGACAAACGGGCGCGACGATGCCGCCCGCCAGGATCGATCCGGCCAGCCAGGGCCAATCGTGTTTTCGCAGCGGAGGAGACGGATCTTCTTTGTTCTTGAGGAAAACTTTGTGGCCGATGGAATAGAGGGTCAAGCCGACCGATGCACCCAGATAGAGCAATCCGGCCAAAGCGAGAGGCGACAGGTCCTCGAGGAGCAGTTTGGAAAGCGGCGTGCTCAGACCGAACAGGACCGCGGAGGCGATGACATTAAGATAAGGGCGCTTACTCAATCCGTTGCCTACGGTCGATTATACGAACGAAGGCCTCCGCGGGCAAGCGCGGGGTCAGCGAAAATAAAGCTTGCAATACCGACGGATTTCGCCTATACTCCCTTTCTAGACATCTGGTAGGAAATAGTCAAAACCGCTTATTCTTCCCTCCTCGAGAGATAGTTGAGTCTGACGAAGATCCCCCTTATTCTGGAATTTAAATTACAAAGGATTTGTGATGTTATTCAATGAACTGAACTTGAACCCCAAGCTTCTGCGCGGAATCGCGGAGCGGGGTTATACCGAGCTGACGGCCGTCCAGGAACGGACCCTCGCCGTCACGCTACGAGGGCGCGACGCGGCCGTCCAGTCCCAGACCGGGACCGGCAAGACGGCGGCCTTTTTGATCACACTGTTCGAGAGCCTGCTCGGCGGCGACGCGCAGAGATGGCGGAGCGCCTTGATCATCGTCCCGACGCGCGAGCTGGCCGTCCAGATCGAAGGCGAAGCGCGTCTCTTGAACCGCCACCTCGGTTTCACCATCGGTTGCTTTTACGGCGGCGTGGGATACGAGCTGCAGCAGGATCTGCTCCGCAAGGGCGTGAACATCATCATCGGCACACCCGGCCGGCTGATCGACCTTAGTGAAAAAGGGCTTATGAAGCTGAAAGAGGTCGGGCTCCTCGTCATCGACGAGGCCGACCGCCTGTTCGACATGGGTTTTCTGCCCGATATAAAAAAACTTCTGCAGAAGATGACCTCGCCCCGCGTCCGACAGAGCATGCTCTTCAGCGCGACGCTCAGCCGGATCTCGCGGAAGGTCGCCGCGGACCATATGAACCGTCCGGAGTTCATCGAGTTGACGCCCGAGAACCTGACCGTGGACACGATCACCCAGGAGCTCTACCACGTCAAGAGCCATATCAAGCTCAACCTGCTGCTCGGCATCCTCCGCAAGGAGAATCCGCGCAACGCCCTGATCTTCGTCAACATGAGGCACTCCGCCTTTAAACTGGCCAAAAAGCTCGAGATCAACGGCTTTCGCGCCCGCTATATCTCCGGGGACCTGCCCCAGGTCAAGCGGCTGAAGGTCATCGACGACTTCATGACCGGCAAGTTCGCAATCCTTGTCGCCACCGACGTCGCCGCCCGAGGCCTCCACATCGAAGGTCTGGAGATGGTCGTCAACTACGACCTGCCCCAGGACCACGAGAATTATGTGCACCGCATCGGCCGGACGGCCCGGGCCGGGAACACGGGCAAGGCCGTCTCCCTCGCCTGCGAGAAGTATTCGGAGCACCTGTACGGCATCGAGAACTTCATCAAGATGAGGATCCCGGAAAAGACCGCGGGCCTCGATATGTTCGCCACGGACCGGAGCCTGGAATACGCGCCCGAAAAACGGGACCGCCAGGACGGGGGCAAAAGATTCGGGTCCGGCCGAGGGGATGGAAAGCGGCCCGAACGGTCCGGCCCGCGTTTCCAACGGCGCCCGTCCATGGCCTGACGTTCAGCGTTTCTTCAGTTCCGCGCAGCTGATGCCGCGGGGATTGAAGCACTTGTTGCAGGAAATGCATTCCGATTTTCCAATCTCTCCCGCCCGGAATTTCTTGACCAGATAGGGCTCGCGGATGAACGGCCGGCTCAGGGAGATCAGGTCGGCCTTCCCCTCCCGGACGAATTTTTCCATGACGGCGAACGTCCGGTTCCCTCCGAGCCCGAAGACCGGGACGCGGACCGCGCGCTTGACCGCCGCAGCGTTCTCCACGAAATAGCCTTCCTCATCCTCCGCTCTCAGCCCTTTCCAGACCGAGCCTTGGCCGGCCTCGGCCATGCCGCCGCTGACCTCGATCCCGTCGATCCCTTCGTTTTCGAGCCTCCGGGCGATCTCCACACTGTCCTCGAGATGGAGGCCGGTCGGAAAAAAATCGGTCGAATTGAGCTTGACGATCAGCGGGAAATCCGGTCCGGCGATCCGTTTGATCCCCCGGACGATCTCGACGACGATCCGGGCGCGGCCGGCCGTGGATCCGCCCCATTCGTCCGTCCGCCGGTTGGTGTGCGGCGAGATGAAGCTGCTGAGCAGATAGCCATGGGCGACGTGGAGCTGGGCGCCGTCGAATCCCGCCTCTCTCGCCCGCCGCCCGGCCTGGACGAAATCCCGGATGGTTCCCCGGATGTCCGCGTCCGTCATCTCGCGCGGCGTGGTCTTGACCGTCGGATCATAGACGGCGGAAGGGGCCATGGGAGTGCAGCCGCACAGCTTTTCCTTGGTCTGGCGGCCGGCGTGGGCGATCTGAAGGAAGATCTTGGTGGGGAAGGGGCGGACAGCTTCGGTGATCCTCCTCAGTCCTTCGACGAACCGGTCGTCGTAGACCCCGGTCTGTTTGGGGCTGGCCTTGCCGTTCGGGTTCACGTAGGCGTGTCCGGTGATGATCAGCCCGACCTCGCCCTCGGCCAGGCGCCTGTAGAGCTCGACGTGGCGGTCGGTCGCCGTCCCGTCGTCCTCGGCCATGAACTCGTGCGTGGCCGAGCGGACGAACCGGTTCGCGACCAATAGCCCTCCGATCCTGATCGGCGCGAAAAGAACGGATTGTTCGTTCGATCTAATCATTGGCATTTCCTTGTCGCGCGGCTGATCCCCCTCTTTGCCGCCTCTGAAAAGAGGCCGTGAGGGCTGCCGACGTCGCTATTTCCGGCTTATTTTATTGAAAATCGACCGAAATTGATACCGGAATTCCCGGAACGGCTTGAATTGGCCCGATTTTCGCTGTATTTTAGCCTGGAATGCAACGATTTTTTGATCCTTGGGGTTTTTGACTATGAAGATGGACGAGCAAGAACTGATCGGCCGGATTCAGGCGGGCGACGAGTCCGCCTTCGCCGAGATCGTCCATATTTACAAGGACAAGATCGTGAATTTTTTATATCAGGTGACGGGCGATTACCAGAGGGCCGTGGACCTCTCCCAGGAGACCTTTCTCCGGGTCTATTTCAAGGCCCATAAATACAAGCCCATCGCCCCGTTCTCGTCCTGGGTCTATGCGATCGCCTCGAACCTGGCCAAGACGGATCTAAAGAAAAAGTACCGGATGAACCAGGTCTCTCTCGACGACGTCCAGTACAGTGTCGAGGTCAGCACGCCGAGCGAGGAAAAGGCGGATTCCGGGCTGGTCCGGAACCTCCGCCAGGCGCTCGACGTTCTCAGCCCGCGATACCGCATCCCCGTCGTCCTCAAGGACATGGAGGGCTATTCGCAGGAGGAGATCGCCCGGATCATCAACCGGCCCATCGGGACGGTCAAGGCCAGGATCAGCCGGGGCCGGACCATGCTCAAGAAACAACTGGAGAAAGCGACGAGAGAGAATCCGACCTTCCAAAAAAGGGAGATCTTCGATGGACGATATTAGTCTTCTCAGGAAGCTCGAGCGGGCCGCCGCGCCGCCGGATTTCGAACGGCGGGTGATGGCCCAGCTGGCGCGGAGACGGGCGGAACTTCCGCAGGTCCGTCGGGCCCAGGTCTTTCGGTATTCGCTGGCGGGAGCCGCGGCCGCGCTCCTCGTCTGTTTCCTGGCCCTCAACGTCTTTGTCCTGCGGAGCGGCCCGGACCGGCTGATGATAGCCGGCCGGGACAGGCTGGAATCGGCGTCTGCCGGCGGCGTCGTCTCCATCACCGAACCGCTGAGCTACAGGAACGAGGTCCGCAGCGTCTCCTATGAGCCGCAGACCGTCTATATTTTGGAGCAGGTCTCCAACGCTTCCAATAAATATATTCGTTATTAAGGAGGATTTCAGCCTATGATGACAAGAACCATAAAAACCATCGCCCTTCCGGCCGCCTTCCTGATGATCGCGACCCTCGGCGCGCAGGCCGCGCCGATCGATCCGGCGAAGTCGGGCCTCGGCGAACAGAAGATCGAAGAGATCACCAAGATGGTCGCGCCGTCCGTCGTCCGGGTCGAAGCCCGCAACGGCATGCGCAAGGTCGCCACGGGCGTCGTCATCAACAAGGACGGCTATATCGTCACGACCGCCCTCATCTCCCCGCGCGACGAGGAGATCAGCGTCCTGACCACGGACGGAAAACGGCTCAAGGCCGAATTCAAGGGCCTCGACACGCAGACCCACGTCGCCTTGATCCAAGTGAAGGAAAAAGGGCTGACGCCGATCGCCCTGGGCAAGGCGGCCGACATGAAGCCGGGCGCCTGGATCGGCGTCGTCGGCCTGTCGCCGGAGAACACCGCGGCCGTGACGCAGGGCATCGTCAGCTCGGTCGCCGCCGACAAGCTGCGGCTGAACGTCTGGGTCGTCCCCGGCATGAGCGGCAGTCCCGTGGTCAACGGGTCCGGCCAGATGGTCGGCCTGCTCCGCGGCGCCTACACGGACGAACAGCCCTTCGTCTTCGAGTTCCGGGAGCAGCAGGTCGTCGGCTCCGGGACGGTCATCAGCCGGGCCGAGGCTCCCTCCTCCGGCATGGCCCTGGCCGTTCCCGTCGACATCGTTCAGTCCATCGCTTCGGACCTCGAAAAGAAAGGCAAGGTCGAGCGCGGCTGGCTGGGCGTCCAGGCCGGGGAGCGGCAGGACGGCAAGCTCGAGGTCGCCGAGGTCGAGCCCAAGAGCCCGGCCGAGCTGGCCAAAATCAAAGAAGGCGATGTCATCGTCAAGATCGACGGCAAGGACATCGCTTCAGGCGAAGCGCTGCAGTGGGAGATCCGGAGCCGGAAGCCCGGCCAGGACATCACGGTCAGGATCGAGCGCAACGGCAAGCCGCAGGACCTCAAGGTCAAACTCGGCGAATACACCGAAGAGGACGCCAAGAGGGAGCTGTTCCAAGCCTTCCCAAGGCTCTTCCCGCCGGAAACCCCGGCTCCCGGACGCTCCGCTCCTCAGGCCCAGCCCAAGGTCTGGGCCCTGCCCAAAGGCAAGTTGGGCATCCTTCCGTTCGCCTGGGAATCGAGAAAATTCATCGGCGTGACGCTCCAGGAACTGAACAAAGACTCGGTCGGGGCGCTGTTCGGGATCAAGGACGGGATCGGCCTCCTCGTGGCCGAGATCACCGCCGACGGACCGGCCGCCAAAGCCGGTCTCAAGGTCGGCGACCTCATCCTGAAGGCCGACGGCAAGCGCCTCCAGGCCGTGAGCGAACTGAGCGATATGCTCCAGGACAAGAAAAAAGGCGACAAGGTCAAGATCGAGCTCATGCGGGACAAGAAGACGATGACCTTGGACATCGAGATCGGAGAAGAAGAGAGCGGTCCGGAGGAACTCCTTTTCCGCGGTCTCAGCGATTATTCCACGACCATGCCGGAGCTTCTGAAGCGAAACGATGAGTCGAGCAAGAAGCAGATCGAGGAGTTCTTTCGGAAGAACGAAGAGACGGTCAAAAAGTTCCAGGACGAGCTGAAAAAGAAATCGACGATCCGGAATGAATACGGAAAGATCATCCGCATTATCAGTGATTCCGGCGAGATCGAATAAAATAAATGCAAGGAATAGAGTGTCGTCGTAATGACAATTAGGAAAAGGTGTGATTGCCACGTCATCACGCTCTCGCGTGATGGCTCGCAATGACTTTAAAAATTATAATGTCATCGTCATTCTCCCTTCGGTCGCCTTTTTTACAGATCAAGCCATTTATCGAGATACTCTTCGAATTCCTCGGGTGAAAGCCGCGGGCCCTCGAACAATCCCTTGCCCAGCCTCTGCCGCAGGGCTTCATAGAGAATGATCCCCACCGAGACCGACAGATTCAGGCTCTGGACCATCCCAAACATAGGGATCTTGATCTTGTAGTCGGCGTATCGCAGCGCCTCGAGCGAGATGCCTTCGGATTCACTGCCGAAGACGACGGCGAGCGGCTGGGTATAATCCACTTGGGTGTGGAAAACGGCGTCCGGGCCGAGATGCGTGGCGGCGATCTTGAAACCCTGCTTCTTAAGCTCGAGCAGGCAATCCTTGGTCTTGGGGTAGAAATGAAAATTCAGCCATTTGTCGGCGCGGGTGGTGATCGCCTGGTTGATGGGCAGGGGATCCTCGCTCGAGCCGATGACGTCCACGTGCATGATCCCGGCCGCGTCGCAGGTCCGGAGCGCGGCGCTGGCGTTGTGAGCGTTGGTGACCTGTTCGAGGACGACCCGCAGGTCGGGTTGACGGAGGGACAGGACCCGCCTGACCTTCGCCATGCGTTCTTCGGTCGGCATAGCTTGACTATAGCAGAGTCATTTCGGCGGGGTCAAACCTCATTTTCAGGAAAAGCGGATGTCCATCCGCCTCGCTTTAGGGAAGGAGGAGCAATTTGGCGATCAGGATGCCATAAGTGATGAGGGAGCCGGCGAGTGCCCGGTATTCCTTGTTCTTTTGATAGAGCGCCCCGTCGAATTTCGTTCCGCCCGGACCCATGACCCGCTTCCACCGGGGCAAGAACAGCGGGACTTTCTTTCTATATTCCTCGTACTCCTTGGGGAAAAGCCGTTTCATGCGCTCCCGTTCCTCGAGGATGACCGGCGGGTAGAAGATGAGGAAATAGGCGACGAAAAGCCCCCCGCACCACCAGGAGTGAGTGGCGAGGGCGATGCTCAGACCAAGGAGGAAGTTCCCGAAATAGAGGGGATTCCGGGTGTATCGATACGGCCCGGACACGGCCAGCGATTTTTCTTTTCGGATGTGGCCCGAGGCCCAGGCCCGGATGAACAGGCCGAGGGCGCAGACGGCGAGACCGATGAAAATCGACCGCCAGGTCGGCCTGGCCAGGACGAGGATCGCGACGAGGACGAACAACCCGGACCGGACCCGCCACCGGTAGATCGTCCTGGCGGTCTTGGATTCAGGCATTTTCCTTGAGACTCAGTCGGACCATGGCCGAAACTTCCGCGGGCGTCACGAGCTTCAGGCACTCCATGGAATCACAGGAGCGCTTGTAGCACGAACTGCAGGCGATCTCATGATAAACGAACTTGTCCCGCGAATGAAAGGGGCCGTTCCTTTTCGGGGTCGTCGGGCCGAAGATCCCGACGACCGGAACGGACAGGGCACAGGCCGCCTGCATGGCGAACGTGTCGCCGCTCACGACGAGCGCCGACTCCTTGATCAAGGCTAGACTTTCCTGGACAGAGAGAAACGGGGCCAGGGGAACGCCCGTGGCTTGGTTCACGCGCTTGGCTAGGGTTTCTTCCTCCGGGGTTCCCCACAGGAGTAGGGGAGTCATGGACTCGTTCTTGAGGTCATTAAGGACGGCGATCCAGCTCTCGGGAAACCAGCGCTTCGTCGGCCAGGCCGCGCCGACGTTGAACAGCACGAGCTGTTTGCTCGCGGGGGGGATGATGTCCGCGATTTTTTTCTTCATGGAATTCCGGAGGGTCTCCGGGAGATCGAGTGGAAATTCATATTTGTCTTCGCTGATCCCCGCCAAGCGGAGGAGCCGCAGGTTCTTGCCGATGACATGGCCGGTTTCGGAGGCCTCTTCGAGCCGGTCGGTATAGAACAAGGCGGCCGAAGGCTCTTTCAGGTTCTTGCGATGGAACCCGAACCGTTTCCGGGAACCGGATATCCGGGTGATGAATCCGGACTTGAGGAGACCCTGGAAGTCGAATGCGGCCTGATCGGGATTCCTGAGCTTTTTTCGCCAGCCGGGCGATCCGACGACGACGATCTCGTCGATGCCGCGAACAAAGTCGAGGATGTCCTTGCCTTTGGGCTCGACGACCCAGGCGATGCGAGCGGCCGGAAAATTCTTGCGCAAAGCCGCGAACGCCGGCAGGGTGTGGATGATATCGCCCAGCGAACTCATCCGGATGATCAGGATGTTTTGCATGACCTAGATGCGGGATCTCCGTCGCCGCTTGTTGAATTTGCCTAAAATGCGGGGGATGACCTCGGACGTGGAGCGGATCTTCGGCCCGCCGGCAATGGCGATCCGCCCTCCGTAGGCCAGAACGGTCTCTCTCTCCGGAACGGTTTTTTTGGTGTAATCCGAGCCCTTGGCATGGACGTCCGGTTTGAGCGTCCTCAGGATCCTTTCGACGTTCGGCTCCTTGAAGATCGTGAGATAGTCGATGCAGGCGAACGCGGCGAGGATCTCGGCGCGCTCTCGCTCGGGCAGGATGGGCCGCCCCGGTCCTTTGAGCCTCCGGATCGAGGCATCGCTGTTGAGGGCGACGATCAGGACGTCGCCGCATTTTTTGGCGGCCAGCAGATACCGGATATGCCCGGCGTGGACGAGGTCGAAGCCTCCGTTGGCCAGGACGATGGTCCGGCCTCTGTTCCGTTCCCGGCGGACGATCTCCCGGAGCCGGGAGAGAGATTTGAGCTTCTTCACTGTTCGGCGACGATGGCCTGTTTGAGTTCGAGCGGCGTCACTGTGGCCGTCCCTTTCTTCATGACCACGATGCCGCCGGCGAAGTTGGCCAAACGGGCGGCCTGGAGGAACGTTGCCCCGCAGGCCAGGGCGGCCGTGAAGACGCTGATGACGGTGTCGCCGGCGCCCGTGACGTCGACGATGTCCGTCGTCCCGAAGATGGGAAGATGGACCGGCGGCTTGCCCTTCTGAAAAAGGGCCATCCCTTTGGACCCCCGGGTGATGAGAAGCGCGGGCGATTGAAGCTTTTTGAGAAGTATTCGTCCGGCCTCGACCAACCGATCCGGGTCGTCGTCGAGCCGGATCTTCAGGGCTTCTTCGACTTCGGGCTCGTTGGGCGTGGCGATGGTGACGCCGGCGAAGCGGAGGAGCCTGAACCGGGAGTCCAGCGCCACCGCCAGACCGGCTTTTTTGAGCGACGGGAGCGCGGCCTTGAAGAGGTCCTCTTTGACCGTATCGTAGTGGTAATCCGAGATGAGCAGGGCGTCGCACTCCTTCTCCGCCTTATGGAGGGCTTGCCGGATCTTCTGTTTTAGGGCGGCGGTATCCGGGACGCGGCCTTCGCGGTCGATGCGCAGGATCTGCTGCTTCTTCGTGTTCTCCTCGCCGGCCAGGATACGAGTTTTGAGGGGAGTAGCGTAGCCTCTTTCCACGATCAAGCCGTCCGTGGCGATGCCGCGTTTTTTCAGGATATTCCTGACGGCCCGTCCCGATTCGTCGGCGCCGACGACGCCGATGGGAACCGGCTCTACGCCGAGCGCCCGCAGGTTGAGGAGCGAATTGCCCGCGCCGCCCAGGGTGAATTCTTTTTTGTGATAGGACAGGATCAGCACCGGAGCTTCACGCGAGATCCGCCGCGTGGTCCCGAAGAGATATTCGTCCAAGATGATATCGCCCCAGACCGCGATGCGGACAAGAGGGAATTTGTCGATGACGGCGAACAGTTCCCGGATGTGCTCTTTCATGGGCGTGTTCTGTCTCAAATTTTTATCAGAATTGGGGGAAAAGGTCAAATTCCGTTGAAAAAGCCGCCGAAATCGACTATAACTTAACGCGCGCCGGAGTGGCGGAACTGGCAGACGCGCTGGACTCAAAATCCAGTCCCTGGAAACAGGGGTGTGGGTTCGATTCCCTCCTCCGGCACACTCTCAACACTTTATAAATAAGTAAGTTACGAGGGCCTCCGAATAGGTCCGTCCCCCTCTTTCGGTTCATGGTCAATGGAGCCAAAATACCATAAAATACGCAAGTTTCAACCCTCAACACAAAAGGTGAGACGAAAGGTCGTTTTCCCTCGCCCCCGCAAAAAAGCGGAAAGAAAATGGAGTGTCTTTTTTCGCCATAGATTCGGCCAATGAATCTATTCGACGTTGGACATCGCCGGCCACGTCAAATTTTGTTCGCATTTTCGGGGCCATCGTTCCTTCTTCAATTGGCTGCCTGTAACATGACGAGATCGTAAGCTCGAGCCATTGAGCGATGAACCTTTATCTCTTCTTTATTATGGGCTTTACGCCAATGCCCACCGGGGAAAGGTGCGGAAAGCGGGCGTCTCCCCCTTGACTCATTACGGCCACAAAGAAGTATAATGACCATCCAGCGTCGCTTCGCTCCGATCAGTGGCCGTTTTGAACCGGAATCACTGGCCGGATTGACCGGAATATACAAGAAGGGGAGGTTATAATGGGAGTCCTTCACAACGGGAAAGAAAAGTTAGAAAATCTTATAAGAAAAACTAGAATTCAAAGGAACGAGCAGAAAAAGAGGACACAAAGAAAGAGCGAAAAAAATAAGCTTATATTGCAGCTTACGATTCCTTCCCGTCGGGGAAGAAGAAAAAAATGATTACAGTCAATAATCTTGATTGAAAAAAACAATTTAAGCTTTAAAGGAGTTAACAGTGAAAGAACTCGTTGAAATGATTGTCAAATCATTAGTGGACAAGCCAGACCAAGTGAAGGTTTCCCAATTAGACGGCCAACAGAGCTCAATCATCGAATTAAATGTTGCTCCGGAAGATGTAGGTAAGGTTATTGGGAAGCAGGGAAGAAACGTTCAGGCCATCAGAGTTATTTTGGGTGCTGCAGGAATGAAGCTGAAAAAGAGAATTAATCTCGAGATTATAGAAAAAAGATAACTTGGTCAGGATGGGAAAATGATTGTCTGTTGGCGTTGATTGTCGTTTGGCATAAGGGGAAAAAAGAGGAATCACCAAAAAAAGAAGCAAATCAATGACAAAAGAAAAAGAGAAAAGAGACAGAGAAAAAAAAGAAAAGGCGAAAAGAAAAAGAGAAAAAAGCGGGAAAGAGAAAAATAGAACTTCAAAGGATAAGAATTTCGTTTTCCGCTACACTGGCTGAATAAGCATTCATCCGCCGGTTTTACCTCGTCCCATCCTCAGGGATGATAAATCGTGACAAGATGGGATTTCAAATCGAGTTTAAAATAGCGGAAGGCGGGCCAAGGAACCGCGGGCAAGCTCAAGAACGCCGGACTCCCTGCTGCCTACGTCGAAACGGAACTTCAGCCAGTTAAACAATATCTCCTTCCGTTCGTTGGGGCCTACGAGATCGCCACGTCGCTTCGCTCCTCGCGATGACAGGCTCTATCGGCAATTTTGGGCTCCGTCAGAAGACTTGCTCCCGCCGCAGATTGTCATTAAACTTAAGTTCTAATCTTCATAGAAAACATGGACAGCAAGAGAATGGGGACTTCTAGGAAAATCCTGGCAGCTTATCTCGTCCTGCCGCTTATAGGGTCACCACTCCAGAATTACCGTAACACCGATATTTTTATTTAGATGGAAGCCTAAAGGGGGAGGGATGGGATTAGGAGCAATGATTAAGAAGGGGAAGGGTAATCTTCTCCAAAAAACGGCCCTGGCCGCATATAAGCTGGCGGTTGTGTTTGCCGCGCTAATTGTCACTCCGGCGGCCGGCCGGGCGGAACCGTGTCCCGGCCCCCAAGCTGCCGCGGAACACATCCCAGGCCTTTCCGTCCGGCTGACTTCTCCCAACGGCGGCGAAGTCTGGAAAGCCGGAGAAAAGCGGACGATTACCTGGCTTGTTTCTGAAGGGGCTGACATCACAGGCATCACCATCCTCTACTCCACGGATTCCGGATCCACGACGGAGCTTGTAAAGAGCCTTCAGGAGAATCCTGCTTCCTTTACCTGGAACGTCCCGCATCTCGCGTCAACGGGCTGCCTTGTGTTGATCGAAGTGTCCGACTTGAAGGGCAACCGCGCCCGGGATCAAAGTGACTCAACCTTCACCATCACGAAGCCCGATCCCAGGCCGGATCTGGTCACGAGCCTTGAATCTTCCGCGAAAGTCGCTTTTGTCAAAAGCGTCTCGATAACGGTCACCGTCAAAAACACGGGAACGGCTCCGTCCCCGGAATCGCTCTGCGTAGTCACAGTCAGAAACGCCCATGCCCCCCGGCAGCTGCTCAGAAAATTCGAGAAAAAGATCAGGGAACTGACCGCCGGAGACAGTTTCGGTTTCTCGTCCCCATTGAAGCTGGGGATCGGATTGTTTGAGATCTGCGCGACGGTCGACCCGAAAAGTAAGATCCCTGAACAGGATGAGGCCAATAACCGATCCTGTATCACGCTCGCCGGCAAATAGCTCGATGGCCTCAGCCGTCGCGCCTTGACAACTTCCGTCCCTTCATATATTTATATTATTGATTTTTATCATGGAAAGACGGGATTTTTTAACGAGATGATAAGGTCCGTTCGCTAGTGCGGGTCCATGGACAAGATCGGGAAATATAAGATCCTCGGCATGCTGGGCAAGGGCGGCATGGGGATCGTCTATAAGGCCCTCGATCCCGACATCGAGCGGGAAGTGGCCATCAAGACCATCCGCTTCGACAATTTTCAGGATGGGACCCAGAAGGACGACCTGATGGCCCGGTTCATCCGGGAAGCCCGCGCCGCCGGAAAACTCTCCCATCCCAATATCGTCACGGTCTATGACGTCGGCCGGGAGGAGGACCTGACCTATATCGTCATGCAGTATATCGAAGGGCAGAGCCTCCAGGCGCTGATCGATTCGGGGAGACGTCTCGCTCCCCCCGAGGTCGACGCGCTGATGAAACCCGTCGCCGACGCCTTGGACTACGCCCACAACAGCGGCATCGTCCACCGCGACATCAAGCCGGCCAATATCCTGATCGACAAGTCCAATAAGCCCTTTCTCGCCGACTTCGGCGTGGCCCGGATGGATACGTCGACCATGACCCAGTCGGGGACGGCGGTTGGGACCTTGAGCTACATGTCGCCCGAACAGATCAAAGGCCAGACCATCGACCGGCGCTCGGACATCTTCGCCTTGGGCATCATTCTATATGAGCTCCTCTCGGGCAAGATGCCGTTTGAAGGGGAAAACATCTCGACCATCGTCTATAAGATCGTCAACGAAGAGCCCCGACGGATCACGGAGATCAACAATGACATTCCCGTCGGCTATGATCTGGTCGTTCAAAAGACACTGGCCAAGAATCCCGAAGACCGCTACCAGAACTGCCGGCAGTTGATCGGAGGCCTGGAAAGCGCCGGAACGATCCTGGGGCAGACGCTGGCCTTCGAAGTGGAAAAAGAGGCCCGTGCGGCCGGGGGCGCCAAACGAAAAACAGGGCTCATCGCGGCTCTGGCGCTGGCCGGCATCGGCGTTGTTGCGGGAGCCATCGTTCTGCTCTCGCCCGGATCCGGAAAAACCTCCGGGCCGGACCCGAAAGCGGCGGTGCTCGGAACCAGCGCGAAGGTGTCGAAAACCGGCCCGTCCCAAACCGCCGGGCCGACGAACAATCCCGTTCCGAAAACGGAATCGGCCGGCCCGTCGAACGAGGACCTGTCCAAACTGAAAGAATCCTTTGACCAGAAAAAATACGCGGATGCCGTCCAATTGGCCCAGGATGTCCTGGCCAAATATCCCGCCGACCCGGTCGCTCAGGACTATATGAACAAGGCCCGGAGCGGGCTCCTCTCCGGGCAGGTCGCCCCGTTTCTCCAATCCGGCGTTTCGAGCTATAATCAAGGCAACTTCGCTCAGTGCGTCCTGGACATGGAAAAGGTTTTGAATATCGACAAGGACAATGCCGAAGCGCAGCGATATCTCTTTCAAGCGGACACGGCCTTGTCCAAGAAGGACATCCTGGCTCTGATCGAAAGACATCGGCTGTCCGAAGAGAGCAAAGATCTGATGACTTTACTCAGCGATGTGGGTTCGCCGGCTCTGTCCGACCAGTGGCAGGGAGAGCATAAAATTCTGTTCAACGGGTACGACGGTATCTCGTTATCGATCTCCGGCATTTCGGTGACGTTCTCCAGCCGGACGGATGCCAAGGCGAGCTTCTCCTATCTTATGACGGCCGTCTACAAGAAGGACGGTAAGAAAACGATGTTCGAGGGAAACGAGACCTGGCAATTGCGCAAGCAGGGGAAAACTTGGAAGCTGACGGGCGCGGGATGAGAATCGGTTAAGCAAGGGAGGGGGCGATGGATGTCATAAACAAACGGTTGGTTCGGGCGGGACTGATCTTCGGGTTTCTTTTGGTTCTCTTCGGGTTCGTCTTCGCCGGGCTGACGATCAAAGTGAGGGTGACGGTCGATAAAGCCCCCGTCAAAGCTGCCCCCGCCATCGGCGGTCAGACCCTGACGACCGTCCCTCTCGAGAGCGTGCTGGACGCCGAGCCCAAACAGGGGCAATTCTACAAGGTCTACGTGACCAAGGCCGGCGTCAAGATCGCCGGCTACATCCACGCAATGTTGGTCGAGGAGATCACCGAAAATGAGGCCCAGCAGACCTTGAGCTCCTCCGGACGGGTCCGATCCCAAGCGGAGATCGTCGCCGAGATCGAGATCAAGATGGACGAGGACAAGAAGCTCATCCGGCAGGAGAACGAGCCGGACAAGGCCCTGAGCGACCTGATGCCCCTGATCGCCAAGTCATTCAATATCGACGACCGCCAGAAACAGAAACAGATCGCCTGTGAGCTCTATTTTTGGATCGGCCAGGCTTGCCGCAAGAAGGACGACAACTACGGCGCTTTGAAAGAGTTCAAAAACATGTTCGACGTGGATTACGCCTATGCCAAAGAGATCACCAAGAACATCTCCGATCCCTTAGACAGCGGCCTCATCGAGCACGCCGAGAAGCTCTCTAAAGGCCTCCTCGTCGAATACAACCTGCAGATCACGACCAAGCCGAAAGAAGCGGTTTTAAAGATCAACGGCAAATCAGTCGGCATGTCTCCCGATGTCTATCGTTCGACCGTCCCCAAGTTCACCTTGGAGGTGGAAAAAGAAGGATACAGGCCGATCAAAGAGGAGCTGTTCCTGATGCAGGCCATGACGGTCAAGGATTACACCCTCGAGAGCCTCGGTCGGAACCTCGTCGTCAGCTCCGTCCCCAACGGCGCTCAAGTCTTCGTCGACGGAAAGAACACCGGCAAGCTGACCGATTACGAGCTGCCCTTTGTCCCCTACGGAAGCCATGCGGTCAAGCTCGTCCGCGACAACTACGCCGATTGGGACGCGACCGCTCTGATCCCGGAGGGCAGCACGGGCCCCGTCTCGCTGTCGGCGACTTTGATCGTCAATACGTATGTCTTTTTCCAGAAGAACGGCGGCCCGGAACTCAAATTCTTCAAGCAGCCCAAAGCCCTGGCCTTCGACAAGGACGGGAACTTCTATGTCCTCGACGAGAGCGACGTCAAGGTGAAAAAGTTCGACGCCGAGTCCCGTTTTCAGGCCTCCTGGGGCGACGCGGGACGGGAATCGAGGGCCCTCAAGGTACCGGCCGGCGCCGCCGTCGACGGGGCGGGCAACGTCTACATCACGGATTCCAAGGCATGCTCGGTCCTGAAATTCGATAAGACCGGAAAATTCCTGAAAAGGTGGGGAGAAGCGGGTCCGAATCCGAACGAACTGTCCGGGCCGACCGGCATCGCTATCGACGCCGCCGGCGACGTTTATGTCGCCGACACGTACAACAACCGGATCGTCAAGTATTCGAAAGAAGGCGTTCTGAAGAAAACGTGGGGAAAACAGGGAACGTTGACGGGCGAGTTCGTCCTTCCGACGGCTTTGACGGTCGGGGCGAAGAACGAGGTGATCGTGATCGATCGCTCCCGCGTCCAGAAATTCGGCCCCGAAGGGGAACCGCTCGGCGTCTGGGGCAAGTCGGGGTCGGGGAACGGCGAGTTCAAAGCGCCCATGGGCGTCTGCACCGATTCGTTCGATCATGTTTATATCGCCGATACGGGAAACAACCGGCTCCTCAAATTCGATCCGACCGGCAAGCTCGTCTGCCAATGGGGTGTGCCCGGGAGCGGGGACGGCCAGATGACGGCGCCCTTCGGCATCGCCGTCAACGGGAAAGGGAACGTTTTCGTCGTCGAGAGAGACAACCAGCGTTTCCAGGAATTCCGGATTCCCGCGAAATAGTGAAGGTTAGCTTCAGACTCATATTTAAGGAGGGAATTATGAAAAGGTTCTTTGCGGGCGTGTTGTTCTTTCTCATCCTGACCGGCTTGTCCGGGCTCTTCGCCCAGGAACGGGGTTCCATCACGGGCGTCATCAAGTTGGTCGACGGAGCTCTCGTGGCCAATGCCGTCGTCAAGATCTCGAGCGAGCTCCTGCCCGCCGGACGCTCCTTCACGACGGGGAAAGACGGCCTATTCCGGTTCCCGGGCCTTCCGCCCGGCACCTACCTCCTGACCGCAAGTCACTCCGATCTGACGGCGATCAACGAGAAAGAGGACGTCATCGTCGGGATGGGCAAATCGGCCCAGGTCACGGTGGTCATGGTCCCGACCGGAAAGGTCGCCGAGGAAGTGACGGTCACCGCCAGGTCCCCGGTCATCGACCTCAAATCGACGGAGATCGCCTCGAACTGGCAGAAACAGATGATCGAAAAGCTCCCCCTGGGGCGTTCATATTCCTCCCTGTGGCAGCTGGCGCCCGGCGTCGCCGATAACCGCGACTTCGCGCCCAACGCGGGCGGGAACAAGCAGGACAACGTTTTCCTTTATGACGGGTCCAACATCACCAACCCGTTCTTCGGGACCCTCGGGGCCAATTTCTCGGAGCTCGACATAGCCGAAGTCAGCATCAAACGGGGCGCCATCAGCGCCGAGTTCGGCCGGGCCGCGGGCATGGTCACGAACGCCATCACCAAGTCGGGGACGAATCAGTTCTCGGGTTCGTTCCGGCTGGTGGCGGAGCCGGCGAGCTTCACCGGAAAGAGCCGGGACGCCAGCATCGTCACGAAATACAACCGCTACAATCCGGCCTTATCGTTCGGCGGCCCCATCGTCAAGGACAAGTTATGGTTCTATGCGTCCGGAAATATTCCCCGGTCGACGACGACGGGACGGATCAACAACCTGGGGTCGGTTCCTGATGCCAAATCGATCGCGAACGAGTTCTTCTTCAAGCTGAGCGCCAACCCTTTCCCCAATCACCTCATCACGGCCAGCATCCGGAACAACGATTACAGCGACGAGAACGCCGGCGTGGGCGTCAACGACCATCCCGACGTCTCGGTCACGGGCAACGGCCTGAACCGCGTGCTCTATTTATCCTGGGCCTGGACGATCTCTCAGTCCACATACCTCGAGCTCAAGTACGATCACGTCAATAATGACTACAAGAGCGTTCCTGACAAGAGCCTGGGCTACCAGCCGACCTGGAATTCGCAGCATCCCGAGCTGATGGGCTATTTCCAGACCGCGGCCGAGTTCAGCACGGTCGGAGGAGCGAAACTATCCGGCCAGTATGTCGGCGCGGGGTCGGAATACAACACCCAGAATTTCTTCCGGGACGAGCTCAAGTTCGTCCTCCATCAGTACCTGGATTTTTCCGGCCATAACCACCTCATCAAAGCCGGATTCGCATTTGATGACGGCGGCGAATACCTGGAACGGGAGGCCAACGGTTGGGGCAGCATCATTTACTATCCCACGGGCCCTTCGACATATGATTCGCTGAGGAGGCCGGGATTCCGCGCCCGGTACTATCCCAAACAGGCCCCGCAGGACTCGAGAGGCCGGACGTATTCGTTCTTCGTCCAGGATACGGTCAGCATCGGCGAACGGCTGACCTTCACCCTCGGGGTGCTGGCCAACCGGGATGAGTTCAGCACACAAACCTCCACCGGGAAAAAGACGTTCTTGACCTTTGATTTCGGCAAAGAAATCCAGCCCCGGATCGGTTTTACGTACATGCTCGACAAAAAAGCCGGCGACAAGCTCTTTGCCAACTGGGGCCGGTACAACAACATGGACAACCGCAGTCTGGCCCGGGCCGCGGCGCCCCTCCGGGTCTACCGCCAGGACGCGTATTTTCTGCTGGCCGACGGCAGCAAGGTCTATGACATGCCCCAGGCGTCGGAAACGGGAAAGGTCATCCTGCCCAATCTCAAGCCGACCACGTCCGATGAGTTCGTCTTCGGCTACAGCCGGCCTTTCATGAAATATTGGACCATCGAGCTCTGGGGTCAGTATCGAAACGTGAAGCATGTCATCGAGGATTATCCGACGGTTAATAGGCTCACCTCGCCCTCGAGCTTCGTCTACGGAAACCTGGACGGCGACCTCAAGGACGTCAACGGCAACATCGTCGCCACGGGCGTCACGGCCAAACGGACCTACACGGCCTTCACCCTCGAGGTGAAGAAGCAGTGGTCGGACCGCTGGTCCCTGACGGCCATGTATACCTGGAGCAAACTGTACGGGAACTGGGACTTGGATTATGCTCCCGGAACGTCGCTCTTTTACGCGTCTTCGTATATCGAGGACGCGCCCGGATTGTATATCGAGGACTCTCTGCGCACGGGATTCATGTCCGGCGATCGGACGCACGTGCTCAAAATGTTCGGAACGTGGGAGTTCTTTAAGAATCTGACCCTGGGCGGCTACCTCCGGGTCCAAAGCGGCCGGCCTTGGGAAGCCCGGATGAAGGATTATTACGGCAACTACTATATGTATGTCGAGAAGGCCGGGAGCAACAGGCTGTCCACGTGGCCCAACTTGGACCTCCAGTTATCCTATTCGATCCCGCTGGGCGGGAGATTCCAGGGGATCATCGAAGCCCGGATGATGAATCTCTTCGATACGCAGACGATCATGTCGGTCGACATGAGGTCCGATCAGCCGACGTTCAAAACGGCCACATCCTATGTTTCTCCGCGGAAGTTTGCCGTAACGTTCTACATCAATTATTAATGCGCGAGCGATCCAGAAACTAAGTTCCTGCCCCCCTTTCCCCATCGCCAAGGGGAGAGGGGGGATTTCTTTTCTTGGAAAAGGGGACGGTTCTATTTTTCTTGATTACAGCTAGGCTAAGGAGAAAAGGATGTCCCAGGAACGGTTGATCTCGGTCGACGCTTTTCGCGGCCTGACGATCGCGGCCATGGTCCTGGTCAACAACCCGGCCAGCTGGAGCTATATCTATCCGCCGCTCCGCCACGCGGTCAGGCACGGCTGGACGCCCACGGACCTCATCTTCCCCTTCTTCCTGTTCATCGTCGGGATCTCGATATCGCTCTCCTTTTCGCGGCGGGAAGAAGAAGGGCGTTCCGTCCGCAGCCTTTACGGCAAGATCTTCCAGCGCTCGGCGACGATCTTCGCCGTCGGGCTCTTTCTCCATCTGTTCCCCCGCTTTCGCTTCGCCACGATGCGAATTCCCGGTGTCCTCCAGCGGATCGCCGTCTGTTTTCTGATCGGGGCGCTGATCTATCTGAACACGAAGGCGAAGTCGCGGATCGCCCTGTCCCTGGTCGTCCTCGCCGGGACCTGGGCGCTGATGACGTTCGTGCCCGTTCCGGGCTACGGCCCCGGCGTCCTCGAAGCCAAAGGCAGCCTGGCCGGCTTCATCGACGCGAAGCTCCTCGGCGGCCATCTCTACAAGCCCGACTTCGATCCGGAAGGAATCTTAAGCACGCTGCCGGCGATTGTCACGGTTCTGCTCGGGACGCTGGCCGGGGACTGGCTGCGGACCAACCGGACGAATTTCCGAAAGATGACCGGGTTCTTTTCAGCCGGCATTCTCCTGACCTTGGCCGGGGTTCTTCTCCACCCCTATTTTCCGATCAACAAGCAGCTCTGGACGAGCACGTTCGTCATCTTCACGGCCGGGATGGCCTTGATCGTGTTCGGCGTCTGCTATATCCTGATCGAATTCATGGGCGTCAAAAAATGGGCGTATCCATTTCTCGTCCTGGGGACGAACGCCATCACCGTCTTCGCCGGCTCGACGCTCATGGTCAAGCTCCTCCTGTTGATCAAGATCTCCGACGCCGGCAAGACCGTCAGTCCCATCACTTATCTTTATGATCATGTCCTCTCTCCAGCGGCCGGCCCGTTCCTGGGCTCGCTGATCTATCCTCTGCTCCTGATCCTTCTCTGGGTCCTCCTCATGCTGCCGCTCTTTAAGAAGAAGATCTTCATCCGGATCTGAGCGACGCGCCTCCCCCGCGACGGCGGCCGGGGCGGCGGCAGGGGCCCCAGGCTTTGTCTGGGGATCCGTTTCCGCCGTACTCAGCCGCGTATTTACATCGCGGGTGAGTGCCCCGGGCTTTGCCCGGGGGTCCACTTCCGCCGCGAAGGCTCGTCCCTTG